>CAMBGQ010000004.1 GCA_945866215.1 Opitutus sp. GAS368 | reverse complement strand
TCCTGCTGGTGGAGCCGATGAGGTTCGAACTCACGGCCTCGTCATTGCGAACGACGCGCTCTACCAACTGAGCTACGGCCCCAAACAGCAGGAGGGTTAGGGAAGCCGCCCCCACTGGGTCGGTCAAGGTTTAGATACCTGTCGCCTTGCTTCGGCGTGGTTTAGACCTAAGTTCATCAGTCCTCATCACCATGCGCGTAGCCAAAGAAACCGTCGTCGCCATCGAATACACCCTGAAGGACGACCAGGGCAATATCCTCGACGCCTCCGGCGATCGCGGCCCGATGGAATACCTCCACGGCGCCCAGAACATCATCCCGGGCCTCGAGCAGGGCGTCGACGGCCTTAGCATCGGCGACACCAAGAGCGTCCTCGTCCCGCCGCAGCTTGGCTACGGCGAACACAGTGAGAAGCTGCTCCAGCAGGTCCCGCTCTCCGCTTTCGGAGCGAACACGCCCCAACTCGGGATGCGTTTCCACGCCGAGACCAATCTCGGCATGCGCGTCCTCACGATTAAGAAGATCGAAGGCGAGGAAGTGACCCTCGACGGCAACCATGAGCTCGCCGGTAAGACGCTCCATTTCGACATCAAGGTCGTCTCTGTCCGCGCGGCCGAACTGACCGAACTCGCCCACGGCCACCCGCACCAAGCGGGCGGTTGCTGTGGGGGCGGCGGCTGCGGCTCCGGCGAGGCCTCGTCCGAAGGCGGATGCTGCTCTACTGGCGAATCGTCCGAAGGCGGATGCTGTTCCTCTGAAGAAGGCGCGACGGCCGGCGGTTGCTGCTCCACCGAACAGCCTGTTGCCCAGAAGCAAGGTGGCTGCGGTTCCGGCGGTTGCGGTTGCTCGGCCTAAGCCCGGCTTCATCGCCTAACCCAAAGACCCCGGAACGCCGGGGTCTTTTCGTTGCCCATAGTGGCGGAGGCGGCAGGCTGACGTCACCCCGCGCATGAGTTCCGCCCCTATCCATGCCCGCGACCTGACGCCTGGGCAGACGCGCGTCTCGATTGCGATCATCGCGGTGCTGTTCTTCATCTTCGGCTTCGTGTCGTGGGTGAACGCAATCCTCATCCCCTACTTCAAGATTGGCTGTGAGCTGACGCACTTCGAAGCATACCTGGTCACATTCGCTTTCTATATCTCATACCTCGTGTTCTCCATGCCGGCGGCGCACATGCTGAAACGCACCGGTTTCAAGCGCGGGATGATGATCGGCTTCTGGGTCATGGCGGTAGGCGCCTTCCTCTTCATCCCCGCGGCGATGACGCGGACGTACGGAATTTTTCTCGGCGGCCTCTTCACCCTGGGCGCCGGCCTGGCCATCCTGCAGACGGCGGCGAATCCTTATATCACCATCCTTGGTGCCAAGGAGACCGCCGCGCGCCGCATCTGCGTGATGGGAATCTGCAACAAAGGTGCGGGAATTCTCGCGCCGATTGTCTTTGCCGCCGTGGTGTTCAAAGTCACCGACACCGATCTCTTCGCGAGCCTCGCGACGATGGCGCCGGCCGAGAAAGCCGCCGCGCTCGACGAGCTCATCCGCCGCGTTGTCGTACCTTACGCGTGGGTCGGCTCGGCGCTCCTGGTGCTCGGATTTCTTGTCCGCTTATCGCCACTCCCCGAGATCGACACCGAACATGAGACCGCCGAGGTCGCCGAAGCCAACGCCGACAAAACCGGCATCCTGCAATTCCCGCACCTCATCCTCGGCGCGCTCGGTATCTTCCTCCATGTCGGCACGCAGACCGTAGCGGTCGATACCATCATCGGGTACGCGGACACGATGGGCATCCCGCTCGCCGCCGCGAAGATTCTGCCTGGCTGCGTGCTGGCCGGGATGATCATCGGTTACGCGCTAGGGCTGGCCCTCATCCCGCGATACCTCTCACAAGTGACGGCGCTGCGGCTTTGCACCTCGCTTGGCGTGGTCGCCACGCTCGGCGTGCTGTTCGCGCCAGGTAAGCTGATGCTCTTCGGATTAAACGCCGACATCTCGCTCTGGTGCATCGCGCTGCTCGGGCTCTCGAACTCGCTGACCTGGGCTGGCATCTGGCCGCTCGCACTCGACGGCCTTGGCCGCTTCACCAAGACCGGTGCCTCACTCATGATCATGGGGCTCTGTGGTAACGCGCTCATCCCACTCGGTTACGGTTGGCTGGCGGACGAATACTCCGCGCGCGGTGGGTACTGGATCCTACTCCCCTGTTATCTTTATCTGACTTACTACGCGATTAGCGGGCATAAGAAACGGAGCTGGTAGTAGCGCGGCGGAGCCGCGCGGGGACATGCTGGCAGGGTGAACTGCTGCGAAGCAGGCGCGGCTGATGGCCGCGAGGGGGCATGCTGGCACGCTGGCATGCTGCGAAGCAGAGTCATAACTTCAGGTGGCGGGTGGCGGGCGCGGGGTCCGGGAGTTCAGGCGTCGGCCGCTCGGGAGCCGGCCGCAGGATTCCGATGGCCGATGGCCGAGATGCCGATCCCTGAGGGGCTGATTCCCCGGGGGCCGTCACCTGTCACCCTTTTCGGGTCTTGGCTAAGCGCGATGACTTCTTTGTCCGTCCGCGAACGGATGCGATGTCATCGCATCCCTACCAAATCCAAACCAGGGCGATCTCGACGTCGGGATGGAGTGACTGTTTTACGGGGCAAGCGTTGGCGGCGCGGATAAGTCGATCGCGGAGATCTTCGGCAATGCCGGCAGGCATATGGATCGTGGCCTCGAGCTTCGCAATGCGGCGGGGCGGCTGAGCGGTCATGTGTTTCTCGACGTCGACGCGCAGGTCGCGGAAATCGAGTTCGAGTCCCTTGGCTTGGATGCCGAGGATCGTCATGATGCAGGTCGCGAGCGAAGTCGCCGTGAGATCGGTCGGCGAAAACGATTCGCCCTTGCCGTGATTGTCGACCGGCGCATCGGTGTGGAGCACGGTACCGGAGGGACCATGGGTGGCGCGCACGCGGAGGTCGCCGAGGTATTCACAGGAGATTTTGACGCTCATGGGATAAGGCTAGGCCGACGGGACGCGCCGACCAAACAAAAAGCCCCGGAGGTCCGGGGCTTTCGGGAGAATCGCCGAAGCGATTATTCGCCGTCCTTACCGATGGCGTCGACGGGGCAGCCCTCGAGGGCTTCCATGCACTTGTCGATACCTTCCTGATCGGTCGGCTGGGCGAAGACGTAGGAATAGCCGCCGTCGTCCTGCCGGACGAAGGACTTGGGTGCGGTCTCGCGGCAGAGATCGCAATCGATGCACTGCGAATCCACGTAGAATTTGCCGGGGGCGCTTTCCGGGCGCTTGTCGTTCTTATCAGCCATAGGGAAAGATTAATTGGAAGACGACGGGCGGGTGTCAAGAATCCGCGTCAGTTCGCGGGCAGCATGACGATCAACTTATGACGGAAGCCGTCGCGGCCGGCCAAGAAAGCGGCCGAGAGGCGGTCCGTGGTGGCGAAGACCACCTCAATCGTGCCGGCGGGCGGCAGGTTTGGGCGAAGCCCGGGCCCAGGCTGGGCGGCGAAGATATCGAGCGGACGGACCGTGACCGAAGCGACCGGCAGCAGGTGTTCCTGGAGGATAACAAAGCGGATATGGCTTCGGGTGGTAGCATCGACGCCATCCCAGCAGAAGAGCTGTTCGATCGCGAGTGCGTCGTGCGCCGCATAGGCTTGACGCAAATCCTCGGCGAGCGCCCGGAGGCTGCGCGCGTTCCACCAACTCCAACCAGCGACCAAGGTGATGCCGAGTAAAAGGCCGAGCGCCGCCGAGAAGAGGCGGCGGAACCACGGTTGTCGGAGGAAGAGTGGCCGCATGAGGGAGAAGGGCGTTGACCCAATAGCAGGGTCGGAGATAAGCAGGCAAGAGCCATGGCGCACGAAAGCAAGCCCTCCGCCGATTCCAGCCGCTACGCGGCGCGGGGAGTCTCCGCCTCCAAGAGCGAGGTGCACGCCGCCGTCGACCGTCTCGATCCCGGACTCTACCCGCAGGCGTTCTGCAAGATCGTCGCGGACGGCCTCACAGGCGACGCTACGAAGTGCGTTGTCACGCATTCGGACGGCTCCGGCACCAAGGCCTTGCTGGCCTACCTCTGGTGGAAGGAGACGGGCGACGCCTCCGTCTTCCGCGGCATCGCGCAGGATAGCATCGTCATGAACATCGACGACCTCCTGTGCGTCGGCGTGACCAAGGGTGTCATCCTCTCCTCGACCATCAACCGCAACGCCAAGGCCATCCCCGGCGCGATCCTCGCGGAGCTGATCAACGGCACCGAAGACGTGCTCGCCATGTTGCGCGCGCAGGGCTTCGGCATCACCTCCGGCGGGGGCGAGACCGCCGACGTCGGCGACCTCACGCCCACGCTGACCGTCGACTCCACCGCGACCGCGATTCTCAACCGGGCCGAAGTCGTGGACGCCGCGCGCGTCATCCCAGGACTCGTCATCGTCGGCATCGCCTCATACGGTCGGGCCACTTATGAGCCGGTGGAGAATAGCGGCATCGGCTCCAACGGCCTGACCAGCGCCCGCCACGAACTGCTTTCTCAGTATTACGCCGCGAAATATCCAGAGACCTACGACAAGGCTACTCCGGCCGAGCTGGCTTATTGCGGGCCCCATCGCTTGGCCGACCCCCTGCCGGGTTCCGCCCTATCGGTCGGGCAGGCCCTCCTCTCCCCCACCCGCACCTATGCCCCCTACGTCCTGCGCCTATTGCAGGCCCTGGGTAACGAGCGCGTCAAGGGCCTCGTCCATTGCTCTGGCGGGGGCCAGACCAAGTGTCGCCGCTTCGGGTCCAAGGTCCATTTCATCAAGGATAACCTGTTCCCGACTCCACCCATTTTTGCTGAAATCGCCCGGGTCAGTGGGACCGAAGCCAAAGAAATGCATCAAGTTTACAACATGGGCCACCGCCTGGAGGTGTTTCTGGAGCCCCAAGACGTCGAGGTCGCCTTGCGCCTGGCGGCTGAACTCGGGCTGGGCGCTCAGGTAATCGGACGGACCGAGGCTTCGGCCCGTCCGGACTCAGCCAACCACGTGACCATCATCCGCGCCGGACAAGTCCTAGAATACTCCTGAGGGGTATCCTAGCTTGTTTTCTAACGGGGTCGGGTGGTCGGGCAGACAGGACTTGAACCTGCAACACCCTGCTCCCAAAGCAGGGACTCTACCAATTGAGATACTGCCCGATACCCGAATAAACAGTCTGATTTTGTGTTGCCGTCCCTGTCAAACCGCTAATCTCAATTTGTTCCAACCCGCAAAACACCTCATACACATGGAAAACGACTCGATCTCCTCCTCCTCCTCTGAATCCAAGCTCCCGCTAATCGTGGGCATCCTTGGGTTCGCCCTCGGCGCCATCGCCCTCGTCTATGGCATCAAAGCCAAGGGCGCTGCCCAAGTCGCCGGAGATGAAGCCGCCGCCGCTAAAGCGAGCGCCGCCGAGCTCAGCGGTGCACTCGCCGGCAAGGCCAACACCTTCGACGTCACGGCCCTGCGCGCCGATCTTGACAAAAGCCTCGGCGACATCGCCATCAACTTCAAAGAAGTCGGTGACCAAGTCGCCAACCTCCAGAAAGTCGCCGCCGCTCCGAAGGCCTCTGGTAAGGCCGCCGCTCCGGCCGGGCCGGGCGAATACTCGGTCGTCAAAGGCGACACCCTCGGCGGCATCGCCAAGAAAGTCGGCATCTCGCTCAAAACCATCCAGGAACTCAACCCGGACGTGAACGCAAACCGGATGCAGATCGGTCAGAAGCTGAAGACCAAGTAATCTCTCGCATGTCGGCGCCCTCTCGCTGGACCGTCCGGCACGAAGAGCTCCACGCCGACTGCAGGGTTTTCCGGGTTTACAAAGAACACTGTCATCACCCTCTCGATCAACGAGAGGGTGATTTTTTTGTGCTACGCTCCGGCGACTGGGTCCTCGCCCTCCCGATCACCGCCGACGGAAGGCTGGTCTTGGTTCGGCAATATCGCTTCGGCATCCGCGAACTTTCCACCGAGGCGCCGGGCGGCATCATCGAGCCCGGCGAAGATCCGGTACGCGCCGCTGCGCGTGAGACCGAGGAGGAAACCGGCTTCGCGGGCGGCCATGCCAGCCTACTCGGCACCTGCGCCCCGAACCCCGCCATTCAGGCCAATCGGAGCCATTTCGTGCTGTTGGAGGGCGTCCGCCCGACCAACCGGCGGGCCCCCGACCAGCATGAGGAGATCCAGGTGCTGGCCGTCCGCCCAGCGGAAGCCTTGGCCCAAGCCCTCGCCAATCCGGCTCAGCATTCGCTCGCCCTGCTCGCCCTGTACCGTCTTCGTGACGTCCGCCCCGAGCTCTTCGCATGACCACTCCCACCCGCATCAAGCACAAAGGCCGCGCCGCCGATCCCGTCCTCGTCGTCGGCTCCGTCGCCTATGACAGCATCGTCACGCCGCACGACCAAGGCGAACGCATCCTGGGCGGCAGCGCTTCGTATGCGTGCCTCGCCGCGAGCTACTTTGCGCCGCCCCGTATCGTCGGCGTCGTCGGCCACGACTTCCGCGACCGCGACCGCAAGAAGCTCGCTAAGCGCGGCATCGACCTCGACGGCCTACTCACCGACTCCGCGGGGCGGACGTTCTTCTGGCGCGGCCGTTACCATGAGAACTACAACCGCCGCGACACCGAGGACCTGCAGCTCAACGTCTTCGAGCACTTCAAGCCCAAGCTGACCGCGACGCATCGCGCGACGCCCTTCGTGATGCTCGGCAATATCCGCCCCGACCTGCAGCTCGAGGTACTCAACCAGCTCACCGCGCCCCGCTTCGTGCTCGCGGACACCATCGACATCTGGATCGAGACCCAACGCGACAAACTTGGCGAGGTCATGCGCCGCGCCGACCTGTTGGTCGTCAACGACACCGAGTCGGCCAAGCTCACCGGCGAGGCTAACGTGATCGTCGCTGGACGCGCCCTGCGCCAGCACGGCTGCAAGACCGTCATCATCAAGAAAGGCGAGCACGGCGCGGTGCTCTTCCACGAGGAAGGCATGTTCGCCCTGCCCGCCTACCCCGTCACCGAGCTGCGCGACCCCACTGGGGCCGGCGACAGCTTCGCGGGCGCCCTGCTCGGCTACCTGGCTTCGACCGGCACGACCGACTTCGCCAGCATCAAGCAGGCCATGGTCTACGGCACCGCCGTCGCCAGCCTCACCGTCGAAGCCTTCTCGACCGACCGCCTGGCCAAGGCCGGCTGCCGCGAGATCCGGGCCCGCCGCAAGGAACTGCTGAAACTGATCAAGCCTTAGCCGCGCCGGCGGACCAGGAACCGCCAGAGCACGAAGAGCAAGATGCCCGAAAAGACCAGGTCGCCGACCACCAAGGGCCAGACGCGGGGGAGTTTTTCGGCGAAGAAGGCGTAGAGTAGGAAGCCCGCCTGCACCACGATGATCAAAGCAAGCAGCGGGACGAAGCGGCGGAGCTTCGCGAGGGAATCGGGAGCGCTCATGCGAAATGCCGGCGGTGGGCTTCGGCGAGACCGAGTAAAGTCAGGTGCGGCTCATGCGTCACGCGCGCCTGCCATGTGGCCGGTAGGTAGACCGCCGCGCCGCCGGTGACAATCACCTTGGGCATCGGTAAACCTTGGCGGACGAGCTCGGCGCAAACGCCATCGAGCAAGGCTCCAATCATGCCAGCGAAGCCGAGGGCACAGCCGGAACGCATCGCGTCGACGGTGGATTTGCCGATGGCCGGTCCGCCGAGGAGCGAGGCCGGGTCGAGCGCCGGCAGGAGCGCCGTGCGCTCATGGAGATACTGGGTCATCACGCCAAGTCCAGGGGCGATGATGCCGCCAGCGTAACCGCACTCGGTCAGGATATCGACCGTCGTCGCCGTACCCATGCCGATGATGACCGCGGGCGCGCCGGCGACGAGCTGCGCGCCGACGCAATCCGCGAGCCGATCCTGGCCGACCTCGGCGGGCTGCGGATAATCAAAGCCGAGGCCCTTCACGGAATCATGGCGAAGTGGATAGAATGGTCGGCCGCACCTCAGGAGCGCCGGGGCAATCGCCGCCGTGACCTTTGGGACGACGCTGGCGAGCGCGACGCCCTTGGTCGGATGCGCGGCGAGCAACGCCGTCAGCGCCGCCGTCTCCAGCAAAGCGGTCGGCAACTCGCCGTGGGCGAGCACCCGGCGTCCGTCCACGACGCCCCAATGCGTATGGGTGTTGCCGACATCGAGACAGAAGATGGACACAGGCAAAAGGGTGGCCGAAAGTGGTCGCCGGGGCAAGCGCTCAGGGTTTGCGTAGCGTGACTTCGCCCGAGGAGACGACGGTCTTGCGACCACCGCTGGTGCGGAGGATGAGGGAGCCCTCATCATCGATACCCTCAACGATGCCCGCAACCGGATCCCCACGCAGACCGACCCGGACAGACTTGCCGGCAAGGACGTCGTAGGCTGACCACAGCTTACGGAACGAGCGCGACCACCCGCCTTCCGCGAACTGCTCCCAGGCGTGAAAGAGCGCGGCGATGACGGCGGCGGCCTCACGGTTGACGTCGAGCGGCGCGCCGCCCGCCGCTTCGAGCGAGCCCGCGGTCGCGCGAAGCTCGGTAGGGAAATCCTTGGGTTGGCCCGTGAGGTTGAGGCCGAGCCCGAACACCAGTTCGCGGACCGAGTCAGCGTCGAGGCGCGCCTCGGTGAGCATCCCGGCGACCTTGCGGCCATCGGGCGACTGCAGATCATTGGGCCACTTAAGCCCGAGCTTGAGGCCCAGCGATTTCTCGACGTGCGCGCACAGGGCGAGCCCCATCCAGAGCGTGAACGGCTTGAGCCGCTCCGGTGGAATGAACGGCCGGAAGGCGAGCGATAGGTAAAGGTTGCCCGGGTGGGTGCTATGCCATTTCCGCCCCAGCCGGCCGCGACCGGCGCGCTGCGTCCGGGCGAGCACCGCGAACGGCGCTTCTCCGCCCGCCGCGAGGCGACGCTCCGCTTCGGAATTGGTACTATCGACCACGGCGAGCAACTCGACCGACGGCGCGACCTTAAGGCGACGAAGGTGCGCGTCGAGGAGCGCCGCGTTGATCTCGCGCGGGACGGACTTCAGGACATAACCCTTCCGGGTCGAGGCCTTGAAGGAGAAACCTGCGGCCCGCAGGCGCTCGAGCCGGCTCCAGATCGCCACGCGGGAGACGCCGAGTTCTTTCGCGAGACGGTCTCCGCTCACCGGTTCGCCGGCGGCCTCAAGGAACGCGAGGAGGATGCTGCTATCGAGGTCGGCCATGGATCAGAGCCAATCGAGGCCGAGGTCGCCCCAGGGCGCGGCGTGGGTGAGGCCACCGCAGGAGATGAAATCGGGGGCGAGCGCACCGATGAGCGGGAGGGACTCGAGGTTGACGCCGCCGCTGACTTCCGACCAAGCCTGGCCGCGGAGCCGCGGGATGGCCGCGCGCAAATCGGCGAGGGTGAAGTTGTCGAGCAGGATGACGTCGGCGCCGGCCGCGAGGGCGGGGGCGAGCTGGTCGGGCCGATCGACCTCGACCTCGAGCAGGAGATCGGGACGGCTGGCGCGCGCGTGCCGGACCAGTTTCGTGATACGGTCGCCCGACGAGGCTCCGTCGGCGGCGAGATGATTATCCTTCACCATGATGCGGTCGAAAAGCCCGAGCCGATGATTATAGCCACCGCCTTGGCCGACCGCGTATTTCTCGAGCATGCGGAAGCCCGGGGTCGTCTTGCGCGTATCGAGCAGCCTGGCCGGCGACGAACCCAACGCGAGGACGTGCTCGCGGGTGCGGGTGGCCACACCGCACAGGCGCTGGAGAAAGTTCAGGAGGATACGTTCGGCCGAGAGCAAGTCGGCGGCGGGCCCTTCGACTTCGGCGACGACCGTCCCAGCGGGGACGAATTGGCCGTCGTAAGCGAGGGGCTTCGCATGGCAGCGTCCGCCATAGGCAGCGAGCACCACCTCGAGCAGGCCGAGTCCGGCGAGGACCATCGGGCCGCGGGCGACCACGCGGGCGCGGGCCCGTTGGGCCCCGGCCAAGAGCGCGGCGGACGGATCACCCGGGCGCACCGGACGCTGGGCGAGGCCGAGACCGGCGAGATCTTCCTCGCGCGCGAACTCGGCGAAGCGGAGCAGCCATGACCGATCGAGCTCGTCCCAGCGGAGACGGCGAATCAGTCGGTCGGTCTGGCCGGGGTCGCGCGGCATGGAGTCACCTTACGACCCGACCCCCGGCGGGCAAGGGGGTTAAGGGAAGAACTTCTTGAACTTCGAGCGCCAGGATTCGGAAACCGGCGCGGCCTCGTCGCCGCAGGCCGCGGCGTAGGCCTGGAGGGAAGCCCTCTCATTATCGGTCATCTTCTTCGGGACGTCGATGTCGACGCGCACCAGCAGATCGCCGGAATTACCGCCACGTAGCGCCGGCATGCCTTCACCACGGAGGCGGAAGACCGTGCCGCCTTGGGTGCCGGCGGGCAGGTTCAGGTTGGTCTTCCCCTTGAGCTTCGGGACGACGATCTTGCCACCGAGGGCGGCGACCGAGAACTTCACGGGCACACTGCAAGCGAGGTCGTCGCCATCGCGCTCGAAAAGTTCGTGATCCGTGACCGCGATATAGACGTAGAGGTCGCCGGCGGTGGCGCCGCGGCGGCCCGCGGAGCCATTACCGCTGGAGCGCAGCTTCGTCCCCGTGTCGACACCGGGCGGAATGCGCAGGCTGACGGTGGATTCGGCGACGACCCGGCCTTCGCCGGAGCATGCCTTACAGGGTTTTTCGATACGTTCGCCTTGCCCGCCACACGAAGGACAGACCTGCCGCATCTGGAAGAAGCCGTTGGAGCGGACCACGTGGCCTTGGCCTCCGCAGGTCGGACAACGGCTCTTCTTGGAGCCGGGCTCAGCGCCGACGCCCGCACACTTCACGCAACTGACATGCTTACGATAGGGAATCTTCCGTTCGAAGCCCTCCGCGGCCTCCTCGAGCGTGATCTTGAGGTCCACGCGCAGGTCCTCGCCATCGTTATCCTGGCCTTGGCTTTTGCCGCCGCCGCCGAACATGTCGCCGAAGCCACCACCGCCGAACATCTGCTCGAAGATATCCCGCGGATCGGCGCCGCGGAAACCACCCCCCGCCGGACCGCGACCGCCCCCGGCACCCATGTTGGGATCGAAGGCCGCTTCGCCATGCTGGTCATACAACTTGCGCTTGGCGTCATCGCTGAGAATCTCATAAGCGCGGGAGACCTTCTTAAACTTCTCCTCCGCCGCCTTGTCGCCGGGATTACGGTCCGGGTGGAACTCCATCGCCTTTTTGCGATAGGCCTTCTTCAGGTCGTCCGCGGAGACGGCTTTGGCGACCCCCAGCAAAGCGTAATAGTCTTCGGCCATCGGTGGAGATTACTTGGCGGCGCCAGCGGAGACGAAGACGGCGGCCGGGCGGAGCACGCGGTCATGGAGGAGCCAGCCTGGGCGAGCGACGCGGAGCACGGTGCCCTCGGCGACGTCAGCACTGGGCTCGGAGCCCACCGCCTCGTGGCGGGCGGGATCGAAGGATTGACCGACGGGAATGACCTCAGTGAGCCCTTGCGCGGAAAGGATCGCCCGTAATTGGCCGACCGCCATGCGGAAGCCCTCGGTGACGGCATGGCCGCCCGCCTGCTTCAGGGCAGACTCCAGGCCGAGGTTGAGCGAGTCGAGCGCGGGCAGGAGATCTTCGAGCAGGCCGGCCGTCGCATACTTGCGGAGCTCCTCGCGCTCGCGCTGGTGGCGGCGCTGCTGGTTTTGCTGGTCGGCGTTGCTGCGGAGGACCGTGTCCTTGAGGCGCGCAATCTCTCCCTCGAGTTCGGCGAGGCGAGTCACGGGATCGGGCGAGGTCGGATCGGCGGAAGAAGTGGGGTCGGTCATGAGATTATTTTTCTCCGCGGAGCGTCTCGGTCACGGAGCGGCGGACGCGCTCCCGGGCGAGATCGAGGAGAAGTTGCGGTTGCTGCGAGATGGCGGTGGCGACGACCTCCGCGCCAAGGGGGCCAGAGACTTTACCCTTGAAGTTGCCCTGGGTGATATCGCGGGCCTCGAAGACGAGGTTGATGGCTTGGTCGACCAAGACCTTGCGCTGGTCGGTACCGTCGCCGGTGACGATCGTGATGCGTTCGACGCGGACGCGGAGATGTTTGATGAGGAACGGCTGGGGGGCGGGCTCCGCCGAGGTCACGGCCGGACCAGGGACCGGCTTGAGCCCATTGAAGATATCCTTCGCGTTATTATCCGAGTGGTAGTCGGCCTTGCCGACGATTGTCAGGTGCTCGATGTCGAGCTCCAGGTCGTGGACGATACGGGCGCCCCCTTCGAGGAAAGTGAGCGGATCGAAATCGATTCCAAGGCGACGGACCTTGAGAAACTGCGGCTCCTTCCAGCGGGTCGGGTTGGTGATTGTGAGGCCGGCATAATCCAGGCGACCGGCGAAGAGGTTGGATTCGTTGGCGACGACCGACAGATGAGCGCCGGAGCGGGTGGCCAGCATCGTATCGAGCAACTTAGGGGAAAACCTCCCCAGCGCCCAGACGCCCAACAGGCCCACCATCACCAAGAACAGCGCAATGCCGCAAAGCACCGTGAGGAGCTTGCGCAGGAGATACCCACGGCGGGGGGGGAAGGAGGCGATGGACATCGGTGAACGTGATTTCGAGCAGTAGGCATGCCACCCAACAGGGTCAACGGTGGAGGCAAAAGGCGGGCTTAACGGGCGTTTTCCTGCCTCGGCGGGATGACGGGTGGCCACCAAGGGCGAGCAGTCGAGCCCTTCTGTCCCGTTAGTGTGACTCCATTGCCGACCCTTGGCGCCGGCGCCCGGCGGGGGAGAGGTAAGGCTTGCGGAGGGGCTACGGGTGGGCTTCCTCCATATTCTCATGAGTCAGGAAGCCGCCAAATTGATGCTCGGTCTGCCCAAGGGTAGCCTAGAAGAGGCCACCCTCCAGCTGTTTGCCCGGGCTGGTTTCCCCGTGACCAAGAGCACCCGTTCTTACCGCCCCTCCTTCGATGATCCCGGCCTCGATGGGCGGTTCATCCGTGCCCAAGAAGTGGCCCGATATGTCGAAGATGGCTTCTTCGACTGCGGGTTGACCGGCCAAGATTGGGTTCAGGAAAACAACGCTGACGTCGTCCAAGTCTGCGAACTCATCTACAGCCGCGCCTCCGCCCAGAAATCCCGCTGGGTCCTCTGCGTGCCGGAAAGCTCCCCCATCAAGACGGCCAAGGATCTCGCCGGTAAGCGTATCGCCACCGAACTCGTCGAGACCACCCGCCGCTGGTTCAAGGCGCAGGGCGTCGAATGCGAAGTCGAATTCTCTTGGGGCGCCACCGAAGTCAAGGTCCCCGAGCTCGCCGACGCCATCGTCGATATCACCGAGACCGGCTCCTCGCTCAAGGCCAACCAACTCCGCATCGTCGCGCAGTTGCTGGAGACTACCACCGTCCTCGTCGCAAACAAAGCCGCCTGGGCCAATCCCGCCAAGCGCGCCAAAATCGAGCAGATCGTCCTCATGCTGCAGGGCGCCCTGGCCGCGCAGCACATGGTCGGCCTGAAGTTCAACCTCCCAAAGGCCAAGCTCGACCAAGTCGCCGCCGCCCTGCCCGCCCTGCGCAATCCAACCGTCTCCCCGCTGAGTAATTCTGAGTGGGTCGCCGTCGAGACCATCATCGACGCCCGCCAGGCGCGCGAGTTCATCCCGACCCTCAAGGCCGCCGGCGCCGAGGGCATCGTGGAGTATCCGATCAACAAGCTCGTCTACTGACGAACGTCGTCATGGCTGACTCCGTCCGCATCGGCCTCGTCCAGCTCACCGCCGAGGACACCCCAGCCGCCAACGTGCGCAAGACCCTGCCCCGCATCGAGGAAGCGGCGGCCAAGGGCGCAAAGATCATCGGCCTGCAGGAGATGTTCACGACGAAATACTTCTGCGTGGCCCAGGATCCGAAACACTTCGACCTCGCCGAGCCGATTGAGACCGGCCCGTCGGTGACCGCACTCGCCCAAGCTGCCAAGCGCCTCGGTGTCGTCATCGTCGCCCCGCTCTTCGAAGCGCGCGGCAGCGAAGTCTACCATAACACCGCGGCCGTCATCGACGCCGACGGCACCGTGCTCGGCAAATACCGCAAGATGCACATCCCGCAGGACCCAGGCTTCGAAGAGAAATTCTACTTCACGCCGGGCGACCTCGGCTTCCGTACCTGGAAGACCGCGCATGGCGATCTCGGCGTGCTCATCTGCTGGGACCAGTGGTATCCCGAAGCCGCGCGACTGACCGCACTCGGCGGCGCGCAAATCCTCTTCTACCCAACCGCCATCGGCTGGCTGCCCGAAGAGAAGGCCGCCCTCGGCAAGGCCCAGCATAACGCCTGGGAGACCGTCCAGCGCGGCCATGGCGTCGCCAACGGCTGCTACGTCGCCGCGACCAACCGCGTCGGCGTCGAAGGCCGCACCCAGTTCTGGGGCCAGAGTTTCGTCTCCGACCCATACGGCGAAATCGTCGCCCGGGCTTCCGCTGAGCAAGAGGAAATCCTGCTCGCTGATTGCGACCTCGCGAAACAGCGGGCGTTCCGCCGCATCTGGCCGTTCTTCCGCGACCGGCGCATCGACGCCTACGGCGACCTGACGCGCCGCCTGCGCGACTGATCTCCCGCATGGCCACGCCACGCGCCCTCGGTTTCCGCATGCCCGCGGAGTGGGAACCTCAGTCCGCCACGTGGCTGTCCTGGCCGTCGAACCCCGCGCTCTGGCCCGGGCACTACGGCCTCATCCCCGCAAAGTTCGCGGAGTTCGCCGCGGCGATCGCCGAGTTCCAGCCGGTGAAGATTAACGCCGCAGGCAAGTTGCGCGCCGAAGCCGAACGAGCGCTCAAAGAAGCCAAAGCCGACCTTTCCGTCATCGAGCTGACTGACATCGCCACCGACGACGTGTGGTGCCGCGACCATGGGCCGATTTTCGTGAAGAACGACCAGACCAAGGAGCTCGCGCTCACCGACTGGGAATTCCACGGCTGGGGCGGCAAGTTCGAGGCTTCGCTCGACAACCAAGTCCCCGGCAAGATCGCCGCACGCCTCGGCGTGAAGAAGTTTAGCTATCCATTCGAACTCGAAGGCGGCGGCATCGAAGTCTCCGGCGACGGCCTGCTCCTCACCACCGAGGCTGTGCAGAACAATCCGAACCGCGCCGAAGGCCGCGATGACGCCGCGTTCCACGCCGCCATCCGCGACGGGCTCGCGGTCGACGAACTCCTCTGGATTGGCGAAGGCCTCGCCAACGACGATACCGACGGCCACATCGACAACCTCGCGCGCTTCATCGCGCCGCGCACCATCCTCGCCGTCAGTGAGGCCGACAAGGCCTCGCCGAACTACGCGCCGTTGCAGGAAAACCTCCGCCGCCTGCGCGAGATGCGCCCGCGCGGCCAACGGCTCGACGTCCTCGAGCTTCCGCTGCCGAAACCCATCCGCCTCGCCGGACGCGAGCTGCCACCGAGCCATGCGAACTTCCTCATCGTGAACGGCGGCGTCCTCGTGCCGCTCTACGGCCAAGACTCCGACCAGATTGCCATGGGCATCGTCGGCGACGGCTTCCCCGGTCGGAAAATCGTGGGCATCGACTGCCGCCTACTGCTCATCGAAGGTGGCGCGCTGCACTGCCTCAGCCAGCAGCAGCCGGTGTGAGCGCGGCGAAGCCGCGAGGGGGCACGGTGACATGGGGGCAAGGGGCGCAGCGTTAGTTGATCAGTTGACCAGTGGGCCAGAGGCCCAGAGGGCGCACTAGCTGGCAGGTTGACAAGTTGACAGGTGGGCAAGAAAGCCGAGGCACTCACTCAATGGTGAACCCGAGACCGGATGATTGGCTGGGGAATTAAATTCCGGGTGACGGGTGTCAGCCACGGGTGACGGCAACTCAGGTATCGGCTTCTCGGCCATCGGCCGCGGGAGCCTGGAGCCGGCTGCCGATGGCTGAATGGCCGACTCCCGAGAGGCTGATGCCCTGGTGGCCGTCACCTGTCACCCGAAAGAATATGCCCGAAGCCAACTTCCCGGTTCCCGGTCTCCCTTTGAGTTCCATGTCTTTTCTGGCCAACTGGCCAACCCATCAACTGGTCAACTTGCCTCTCAGGCTTACTTCTTCGGCTTTAGCTTCGTCGCACAAGCGCAATCCCCGGCGCAGCCGCCTTCCTTGCGACGACGGGCGGCGGCCAGCCAACGACGAATCAGCCAACCCGCGGCGACGCCGATGATAGCCCCGACGATGACGGCTTCGAGGTTCATGAGAGACGGCTGACGACTTGATAGACGGCCGTCCCGGCGAGCCAGGCGAGTGCCGTCATGTAGACGAACGAACCCGCGGCCCACCGCCAGCCGCCGGTCTCCTGGGCGAGCGTGGCAACCGTCGGGCCGCACTGCGAGCAAAGCGCGAAGAAGACCATCAGCGCGAGCACCGCGGCGAGGGAGAAGATAGGGGTGCCGGCGCGCGGCCCCTCGGACCATTTAGCGTCCTGCATGGCCTTGCGGAGATGCTGGCTGTCGGCCTCGGCGCCTTCGCCGACGGAGTACGTCACGCCCAGCGTGGAGACGATGACCTCGCGGGCCGGGAAGCTCGCCAGCACGCCGACGGTGATCTTCCAGTCGAAGCCCAGTGGATCGAAGACTGGCTGCACCGCCTTGCCGAATCGTCCCATGTAGGATTGTTCGACATACGCCGCCTGTATCTTGGCCGTGACCACTTCTGGGGCGGCCGTCGGGTGCGCGGCCTGGATGCGCTCCGCCACCGCTGGGTCGCGCGGAAAATACGAGAGCGCCCAGACGATAATGGTGATGGCGAAGATAACCGTACCGGCCCGGGACACAAACTCGGCGGCGTTCTGCCACATGCGCCACAGCACGTCGCGCGACTTGGGCATCTGGTAGCGCGGAAGCTCGAGGACAAAGGGCTGCGGCTTGACCTTGAGCACGAGGCGCGTGAGCACGAAAGCCGTCGGGACGGCGAAGAGTAGGCCGACGCAGTGCATCCCGATCATCACGACGGATTGCCAGCCTGGACCATAGACCGGACCGATGAAGGCGGCGCACATCAGCGCATAGACCGGGAAGCGGGCCGAACAACTCATGAACGGCACCACGAAGGCGGTCGCGAGCCGCGCCTTGGGGTCTTCGATCGTGCGCGTGGAAAGCAGGCTCGGAATCGCGCAGGCAAAACCGGAGAGCAGCGGCACGAAACTCTTCCCGTTGAGGCCGCACCAGCTAAAAAGACGGTCCATGATGAACGCAGCACGCGCCATGTAGCCGCTGTCTTCGAGGATTCCGATGAAAAGGAAGAGAATCAGGATTTGCGGCAGGAAGACCAAGAAGGCCCCGACGCCCCCGATGATGCCGTCCGCCAGCAGGCTTTGGAGCATGGGATACGCGTCCAAGGGCGGCGCGACGATGCTCTTCGTCCAATCCACCCCAGCCTGAATCCATTCCATGGGGAACTTCGCCAGCCAGAAGACGGAGCCAAAAAAACCGAGCATGATCCCGAGGAACAGCACGGGCCCAAGAAAGCGGTGGAGGAGCAGGCGATCGACGGCGGCGGAACGGCCCGCCTTGCCCAGGCCTTCCGCCACGACTCCCTCGAGGATGAGGCGGAGATGCGCGTAATGGACGAGCGGTTCGGCCGCCATGGGGTTGTAGCCGGAATGACGGACGCGATCCCGCGCGACGCGGAGCGTCTTCTCGCGGCGGGCGAGCGCCCAGCCGAGCCGTTCGGCAGTCGACGGATTCGTATCGAAGAGCAGTCGCTGGGCCTCCGCCTCCGTGATCGGCCGGCCCGTATCGGCCGCGGCGGCGGCGGCCACTTCTGCCAAGGCCCCCGCGATATCGGTCGGCCAGGACACGCGTTTCATCGGCGCCGGCTCAGTCAACGCGCGCGCGATACCACGCCGCACGTCGAGGATGCCCTCGCCTTGCCAAGCGGAAGTCAGCACGACGGGGACACCGCCCAGCCGACGGGAAAGTAAGCCGGTATCGATGCGTAGGCCTTGCTCCTTGGCGACATCGGCCTGATTGAGCGCAATCACCACCGGCAGACCGAGCTCGGCGACCTGGGAGGCGAGGAAGAGATTACGGAGCAGGTTGGTCGCGTCGACGACGAGCACCACCGCGTCCGGACGACGGGCGCCGACGATATTGCCCGAGAGGGCGTCGATGACGACCTGCTCGTCGGGCGAAGCGGCGGCGAGGGAGTAAAGTCCAGGGAGGTCGAGCAGCTCGACTTTTCGCCCGTCGCCGAGATCGCAGATGCCGGACTTACGGGCGACGGTGACGCCGGGATAATTACCGACGCGCTGCCGCAGGCCGGTCAGGGCGTTGAAGAGGGTCGACTTGCCGGTGTTGGGGTTACCGACGAGCGCGACCAGTAGGCCTGCGGCGGAGTTGCTCACGGCTGACGCGGTCGCTGGATGGGACAATCGGCGGAGACATCGACGATCAGATTTTCGGCCTCGGCGAGGCGGAGGCTGACGACTTGGCCGCCGAACTCGATGGCCAGCGGGTCGCCGAGCGGCGCCTTCCGGATGAGCTTAAGAATCATGCCCGGGAGCAGCCCCAGGGCCATCAAACGCTGATCCACCCCCCGCTCAGGGTTGAGCGAGGCCAGTTTGCCGAATTGGCCCGGGAGAAGTTGCGATAGCGGGGTCACGCTAATTGAGATTGAGTCTCAAAAGTAGCCGATAGCCCCCCCTTGTCAACGCCGTCCCTCTGTCGGAGGGTGAAATGCATTCCCGACTCCCTCTCCCCGATTACCCCGCTTATAACCCCCTCCGATGCACGCACCGACCCCATCCGTCGAACCGCAGACCGCGCAGACCGATCGCGACCACGGGGGCTTCGCCGGCCATCCCCGAGGGTTGAGCATGCTGTACTACGCCGAGATGTGGGAGCGGTTCTCCTACTACGGCATGCGGGCGCTATTACTCCTTTTCATGATCGCCCCGTTGACGATGGGCGGGCTGGGCTTCGACCAGAAATTCGCGGCGCAGATCTACGGCAACTACACCATGGCGAGCTACATGGTCTGCATCCTCGGGGGCTATCTCGCTGATAACTTCTTAGGTGCCCGGCGGGCGGTGCTGATCGGCGGATTAATCATTACCGCTGGCCACTACTGCCTGGCATTCGCTTCCATACCGACGTTCTACGCCGGGCTCATCCTCATCGCACTCGGGACTGGCCTGCTCAAGCCGAGCATCAGCACGCTCGTCGGCGGCCTCTACTCGCCCGAGGATACGCGACGAGACGCCGGCTTCTCGCTCTTCTACATGGGCATCAACCTCGGGGCCTTCGCGGCACCTTTGGTGGTCGGGTGGCTGGCGCAAAGCGACCAGTTCAAGACGCTGCTGACCGGCTGGGGATTCGACCCGCTGCACAGCTGGCACTGGGGCTTCGCCGCCGCCGGCGTCGGCATGACAATCGGTATGGGCGTCTATCTCCGGCGACTCCACTGGCTGGCCCATATCGGCCAGGCGCCGGCAACGGGCACGCCCCGCCCCTGGGACCGGCTCGCCTTGGTCGCGATCGGTACCGCCGCCCTGCTCGGCGTCATGATCGCCTCGGATTACTTCCCGTGGATCAACCCCCTCGTCTACGCCCTGCCGATCGTCGGCGTCATCTATTTCGGCGTACTCAAGAAAGACCCCGACAGCCACCGCATCGCGGCGATCCTGGTTTTCTTCATCTGCGCCATCATCTTCTGGGCCGTCTTCGAGCAGGCTGGCTCGTCGCTCACACTGTTCGCCGACGAACTCACGCGCAACGAGACGTTCGGTTACGCCTTCCCGTCATCGTGGTTCCAGTCGGTGAATTCGCTCTTCGTGATCGCGCTGGCCCCACTGTTCGCCTGGCTCTGGGTCCGCCTCCGCGAACGCCAACCCTCGATCCCGATGAAGTTCTTCTGGGGCCTCGTCTTCCTCGGACTTTCCTTCGCGCTGCTCGTCCCGGCGGCCCAACTCACCGCCGCGGGTAAGGTGAGCCCCTGGTGGCTCGTCGGCGTCTACTTCCTCCAGACTATCGGGGAACTTTGCTTAAGCCCGGTCGGCCTGAGCGCGATGTCCAAGCTCGCTCCCGCCAAACTGGCCGGATTGGTGATGGGCATCTGGTTCCTTGGATCGGCGCTGGGCAATAAACTGGCCGGAGTGCTCGCTGGCAGCTTCGACGCCAAGGATCCGCTGGCGCTGGCGAACTTCTTCTGGAACCAGGCCCTACTTGTCGGCGGGATGAGTCTGTTACTCCTTATACTCGTGCCCTGGGTGCGCCGGCTGACCGGAGAACAAGCGACGACCGATTAGAGCTCGGCCTGCACGCGGACGGATACCGGACAGTGGTCCGAGCCGGTGACCTTGTCGTGGATGTCGGGCTGCGAATACTTGAGGCCGTCAGAAGTCAGGCAGTAATCCAGACGCCACCCGATGTTGCGGGCGCGGATACCAGGGCGATAGGACCACCAACTGTAGCGCTGTGCGAGCTCAGGGTGCTGAGCGCGGAAGGTATCCGTGAAACCATGGCCGACGAGCAGCTGGCTGAATGATTCGCGTTCCTCGTCGGTGAAGCCCGCGTTGCGGCGGTTCGTGGAAGGATTGGCGAGGTCGATCTCGGCGTGCGCGACATTGAGGTCTCCGCAGACGACCACCGGCTTCTTCTTCGCGAGGCGGGCCAGGTATTTACGGAAATCGGCGTCCCACTGGAGGCGATAAGCGAGGCGCTCGAGCTCGCGCTGAGAATTAGGGACGTAAGCGCTGACCACGAAGAGCCCGTTGAACTCCGCCGTGACCACGCGGCCTTCGGGCGGGTGATCGCCCGGGAAATCCGTGGCGACGGAAAGCGGCGCGACCTTGGAAAGGATGGCCGTACCCGAGTAGCCCTTTTTCTCGGCCTCATGCCAGAACTGATGCGGGTAGGCTAGGCCAAGCGTAGAAGCCACGGCCGTCTCACACTTCGTCTCCTGCAGGCAGAGCACATCCGGGTCAGCCGACGCGATGAATTCGCCGAGTCCCTTGCCGAGGGCCGAGCGGACCCCATTGACGTTCCAAGAAAATATCTTCGCGTGACTCACAGGCCGATCACTTGAAGAGCTGGTTTATCTTACGGTCTAGATCCTTACCCTTCTCGACGGTGTTCGGTTCGGTTGACGGAGCCGCCGGAGGCGGAGTGGCGGGGATATCGGCGGCCGCAGGCGGGGGGACGGAAGGCGCGGCGGCCGCAGGCGGGTTGGCCGACGATTCACCCGCTGGCTTAGCACCGAACAGCACGTCGACGCGCTGGGCCAAGCTCAGCGGAGCCTTGGGCGCGACGACAGGCGCGGGGACCGCCGCGGCGGTGACCACGACCGCAGCGGGAGCTGATGTCGGCGGGTTTGCGAAAGGCGAATCGAACTTCGTGCCCTTGAGGACGAGTTCCGAAACGCGCTTGCCCAGCTCTAACGAGAAATCCGTGAGCGGGCTCTGGACCTCGAACTTGGCGCCCTTGGCGCGAACCTCAAGGGACCCGTTCGCCAGGACCTTGGAGACCTGCAAGATTGTGCCGGCCTCGAGAGCCAGATCCTGGACTTTCTTGCCATCGACCAACACGGGTACCGTGGTCGCGGTCTTCACCGTCACCGAAGTAGGCCAGAGGATGAGGTGCTCCGAGATCGCCTTAAAATCGATGGTCGGCTCGACGGCGGCAGGGGCCAGAGAGGGGCGCGCGTCGGCGGCGACGGGCGGCTTCACTGGAGCGACCGCCACATCGTCGCGGGCAGGGTTTTTTGCGGGCGTGGCCGGCGCGACGGCGGGCGCGACTGGGGCGGTGGCGAACTCGACGGGCTTGAGCGCGCCAGGAGCTCGGCTGACGACGACGTTGAAGCTCGGCGTGAAGAATAACATGCCCACCGCGCCGATCAGGACGCCGAGTAAGATGAGGGAGAGTGCCCTAAGAAAAGCTTCCATAGGTAAAATCAGGAGCCGGCCTTGATCTCAATCACGTCGTGCGGAGCGGCTTCGCGCTGGCCGGCAGGTGTGACTCGGATGAAGCGGGCGCGCTTACGATGTTCGGCGAGGTTCGCCGCGCCGAGGTAGCCGAGGCCGCTCTGGACGCCACCAGCGAGGGTGCCGAGGACTTGGTCGACGGTGCCGGAAACTTCCTTGAGCGCTTCGATGCCTTCGGCGGCGACCTTACTGAACTTGCCGCTGGCGGAATGGCCGTAGCGGGCGGCGGAACCCTTCCGCATGGCTTCATGCGAACCCATGCCGCGGTATTCCTTATAAGTCTTACCGTTGATCTCCATCAGCTTGCCCGGGGCTTCGCGGCTCCCGGCGAGCAGGCCGCCGAGGATGACCGCGTCGGCGAGCGTGAGCGCCTTGACGATGTCGCCGCTCTTCGTGATGCCGCCGTCGGCGAGGATGCGCACGCCCTTCTGGGCGGCGGCGCGGGAGGCGACGTAAAGTGCGGTCAGCTGCGGGATACCGACGCCGGCGACGATGCGGGTCGTGCAGATTGAGCCGGGGCCCTGGCCAATCTTGACGGTGTCAGCGCCCGCCGCGGCGAGGAACTCGACGCCTTCGCCACTGGTGACGTTACCGGCGATGAGTGTGATATGCTTATGTGCCTTGCGCAACATGCGTAGCGCGTCACCGACACCTTTAGTGTGGCCGTGCGCGGTCGAAATCGCGAGGGCATCCGCGCCTTCGTCGATAAGAGCGCTGACGTGGGCGAGTAAGCGGGTGCGGTCGATTTCGCCGTCAGCGGTGCGGGGCACCGAGATGGCGACGCCGACACGGAGACGGAAATCAGCGTCGCGCGTTGGGCGGACGTGGGCGCGGGATTCCTCGGAGATGCGCTCGATATCGCTCAAAGTGAAAAGGCCGCGGAGTTTGTTCTTCGCATCGACGACGAGCAGCTTGTTCTGGCCAACGTGTTCGGAGAACTTGCGGTCGGCGGTGGCAATCGGGTCCTTGCCGAGATCCTTCTCGCCGACGGTGAACACCTTGTCGCGCGGAATCATGACGGCGACGACCTTGCGCTGGCCGTGGCGCTCCTTGACCGTGCTGCCAGGCAGGAGACCGAGTAACGTACCATCGGGAGCGGTGACCGGGAAGGTACTGAAGGCCAGGCCGTCGCGCTCGATGCGGGCCAGGACTTGGGCGATGGTGTCTTCCGGCGCGACGACTGCGGGGTCGCCAATCATGCCGTGGATATGGTTCTTCACGCGGCGGACTTCGGCCACCTGCTCGACCTCGGACATATTGTAATGGAGGAGGCCCAGCCCGCCGTTGAGGGCCATCGCGATAGCCATGCGGTGCTCGGTCACCGTGTCCATGTCGGAGGAGACGATTGGGAGGGACAGGGAGAGGGAGTCCGAAAGCGCCGAATCGAGGCGGGTCATCCGGGGGAGGACCTCGGAGTAGCGGGTCGCCAGGGAAACGTCGTCATACGTCAGGCCCAGACCAGCGTTGGCAGAGAAAAATTCGTCTGCTGGCAGGTAAAAGCGTTCGTCGAGGGAAACGCGGCCCTTGGATTTCGAGGAGGCCATGAGTGGTCGGTTTCCCCCAAGGGTGTTAGGCACCCCCCTGATGGCTGGCAAATTGATTTTGCGAGTTTGTCCGGATTGCCGTCTATTCGACCCATGACCAGTGGTTTTTTCGACTTCAAACGCTTCCGCCGACGTCTCCGCACGCCGGTGGCGACAGGGGCGGGCGTCGTGGACGCCGTCGATCGTATCATCCTCCGGACGCAATCGGACCAAGGCACCGGATACGGAGAAATCGCTCCTTGGCCTGGTTTCCCGACCGAGACCATCGAGCAAGCCGTCGAGTCGCTGCGCTCGGCGCAGGGAAACCTCGGTCACCTCTCCGCTGCGATCGCCGCTTCCCCGACGGCGCGACCTTGCCTCTCGGCGGCACTTGCCAGCTGCCGGCATTGGAACCAAATCGCCCGTTTCCGCGACGCCCTCCCTTGCGCTGGGCTCATGACGCTCTCCGTGATGGAGACGGCGGCGAAGATTGCCGAGGGCTTCCAGACCTTAAAAATCAAGATCTCGCCCGAGACATCAGAGGAAGCTATCCGCAGCGTGCTGGCGCGATTCCCTGGTCGCCTCCGGCTCGATGCCAACGGTTCGCTGGACTTGCAAGCGGCGCGCCGCTGGGCCGAGTTAGTGCGCGCGGAGGAACGAATCGAATTCCTCGAGCAGCCCCTGCCCGTCGGACATCTGGGCTACGCGTCCATCGGGCCGGTTAAGATCGCGCTCGATGAATCATTTCTCACGCCGGCCGGACTCGCGTGGGACGGGACGGTGGTCGTGAAGCCGCTGCTCGCTGGGGACTGGGACGATCTGCTGGCCTGGCGCGCCGCGCATAAGGGTGTCGTTGTCTACTCGTCCTGCTTCGAGACCGCGGTTGGTCGGCAGGGCGCCTTATGGCTGGCAGCGCAAGACCCAGCAGCGGGGACGGTGGGCTTCGATACCCTCGGCCGGTTCGAGCATGACGGCCGAGACCAGCATGCGCCTGGCGCGCTCGCCGCCGGGCTGGTGGACTTCGATTGGGGCCGCTTCTGGCAGGAGCTGACATGAGCGCCGTCGCGGTCTTCCATGCGGACTACGCCACGCACCTGCGCGAAGCGCTGCTGGCGCATGATGCCGGCCTGCCGGTTTTCCTCGGTAATCCCCGCTGGTCCGCCCACGACCTCGCCGAGGCCGCCCGCCAGCTTCCGCTGGGCACGCTCGTCAAAGGCCTCACCCTCGAGCCGCGTGGTCTCGGCACCTGTGATTGGCCGAAGAACTGGCGCGGTCGCGTGATGATCCCGACCGGCGGCACCGGCGGGAAAGTGAAGTTCATCATCCACTCGGCGGAAACTTTGCGGGCCGCCGCGCTCGGTCTGAGCGTCGCACTGGGTGCGCGCGGGCTGTCCCCAATCCTCCATGGCGTCACCTGCACGCCGCCTTGGCACGTCAGCGGCTTCATGCCGGCAATCCGCGCCCGCGTGACCGGCGGCGCACACGCCGTCCTCGATGGACGCTTCGCCGCGGAGACTCCCCTGCCCTCCGTGGCCTTGCCGGCCGAGGGCACGAAGGTCATCTCCTTGGTGCCAGCGCAACTGACCCGCCTCCTGGCGCACGCCGAAGGCGCAACGTGGTTGCGCGGTTTCGACGTGATTCTGCTCGGTGGCGCGGCCCTGCCCGGGCCGCTGGCCGGCGAGATCCGCGCGCAGCGGCTGCCCGTCTTCCTTACCTATGGTTCGACGGAGACCGCGGCGGCCTGCGCGCTGTGCCCGCCGGAAAAAATCTGGACGGGTGAAACTACGCGCGGGGCTCCCCTGCCTGGCGTGACGTTCGCGACAGACGCCGAGGGCGTCATCACCATCGCCGCGCCCTCGCTCGGCCTCGGCCAGTGGCCCGCCGATGCGCTCACCCGCCCTTGGGCGAGCGGTGATCGCGGCGACGTGGAAGCCGACGGCAGCGTGCGGATTTCCGGACGCGCCGATCGCGTCATCATCACCGGCGGCGAAAAGGTCGATCCGGCGCGCGTGGAGCAGGCGCTCCAGGCGACGGGGCTGGTCGAGGCCGCGCTGGTACTGGGTGTGGCGGACGCGACTTGGGGTGAAGTCGTGACCGCCTGCGTCATCGGCCCCGCCTCCACGGAAGCCGCCCTCCGACTGGCCTGCGAAACCCTCGCGCCGGCGGCTCGGCCGCGGCGCTACGTGTTCGTCCGGAAGATCCCCACGAACGCGAGCGGTAAGCCAGACCGGGAAGCAATCGCGCAGCTGGCCGCCTAGGCGCGGACGGCTTTCCAGACGCGCAGGCAGGCTTCTACGAGCGCGGGGAATTCAGCGAGCGGCACCTGCGACGGGCCGTCGGAGATCGCCTTCTGCGGGTCGGGGTGCGTCTCCATGAACAGGCCGTCAGCACCGGCGGCGAGGGCCGCCTTGGCGAGGACCGGCACGTATTCACGTTGCCCGCCGGAAGCGCCGCCGGCGGCGCCGGGGAGCTGCACCGCGTGCGTGGCGTCCATGATCGTCGGGTGACCGAAGCCAGCCATGATCGGGAAAGAGCGCATGTCGACGACCAGGTTCTGGTAGCCAAAGGTCGTGCCACGGTCGGTCTGCCAAATCTCGGCAGCCTGGGCGCCTTCGAGCTTATCGACCACGAAGCGCATCTCTGCCGGCGAAAGGAACTGCCCCTTCTTCACGTTCACGACCTTGCCGGTCTGGGCGGCGGCGACGAGGAGATCGGTCTGGCGGCACATGAACGCCGGGATCTGCAACACGTCGACGACCTTACCGACGGCCGCGCACTGGTCGGGGCCGTGGATATCGGTCAGGACTTTGAACCCGTAATCCTTCTTCACCATCGCGAGGAGATCGAGGCCCGCCTGCAGGCCAGGGCCGCGGTCGCCCCCCAGCGAAGTGCGGTTGGCCTTATCGTAGGAACCCTTGAAGATGATGTTCAGTTCTGGGTGGCGGGCAGCCAGCGCCTTGAGCTCCGCGGCGACGGTCCGGCAATTGGCCTCTGACTCGAGGGAGCAAGGTCCGGCGATGAGGAGCAGACGGCGCTTATCGTGCAGCATGCGGTAGGATAGGAGGAGCGGCGCCCGCAGGGCGAGCCGGAAGGAGCGTTCAACGACCCAGCCAGCGCAGCACTTCGGGCAACGTGCGCGTGTTGAGCACCTGCGCCGGCGTCAGCCAGCCCTTGCGGGCGATGCGTACGCCAAAGGCAGCGAAGCCCAGCTGGTCGATATCATGGGCGTCCGGGTTGATCGAACACAACACGCCCTTTTCGGCGGCGCGGCGCCACCAACGCCAGTCGAGATCGAGCCGCCAAGGGTTGGCGTTGAGCTCGATGATCGTGTCGTTGGCCGCAGCGGCATCGATGACCTTGGCGATATCGACCTCGTAGGGTTCGCGCCGATTGAGCAGACGCCCCGTAAGGTGTCCGATCATATCGACGTGCTCATTCTCGATTGCCTTGATGATACGGGCGGTCTGCGCCTCGCGCTCCAGACCGAAGCGATTGTGGACCGAGGCCACGACGAAATCGAGTTGCGCCAGGACATCGTCCGGGAAGTCCAGTTCGCCGGCGGCGAGGATATCGACCTCGCTGCCGGCGAGCACGCGGACGCGATATTTCTTCGAGGCGTTGAGCTGCGCGATATCCTCGCGCTGCTTGGCCAGGCGGGCCTCATCGAGACCGTTGGCCTGAAAGCTGGACTTCGAATGGTCGGAGATGCCGAGGTACTCCCATCCGTGGGCTTCGGCCGCAGCGGCCATCTGGTCGAGCGTGTGGTCGCCATCCGATTCCGTCGTGTGATTGTGGAAAACGCCGCGGAGGTCGGAGAGCTGGATAAGCTCCGGCAGCTGGCCGGCTTCGGCAGCGTCGATTTCCCCATTGCCTTCGCGCATTTCGGGCGGAATCCAAGGCAGTCCCAGCGCTTGAAAGACCTCTGCCTCGTTCTTGGCGCCCGGGGCGGGGGTCTTCTCGTCGACGGACTTGAAGCCCCATTCGCTCATGCTTAGGCCTCGGCCGAGCGCGCGGTGGCGCATCGCGACGTTATGCTCCTTGGAGCCGGTGAAGTGGTGGAGCGCGAAGTAGAATTGGGCCGCGGGGACGACGCGTAAATCGGCCTGCAGGCCATTTTCGAAGCGCACGCTGGACTTCGTCTCACCTTGGGCGGTGATTTCCTTCACGCCAGGAAAGGCGACGAACCATGCCATAATCGGTTGCGGATCCGAGGAGGCCACGAGGAAGTCGAGGTCGCCGACGGTCTCCCGCGAACGGCGGAGCGAGCCCGCCGATTCGGCCAGCGAGACCTGCGGTAGCGCCCGCAAGCCCGCGAGAATCGGCTCGGCGATGGCGGCGGCGTCGTTCCACCGGTGGCGCTTCCCGTAGGCGATACGGTTCTTGATGCCTTCGAGAATCTTGTCCTGCGTCTTGGCGCCAAAACCCTTGAGCTCGGCGACCGCGCCGGCTTCGCAGACCTCCTTGAGCTTGGCGAGGTCCTCGACGGCCAACTGCGTCCAGAGCGCTCGCACCTTCTTCGGGCCGAGGCCGGGAATCTGCATGACTTCGAGGAGCCCGGCGGGGATGGACGCCTTGAGCTTCTGATGAAACGGCAGGACGCCGTCACGGCGAAGCGTCGTGATCTTGTCGACGAGCGCCTCACCGAGACCGGGGATATCAGCCAGCTTGCCGCTATCGATGAGCTCACCGAGGTCTTCGGTCAGGTTCTCGAGGATGCGGGCCCCGGCCGAATACGCGCGGATCTTGAAAGGATTTTCGCCCGTCAACTCCATGAACGTGGCGATCTCGTCGAGGACGCCCGCGATGTCGTTCTTCTCCATCATGGACGACGGGCCTTCTCGGCGAGGTAGATACTTTGCAGCGCCGCAAAATCAGCTTCCCGGCTGCCGCTTTCGATCAGATGCTGGTAGGAGCCTGCATGACGAAGCTCCTCTTCGGCGGCGGCGACGCGGCGGTCGATTTCGTCGACCGGGTCGGTGCCGCGGCCCGTGAGGCGACGACGGAGCTCCGTGCGATCGCCCACGCGGATGAAGACCGTCACGAGCGACGCGGCGAGGCGCGGATCAGCGGCGCCCTTGGCGCGGATCGTCGAAGCGCCCTGGACGTCGACATTCAGGAGAGCGTCGAAGCCAGCGCCGAGCTGGGCGGCGACATCGGCGGCGCGCGGGCCGTAAAGATTACCGTGCACCTGGGCATGCTCGAGGAAGACCCCGGCGGCGACCTGCTGCTCGAAGCTGGCGCGTGTCATGAAATGGTAGTCCGCGCCGTCAGTTTCGCCAATCCGCGGCGCGCGGGTCGTGCAGGTGATGACGCGGCGAATCGACTGCGGGTACGCTTCGGTCAGCCGAGCGCAGAGCGTGGTCTTGCCGCTGCCGGCCGGACCCGAGACGACGATCAGCAGCGCACGGCTCACGGGAGGAGGAAAGCCTGAACCACACAGGCGAGACCCAGGAGCAGGGACAGCCCGCCGAAGAGCTTGCGACGGGCATCCGTGGTCAGGACCCAGTCGCATTGCCGGCAGAAGACTGGCGGCGAACACGCCCACCAGAAGCCGAAGAGGATCAGCAACCCGTAGCTCACCGAGGCGTCCAGTAAGCTGTACGGGAGCTGGCGGTAGCCAGCGTCGAGGGTGGCCCGCGCCAGAAACAGCATCAGCACCGCCAAGGAACGAACCGACAGAAAGTCGGGCATGTAGAAGAAGGTCGCGAAGCTGGCGCCGAGGAAGCCGAGCACCACCGGGAGGCGCGGCAGGCCAGCGAGGTCAGCCTCCGGGAGGCTCATGAGCCACCAACCAAACCAAGTGATGGCAGCCAACGTTAGGAGCGTGGTGGCCAGGCGCGAGCGACGAAAGGAGCGAAGAACGGGAGCGTCCGTGACGATGAGCCAGCCAGCCAGGAGGAGGAAGGCAGCGAGTGCGTAGTAGGCTTGGGCGAGAGTCACGAGTCCCATTAGGACGAGCCCATCGCCCGAGGCAACCCGTAGGTTCAGCGGGCGCGTAGCCGGGCGACGGACCAAGCGGCGTGCTCGGCGACCATCGGATCAGCAGCGTCCAACAGCGCCGCAGCGGCGGGAAGATCGGCGGCGGTACCGACATTACCCAAGACCGTGAGCGCGTTGCGACGCCAGCGCGCCAGCCCGAGACGTTCGACCGGCGTGCCCTGGAAATGGGTCAGAAACTGGGCCTCCGTCCAAGCCAGCGTCTCGCGCAGGGGCGGGTGCGGGCGCGGCGCGAAACTCGCCTCGCGGGTGGTGACGGCCCACTTGTTCCAAGGACAGACGTCGAGGCAGTCATCGCAACCGAAGACCCGGTCGCCGAGGGCTTCGCGATATTCGAGGGGAATCGCGCCCTGGTGTTCGATGGTCAGGTAGGCGAGGCACTTCCGCGCATCCAGCTTATAGGGGGCGATGATCGCGGCGGTCGGGCAGGCCTCGAGGCAGAGGGTGCAGGAACCGCAGCGATCTGGCTCCGGCGCGCCCGCGGCTTCGAGTTCGAGCGTCGTCAAGACGACGCCCAGGAAGAGCCAGGTTCCGGCACCACGGTGAATGAGGATGGTGCTCTTGCCCTGCCAGCCAAGCCCGGCGGCCGCCGCGACCGGCTTCTCCAACACCGGCCCAGTGTCGACATAGGGCTTCTGCTCGCCGCCCAGTTCGCGCATCACTGCGCAGAGCTGCTTCAACCGCGCGAGAATCACGTCGTGGTAGTCGGCACCCAGGGCGTATTTCGCGATACGGTAGCCCGCCGGCGGGTGCGGCTGATAATAATTAAGCCCGACGACGACCAAGCTGCGGGCTTCCGGCATCACCTGACGAGCGTCGGTGCGCCGGTCGGGGTTGCGGGCCAACCAGGCCATGTCGCCGTGCATGCCATCCGCGATCCACTTCTTGAAATAGTCGGCGCGGACGTCGACCTCGACCGGTGCGACCCCGAACGCGTCAAAGCCCAGCGCCTTCGCCGAAGCCTCGACTCGCTGGCGGCGCTCGCGGGAGTCCATCGGGCTCAGCCCAAGATCGAAAGCACGCGGCTCACGATCTCTTCGACCGGCGCAAGCTTGCCGAGGCCTTCGTAACCGCAGGCCAGCATGCCCTCGGCGGGGTCGACGATCGCATGGCCGCGAGCGCGGAGGGTCTTCAGGTTGGCTTGGGTGGCGGCGTGTTCATACATCTTACCGTTCATCGCCGGGCAAAGGAGGACTGGGCCACGGGTGGCGAGGTAGATGCTGGTCAGGAGGTCGGGGGCGAGTCCGTGGGCGAATTCGGCGAGGACGTTGGCGGAAAGCGGCGCGACGAGGAGCAAGTCGGAAGAATCGGCGATCTCGATATGGCCCGGGATGGAGTTGGCGCCCTCGGCCCAGAGATCGAACGCCACCGGCCGGCGGGAGAGCACTTGCAGCGTCATCGGAGTGATGAACTGGGTGGCGCCCTTGGTCATGACCACCTGGACTTCGGCGCCGTATTTGACGAGCTGGGAGGTCAGGTCCGCGGCCTTATAGGCAGCGATCGAGCCGGTGATGCCGAGGGTGATACGTTTGCCGACGAGCTGGGACATGACAGCGCCTCACGATGGGAAGCCCCGCGGATGAGGCGAGGGGAAAGGCGCCCGGTGATGCCGAAAACAGGAGCTTTCTGGCGAAAGCCGCCCCTTTTCTTGTTTGCCATGCCAGCCCCCGGGGGTTCGCATTGGCTCCTCTTATGCAATCCGACATTGGTCTCATCGGTCTGGCCGTCATGGGTCAGAACCTCGCCCTCAACATCGCCGACCACGGCTTCGCAATCTCGGTGTATAACCGCACGACCGCCAAGACCGACGAATTCGTGAAGGAAAACCCCGGCACCCCTGGTAAGCTTATTGGCTGCCCGAGCATCAAGGACTTCGCTGCCTCCCTGAAAAAGCCCCGCAAGGCCGTCATCCTCGTCAAGGCCGGCGGTCCGACCGATGCCGTGATCAACGAGCTCGCTGCGGCCTTCGAGCCCGGCGACATCATCATCGACGGGGGTAACGCCCTCTGGACGGACACCATCCGTCGCGAAAAAGAACTCAAGGCCAAGGGCCTCCGCTTCATCGGCTCCGGCGTCTCCGGCGGCGAAGAAGGCGCCCGCTTCGGACCGTCCCTCATGCCCGGTGGCGATGCCGCCGCCTGGGCCGAACTGAAGCCCATCTGGGAAGCCGTGGCCTCCAAGGTCGACGCCGTGACCGGCGTGGAATTGACCGGCGGTAAGCCAGGTAAGCCCATCAAGGGCGGCGTCCCATGCGTGGCCCACATCGGCCCCGACGGCGCCGGCCACTACGTGAAGATGGTCCACAATGGCATCGAATACGGCGACATGCAGATGATCTGCGAAGCCTACGACCTCATGCGCGGCCTCCTGGGTATGACCCCAGACGAGATTGGTACGACCTTCGAAGAGTGGAACAAGGGCGACCTGAACTCCTTCCTCATCGAGATCACCGCGAAGGTGCTCAAACAGAAGGACCCGGAGACCGGCGTCCCGCTGGTCGACGTCATCCTCGACACCGCCGGCCAGAAGGGCACGGGCAAGTGGACCAGCGCTAACGCCCTCGACATGGGTGTCGCCGCTCCGACCATCGCCGAAGCCGTCTTCGCCCGCTGCCTCTCCGCCGTGAAGGATGAGCGCGTCAAAGCTGCCAAGGTCCTCCGTGGCCCGAAGCGCGCGATGACCAATCCTGATCGCGCCAAAATCATCGAGCAGATTCGCGACGCCCTCTACTGCTCCAAGATCTGCTCCTACGCCCAGGGCTTCCAGCTCATGCGTGAGGCACAGAAAGAATATAACTGGAAGCTCAACTTCGGCGAGATCGCCCAGATCTGGCGCGGCGGCTGCATCATCCGCGCGAGCTTCCTCCAGAAGATCACCGAAGCCTTCGCCAAGAAGCCCCGCCTGGACAACCTCCTCCTCGACCCGTACTTCAAGAAGACCGTTAAGAAGGCGCAAAAGAACTGGCGCAAGGTCATCGCGCTCGCGGTGAAGCACGGCATCCCCGTGCCGACTCTCGGCTCGGCGCTCTCGTACTTCGACTCGTACCGCACCGAGAACCTCCCGCAGAATCTGCTCCAGGGTCAGCGAGACTTCTTCGGCGCCCACACCTACGAGCGCAAGGACAAGCCCCGCGGCGAGTTCTTCCACATCGACTGGCCAGATCCCAAGCGTCCGCAGATCAAGGCCTAAGCGCCTTAAAGGAAACAGGAAGGGCGTCCGCAAGGACGCCCTTCTTCTTTGGCGAGTTACTCGGCGGACCAACCGCCGCCCGTGGCTGCGGCGAGTCGCACCGCGACCTGCCGGCGCTCCCAGACGACCATCGAGAGCGTGCGCGCGGCCAGGGCTTCGTCGCGCCGGACCGACAAGAGTTCGGTCTCGTTCGCCAAGCCCGCCGCCCGCCGTTTCTCGGCGTTGGCGAGCTGGACACGCACCGCAGTGAGCACCCGGGCGGTCAGTTCTTCCTGTATAGCGAGCTCGCGCAGATCGGCGAGCGCGTCCTCGACTTCGCGGAAGGCGCCGAGGACGGCCTTGGTCCATTCCGCGCCAGAGCCGTCGATACGCGCGCGGGCGACCTCGAGGTTAGCTTCGCGCCGACCAGCGTCGAAGAGCGGCAAATCTACCGACGGCGTCAGCGCCCAGAAACTCGATGAGCCCCGGCCCACACGCGAAGCCGGATCGGCCTGCCAGCCAGCCTGGCCGTTGAGCGTGACGGAAGGATAAAAGTCGGCGATGGCTGCGCCTTCGCGCGCGAGTGCGGCGTCGACCCGCTCAGCCGCCGCGGCGAGGTCGGGACGACGAAGCAAGAGCTCCGAGGGCACGCCCGCGCCGAAGGCCGGCATCGCGGCAGAGCCCTTCGCCACAGGAAGTTGGACGCCCAGTGCGGAACCGATCAACGCACGCAGCGCGTTCTCAGCAGCGGCGACGCGGCGGCGGCCGAGGCCCTCATCGACCTTGGCCTGGGCAGCGGCGAGACGCGCGGAGGAAAGCGGGTCAGAATCAAGCAAGCCCGCGACGACAGTTTGCTCGATAATCTCCATCTCACGCAGGCGCGTGGAGAACTCGGTCTCGAGGAAGGCGAGCTGCTCGCGGGTGCCGCGGACGGCGAACCACAGACGGGCGACTTCGGCGGACAGGGCGAGGTTCGCCTGTTCGACGGTGAACTTGGCCGCGCGCGAATCGAACTCGGCGGCCTTCGTCTTGGCGGCTTCACGCCCCCAGAGGTCGAGTTCCCAAGAGGCCTTTACGCCAGCGGCGCCGACGTCGGTGCGACGCGGGATACCGAAGCCGACCGGCGTGCGACCGGTGTCGAGCGAGATACGGGAGGATTCCAAGCCAGCGCCGACGGAAACAGCGGGCTGATCGCCCGCACTGGCGGAGGCGAGCAAGGCCACCGCTTCACGCTGACGCGCGCGGGCGATGGCGAGGTCCGGGCTATTCTTACGTGCCTGCGCAATCAGTTCGAGCAAGGCCGCGTCACCGAAAGCCTCCGCCCATTTCGTGTCGGCGACGGCACCAGCCTGCGAAAACGCCGGGGCCGTGACGGTGGCCACGGGCGAAGCCGTCGGGTCGTGTGCGCAACCTGCGAGGACGAGCGCCGCGAGGAGGAACGTCTTATTTACCCGGAGCATTTTGGGAGGCGTCGATATAGACGTCCATCTGCTGACCGACGAATAACGTCCGCCCCGCTGGTCGCTCGAACTGGTAGATTACCTGCAGCACGCGAGTATCCACGCGCTCAATGCTTGCGCCGGTGAGCGAGGTCTTCGGGATGACGAAGGGCTCGATGCGGACAAACTTCAGGGCGATGGAGCGATCCTTGCCACCGGCGAGGGTGCTTTCGCCTTTCAAGAATCCCTTGGCCGGCAGGCCCTCGCGCATGCGGGTGGCGAGCTGCTCGTCGACGTCGCAGCGGATTTGTAGGCGGGAGATATCGCCGAGGACGACCGGGGCCTTGGCGCCGGCGGCCACGAATTCGCCGACGCGCACGCCGACCTGGAGCACCGTCGCGTCGATGGGCGAACGGAGCACGAGCCGATCGAGCAATACCGCCGTCTGATCCAGCTGGGCTTTAGCTAAGGCGAGCTTCGCCCGCGCTTCCTTGGCCGCCATCTGGTAGGCCAGAAGCTCGGCCGCGGAGACCGCTCCGCTGTCCTTGATTCCGGTCCAGCGGCGAGCGGCGTCTTCGGCCCGCTCGGCGGTGGCTTCGGCGGCGGAAACCGCAGCCTGCTGCACCGCTTGCTGCGCGCGGAGATCGCGCTCGTCGAGGGAGAGGATTGGGTCGCCGGCTTTCACCTTATCCCAGACCTTCACGTGGACCTTGGCGACCGTGCCAGAGGTGGGTGAGCCTAAGAGTGTGTTCTCGGCGGCGGCTTCGATGAGCCCGGCGGCGGCGATGAGGCCGTCCTTATCCCGGGTGGCTGGCTCATAGGGCGGCGGCATGATGACCGCTTCTTCGGCGGTACCGCGGGTGAGCTGGAAGGCCGCGGCGGCACCGGCGAGGGCGAGCGCGAAGAGGAGGAGGCGTTTCTTAAACATAGGGGTGGTCAGAGGTGGGAGGCGTCGAGGAGTTTCGGGTCGTCGAACACGCGGCTGATGCGGCCGTCTTCCATCTCCGCAATGCGGTCGGAGAAGCGAAAGATGCGGTGGTCATGCGTCACGACGACCACGCAGCGTTCGGGCGAACGGGAAAGATCTCGGACGAGTTGCATGATATGGGCGCCGGTATCCTTATCCAGCGCCGAGGTCGGCTCATCGCAGATGAGGAGCGGCGGCTCATGGACGAGCGCGCGGGCAATCGCGACGCGCTGCTGCTGCCCGCCGGAAAGCCCGTCGGGGCGGTCATCTTCGCGGCCCTTGAGGCCGACCTGGTCGAGCATGGCCTTTGCGCGGGCATGGGCCTCGTCGTTGGCGAGACCTTGGATCAGGAGTGGCACCATCACATTCTCCACGACCGTGAGAGTCGGAATGAGGTTAAACGACTGGAAGACGAAGCCGAGGTGCTTACGACGGAACGCCGTGAGCTCCTCCTGGCCAAGTCCATCGAGGCGCTGGCCAAAGACCTCGACCGTCCCCGCCTGCGGCGTGAGGGTGCCCGCGATAACTGATAGGAGCGTCGTCTTCCCGCAGCCCGAAGGGCCCACGAGCATGATGAGCTCGCCACGCCGGGCTTCGAAGTCGGCCTGCTTGAGGGCGACGACCTGGTTTTCGGGCGTGCCGAAGAACATATCCACGCCGGAGGCGCGGACAGCGACGATGGGGGCGACGGGGCTCATCCGCGGAAGACGGCGGCCGCGTCGACCCGCGAGACCTTGATGATACCGATGACGGCGGAGACGAAGCTGATGCCCAGCACGAGGACGAACGTCGCCCAAAGGATCTGCGGATACATCACGAACGGGGGCATGCCCTTTTCGATCATCACGCGCCCAATGGCCTGCGCCATCCCCACGCCGAGACCGAAGCCGATGAGGCCGGCGCTGAAAGCTTGGATGAAGAGCATCCGGGCGATAATCCCCATGCCGGCGCCCATCGCCTTGAGGGCGGCGAAGTATTTTAGGTTCTCGAGCACGAACGAATAGAAGGTCTGGCCGGAGATCGCGATGCCGACAAACAAGCCGAGGAGGACCGCGGTGCCGAATGAGAACGGAATGCCCGTATTGGTCCAGAACCACCAGAAGGTATTGCGCGCCAAGCTACGCTCACCCCAGCTCCAGATCACCGTGTCGGACGTCCACGCCTTGAGGCCCGTAGCGCGCTCGATGCGGTCGCAGAGTTCGATCGGCGTCACGCCCTTCTGGGGCTCGACGAGCATGAAGCTGAGCGTCCGGCGGGCGCCGAGCGTGTAGCCCTTGGCCCGATCGTAAGTGGTGTAGACGAACGGCCCGCCGGTGAAGGCGCGCCGCACCTTACAGATGCCGACGATGCGGGCCTGGATATCGTTGATCTCGAAGGTGTCGCCGACCGTGAGCGGCTGGTTGCGCGGCTGCCCGTCGGGCCCGACGCCCATGCGCCCCATCAGCGCGGCGCCCCACTCATCGACGATGACGGTATCCGGCAGGCGCAGGTCCTCGATGCGACCCTGCGTGAGCACGGCCGGCGCGCCGGCGAACGTATCGGCGTCGATACCGACGAGCGTGATCAGCTTGAAATTACCGTCCTGCATGCGCGCCTGGACGAAGGAGGTGTGGAGTGGGGCGGCCCAGGCGACGCCGTCAACCGACCGCACGCGCCCGAGATCCGTGTCGCGGAGCGGCTTGGCGTCGTTGACCTGCTCAACCATCGAGTCGCTGACCCAGATTTGCGCGCGAATGTTGACCATCGGCGTGTAAGTCCAACTCATGATCCCGAAGAAGACCGAGCTCTGTTGCGCCATCAGCAAGGCCGAGAACGCCAAGCCGCAAAGGAGCATCGCGAGCTTGGCGCGGTCTCCAAAGAGCATGTTGAGGGCGAGGCGATACATCTGACGTTTCCCGGAAGTGTCTACCCACCAAGCCTTGGGTCAATGGGAAGTCAAACGTCCCAGCCGATGTCTGGGCCGACGTGATTGTCCGCCGCCGGCCGGCCGCTTAAGCGCCGAGCTTAAACGTCAGCGCGCTCTTGAAGTAAAGCGGGCCCCAGGAGGCGTTGACCGACCAGGCGGCGATCAGCAGGAGGAGCGCCAGGGAGAAGCAAAGGACGACCTTGGTCTTATCCTCGCTCTTGGCGGAGGCGTGCAGAAGCCCGACGGCGCCGAGAGCGAAGATCGGGTGGAACAATGAAATCGGCTTGGCGGTGTAGAACAGCGTGACGATGCCGATGACCAGGTTGATGTCGACGAGCACGGCGACAATGCGCTGGAGCTTCGTGTTCGGGCCCTTGAAGAGGGCGACGAGGACAACGATCAGAAGGAGCAGGAGGAGCAGGGAGCCGTAATGCTTATGGATAGCGAAGAGCGGGTTCATATCTCTACCTTGATAATAGCCCGACCCGATTCAAGCCATCCTGTCGGAATTTACCGGTCTTCGGGGAAGAGTACCCGGAAGAACCAGGCCGCCAAGGCCGCCCCGACGAACTGGACCGCGACCTCCGCCAAGAGGCGCGGGGCGATCTTGGCTAAGAAGAGAGATTCGGCGACAAAAGCCTTGGTGCCCAACAGGCCGTCGAAGACCGCGGCGAGGACGCTCAGCAGCGAGGACGCGAGCGAGACGGCCGGATTCATGGTCGGGTTGAAATCCCCGAACGTTCCCGACAGGCCAAGGACGGCGACCGCGATGGCCAGGCCGAAATAGCTGTTCCCCGCCGTGAGGCGCGAGGTGCCCACCATCAGGATAATGAAGACCAGCGCGAAAGTGCAGAGCAACTCGATGACCGCGGTGATGCCGAATCCAGCGAAGGCGGATTCGCTCAAAGCATCGACCGCCGCCTTGGCGTGTTCCGAGTCATGGCCGAGGAGATATCCGGCCACCATCGCCGCGAGGACGGCTGCCGCCAGCTGCACTGCGATATAAGACCAGAGGGCGCGGGTGCCCGAGCGGCCACGCACGCGGAAGGCCAGCGAGACGGCGGGGTTATAATGGGCGAGCGAGACCGGTGCGCCCATATAGATTAAAGCGCACAGCAAGGCGGCGACGGGCAGTGGACCAGACGAGACCAACGCCGCCAGACAGAGGAAGAAAGTCCCGACGGCCTCGATGAGCAGCTTATTGCGCATGGGTCGAATGTCGTCAGGCAACGGGCGGTCTCAAGCGTGGAGTCGCTCAGCGCGGCGGGCGGGCGAGGAGCCAGCTCTCGCTGAAGGCGGCCATTTCCTCGTAGGCGGGCAGACGGCGCGTGCGCGCGTGCATCTCGCGGGCCGCTCCTTCCTGGGCCGCGTAGAGTGAGGTCAAGGCGGCGTGCAAAGGCGTCTTCTGGTTCTTGTGATCGACGAGCCAGAAGCCGACCTGCTCGCCGTCGACGACCTCGTTATTGTAATACTGCCAAAATAGCACCATCGCCGGCTTCCACGTGAGGAGCTTCGCGAGGATCTCGCGGTTACGCTGCTCGTGTTTCGCGCCATCGCCGCCGCAAGCCTTCCAAGACAGGCCGCACTCGCCGATGAACACGCGCTTCGCCGGCAGCCCGGGCTTGGCGGGCAACTGCGCGTTGACGTAATCCAGCGTGGCCCGAATTTCTTCGGCTGGCAGCAACTGGCAATCGTAGGCGGAGTAAGAGACGAAATCGACCTTCAGCTTGGGCAGCACGGCGTTCACCATGCGCTGACGCCCCTCCTGCATGGCATCCCGGACCCGGTTGACTTCGGCGTAGGTGAAGACGCGGCAGCTGGAATAGGGCACCTCGGCGCGGGCGTCGTCGACGGCCTTCTGGCGGATGTTGAGCCATTCGATCATCGCGGCAATGAGCGCCGGTGAGGCGTCCTTTTTCACGTCCTTGTCGGGCAGGAGATACCAATCGCCCTCCCAGTGGCCGAGGAAGAAGGTCTTGCCGGTCGTGTCGTGGCGCGTGAGCAGATCCTTGGTGAGATGGTAGAGCGCGTTGTATTCCTGGCGCCGGAGCTCGGGCGTGAAGCCCTTGGTCCACTCGTTGGTGGAACGATACCACAGCACGTAATGCGTGAAGGGCATCTTGATGTACGGCGTGAGCTGCTGGCCGGAGACCGCATTAATCTTGAGAAGGCGTGAGCCCATCGCGCTGATACCTTTGGCCGCCTCGAGGACCGCGGCATCCGCGGTGAATTTGTAAGCCGGTCCGAACGCCTGCGTGCCCACGACCTGCGGAAACGCGCCAGGCATGGTCGACACCTCGGGCAGTCGGGGCATTTCCGAGGGCTGGAGCGGACCTTTCTTGCCCTGCGCCACCAAGGCGAGCGGGAGAAAAAGCAGAGCTCCCAGGAGGAGGCGGGGGGTTAAACTCATGGGGTGAACCTCAGGGCGAAGGACTTGAATTGTCCTGTTGGGACACTCTTTCATCAAGCCCGTTCCCACCCAACACCATGATAACCATCAAATCCACCCTGACCGCCGCGCTTCTTGTCGTCGGTCTCCACACCCAGCTCGCCGCCGCCCCCGTCAAGGAGGAAGGCCTGACCAGCGATCCGGATCGCGCCCGGCTTGTCGCCGCCCGCAAGGCGGCGAACGCCCTGCCGGAAGTCGACACGGCCGAACAGCAAGCCAAGGCCGACCGCACCCAGGCCACCAAAGCCTACGCCGAGTATAAGATGGCGCGGAAGCGCTCCCTCGACTCGGAAGCGGCCTACCGAAAGGCTTTTGACGAGGCGCTCGCCAAGGTCGACGAAGGAGCGCCGGCCATCCAAGAGAAGGAGCGGGCGGCCTTCCGCGAGCGGATGCTCAAAGCGCGGGCGGCCAAGAAGGCTGACGCAAAGAAAGTGGTCGCCCAAGTCGACGACGAAGATGAGGCCGATGATGAACCGGCCAATCCCCTGCCGCCCACCAACTGAATCCTCCGGACCCGCCGCAAGGCGGGTCTTTTTATTTGTCGAGGGCGTGGGCGAACGCGGCCCAGATTTCTTCCACCGGTTCGAGACCGGCGGAGATGCGCAGCAGATCGGGGTCGAGGCCCGCGTCGCGAATCCGCGCCCTGCCCTGCTCGTTCGTGACTTCTTCAAAATGCGCGAGCCACATGAAGGGAGCGACCACGGTGAAGGCCAGCCCGAAGCTCGGCCCCTTGATCAGGCCGAGGCGGTCGTAGGTGCGCTCCATCAGCCCTTCGCGGAGTTCGACGGTGAGCAGTGAGCCGGCACCCGCGCCAGGCCGCATGATGCGACGATAGTGATCGGCGGTCGGCCCAGTCAGCGCGGTGCGCACGCGGATCACCGACGGATGCGCCTCGAGGCGACGCGCCAGTTCGGCCGCGTTGGCGGAAAGCTTCGCGGTGATCTGCGCGACCTGCACGACCTGCGGAGCCAACGCGGCGGCGTCGAGCGCGTGCAAGGGGACGTGGCGCGCGCGGGCGGCCGCCAAGAGGGCAGCGGCATGCGGGCGGGCGGGATTGACGGCGAGCACGCCCGCCATGACGTCGCCCGCGGCGGCGGCGTACTTGGTGAGGCTACACGCGACTAGGTCGGCGAACGGCAGCGTGTCAGTTGCGGCGACGCCGGCCGAGCTGGAGTCGACCACGAGCAGGGCGCCGTGACGGTCGCACAGCGCGCGCAAGGCCTCGAGGTCGGCGGTCTGGAGCTGGGGGTTGTTGGGGGCCTCGGTGAGCACGCCGGCGACGTCGCCCGCGGCGAGATGGCGTTCGACCGCGGCGAGGTCGGTGACGTCGTGCACGAACCGGCGTTCGACGCCGGGGTTCTTCTCCAGCAGCCGGATGGAGTCGACGTAGAGCCAGCCGAGCTGAATCCAGACGCGCCGTCCGGCGGGCGCCTGCACGGAGTCGACGGCATGCAGCGCGGCGTCGACGGCGTTCATCCCCGAGGAGCAGAGAAGCAGGTCGTCTGGCGCCACGCCGTGGAAATAAGGCGCGAGCGCGGCGCGCACGGCGGGAGATCCCGTGTCCGGTGCGGTAGGCGCGTCCGCTAGGCAGGCTTCCGCCTGGCGCGACGAGATGAGCGTGCCGGTGTGCTGGACGAGCTTGGCGAGACGGGTCGCGGCGTCGCCTGATTCGACCACGATGAGGGTGAATCCCGGATCGATGCCGTAGGTGAGTATGCGCGCCCCGGCCTGGGCGGCGAGCCGCTCCGCGATATCCATCCGGGCGAGGGGGAACATCGCCCAGGGCGGGCTGGGGAAGCCCGGCGGCAGCGCCTCCGGCCAATCCGGCGATATGCCGCAACGGCGAAGGAGCTCCTCCGCCGCCAAAGTGACGAGCTCGTTGCGGACGAAGCGCGGGTAGCCGGCGCGGATGAGCGACCAGACGCGCGGGTCTTTGCGCTCGTAGGCGATCACGTCGGCGAGCGTCGGCAGGCAGACGACCGTCGCATGCGGAGAGTCTGGCACCGTGGCGCCCAGCGCTGGCGAAAAGAGTGGCACGATCAGAGGCCTTCGGCCGGCTGTTCGTTCTGGAGGATCTGCTCGAGCGACTGGCGGCGGCGAATCAGCGTAAAAGTGCCGTCGCGTCGCAGGAGGACTTCCGGCGCCTCCGGGAAGGAATTGTAATTCTTCGTGCTCATCCCCGCGCAATACGCACCCGCTCCACCGATGACGCAGAGGTCGCCAGCGGCCGCTTCAGGCAACGCGCGGGTGGCGAGGGTCTCGGGTTCGCCCGGCGCGCAGCTGATTAAGTCTCCCGATTCACAACAGTGTCCGACGATAACGTAATCGCGCGAGGCGCCCGTGGTCTTCGCTGGGTAAAGATGCACCGGGTGCTGCGAGCCGTAGAGAGATGGCCGCAGAATCTCGGTCATACCGGTGTCGAGCTTGAGGAATGCACGCGCGTCGGTGGAGACGATATCTTGGACGCGGGAAAGGACGGCGCCGGCGTTGGCAACGAGGAACGTACCGGGCTCAATCTCAAGGCGGAGTTTTCGTCCGTCCGCTTGGGCGAACTTCTCGAAGGCGACCTTAACGGGCGCGCCGACGACCTGAGGGTCGGTGCCCTTCTCCGTCGCGATGCGGGCGACCTTGTAGCCGCCGCCGAGGTTGAGGGTGTGCACGGTGGGGAAGCGGCTGACGAGCGCGAGGCTCGCCGTGGAGACTTCCTGCCAGACGACCGGATCGCTACCGGAGCCGATGTGGGTGTGGATGCGGACAACCTTGAGGCCATACTGCTTCACGATGGCCTGAGCCTGATCCGCCCACTCGTGCCAGATACCGAAAGAGGAGTCTGGCCCGCCGACGTTGGTCTTGCCGTTGCCGCCGGAGCCGCGGCCTGGGTTGAAGCGCAAGCCAACCTCTTGGCCGGGAAGTGCCTTGCCGATCCGTTCGAGTTGCAGGAGGGAGCAAGCATTGATCTGGACTCCCTTATTAAGGAGGGAGGGAAAATCCTCGGGGAGTTCCTGGGAAGAAAGGGAGAGGCGGTCGGCCGGGACGCCGGCAAGCATGGCGCGGCGGACTTCCCAGCCCGAGCTGGCGTCTAAATGGAGGCCCTTGTTCGCAAAGACCTTCAAAATAGCGGCGTTCGGACAGGCCTTCATCGCGAAACGGACCGTCAGCCCATAGGCATTCGGGAAGGCCAGCATGGCGTCAGCCTGAGCCTCGAGGGTCGCTTGATCATAGACATAGCAAGGGGTGCCATGGGCCGCGGCGATTTGGCGGGCCGATTCAGGGTGAAGGAAGCGATGATTTTCCACGGGCGTATCAACTTTGAGTGTGTCGTGCCCGCCCCTCCCTTCCAGCCTTTTTACGGATGTATGACACCGCTTGCCTCCCCTCCCCTCGCCCCTTGGGATGACCTCGGCTCAAGCCATCCCATGTCCCCCCCCGAGACCATCGTCGCCGCCGCGACCCCTGCGGGCCGTTCGGCCTTGGCCATTGTGCGCGTGGACGGCCCGTTGGCCTCGGCCATCGCGACGGCCGCCCTCGCCCGCAAGACTCCGCTCGCCGAGAAGACTTCGACGCTCGGCATCTGGCGTAATCAGGACGGCGAAGCCATCGACCAAGTCGTCGCCGTGCTCTGGCATGCCGGCCGCTCCTTCACCGGCAACGACTCGCTCGAAATCACCTGTCACGGTAATCCGCTGCTCGTGCGGCGCCTCACCGAGGATTGCCTCGCGCGCGGTGGGCGGATCGCCGAACCCGGCGAGTTCACGCGCCGCTCCTACCTCGCGGGCCGCATCGATCTCACGCAGGCCGAGGCCGTCGCCGACCTGATTCACGCCAGCTCTGAGCGTGCGCTCGCCTCCGCCCGCCGCCTGCTCGCCGGGGAACTCGGTCGACAGGTGGCCCGCTGGACCGACCGCACGCTGCAAGTCCTCGCTGAACTCGAGGCCCACATCGATTTCCCCGAGGAAGACCTGCCGGCCGAGGACCCGCTCGGACCTGCGGCCCGCTTGGTTGAAATTGCGTCAGAACTTTCCCATTACGCCCGCACCGCGAAGCACGACGGCGCCCTGCGCACCGGCTTACGTGTGGCCGTCGTCGGCGCGCCCAACGCCGGTAAATCAAGCCTGCTCAACGCGCTCGCCGGCGCCGACCGCGCGATTGTGAGCCCCGAGGCGGGGACAACGCGCGACTACCTCGAAGCGCCCGTCGCGGGGCTGCCGCTGGCCGTCACCGCGATTGACACCGCCGGCTTACGCGACGGCGGCTCGACCCTCGAAAACCTCGGGATGGCCCGCTCCCTCGAACAAGCGCGCGGCGCCCATCTGCTCCTCCTCGTCGTCGACACTTCGGCCGAGCCCCCTACCCTGCCCGCGGACCTGATCGCGCTCCTCGACCCCGCGCGCACGCTTATCGTCGCCAACAAGTCGGACCTGCCCGCACATCGCGCGCAGAAAGAGTTCCTTCCGCACATCGCGAAGCTTTCCGCCTGCCTCTTGGACGGGCGTGACGCCGAGGTCCTCCGCGCCAAGCTCGGCGACTTCCTCATCGCCAAGGAAATTGCCCCCGGGGCCGAAGACCTCGTGGTCAGCGTCCGGCATGCCGAAGCCCTGGCCCGGGCGGCGGCCGCCCTTTCTGAAGCGGCTGGCCATCTCAAGGCCCCCATCCAGACCGAACTCGCGGCCGCCCAAGGCCGGGTCGCCTTGGATGCCCTGGGGGAGATCGTCGGACGTATTGATAATGAGCGGATGCTGGACAAGCTCTTCGCTTCCTTCTGCATAGGGAAGTGATTCCCTCCGGTGAGGGAGCGCCTATGCGACCTCACAAACAAATCCGCCTCGGGCCCGACCGCCCCTATGACGTCATCGTCTGCGGGGCTGGGCATGCCGGCGTGGAAGCCGCCCTGGCGGCTGCCCGCATGGGGGTCGACGTCCTGCTCCTGACGGGCAACGTGGACACCATCGCCCAGATGAGCTGCAACCCCGCCATCGGGGGCCAAGCCAAGGGGCATATCGTTCGGGAGATCGACGCCCTGGGGGGCGAGATGGGCCTCACCGCCGATGTCACCGGCATCCAGTTCCGCCTCCTCAACTCTTCCAAGGGGCCCGCCGTTCAGGCCCCCCGCGCCCAGTGTGATAAGAAAGCCTACCAGTTCCGGATGAAGCACCTCTGCGAACTGCAGGAGGGCCTCACCATCTTCCAATCCCAAGTCACCGGGCTCATCTACAAAAACGGCGCCGTGGTCGGGGTCCAGACTAACCTCGATCTCGATTTCCATGCTAAGACCGTAGTCGTCACCACCGGCACTTTCTTACGCGGCCTGATGCACATCGGGGCGAATAAAACCGAGGGCGGGCGGCTGGGTGATTTTAGTTCTAAGTCGTTGTCAGCCAGTTTTTTAGAGGCTGGTATTGAACTGCAAAGACTCAAGACAGGTACGCCTCCGCGCATCCTGGGTTCGTCCATCGATTTTAGTAAATGCGAGGAGCAGCCGGGCGACGCCTCCCCCACCCTTTTTGCCTTCCACGACACCCGCCGGCAGGTCGATTTGTTCCACGTGGAACAAGCCGGCGAACGTCTGCCAGGATGGACCCCCGGCACCGACCAGGTCTCCTGCTGGATGACCGAGGCGACCAGTGCCACCGGCAAGATTGTCCAGGAGAACCTCCACCTCTCGCCTCTCTTTGGTGGCGAGATCACCGGGGTCGGCCCGCGCTACTGCCCCTCCATCGAGGATAAGTTCGTGAAGTTCTCGGATAAGGATAGCCATAAGCTCTACCTCGAGCCGGAGGGACGAAATACGGATGAATGGTATATCAACGGACTTTCGACCTCCCTGCCCTTTACGGTCCAGCTCCAGATGCTGGCCTCCGTCCCGGGCCTAGAGAAAGCCGTCATGCTGCGCCCGGCCTATGCCGTGGAATACGATTTCGCTCCCCCGACCCAGCTCTACCCCACCCTGGAGTCCAAAAAAGTCGAAGGCCTTTTCTTTGCCGGCCAGATCAATGGCACCTCTGGTTATGAGGAAGCCGCCGCCCAAGGCCTCGTCGCTGGGGTCAATGCCGCCTGTAAGGTCAAAGGCCAGACGCCCATGGTCATTGGCCGCGATGAGGCCTATATTGGCGTCTTGATCGATGATTTGGTGACCAAAGGAACCCAAGAGCCATACCGGATGTTTACCAGTCGGGCGGAATTTCGCCTTTTATTCAATCACGGCAGCGCTGAGCTTCGCTTAAAGGACAAAATTGCGGAATTTAGCCTCGTGCCGCCCGACCGCCTGTCCCGGATTCAGTCCAAAGCCGAAAAAGTCGCCCACTGGATCGAATACCTTGAGAAACTGGCCATCCCTGGCGGGATTGCCGGCGATGTCATCCGTCGTCACTGGGATTCAGCTCCCAAAGACCTGCCACCTACATTCTTAGCTGAGGCCGCTGAAGTTCAGGCCGAAGTCATGTATCGGGTCAAATACCGTGGGTACTTAGAGCGCGAAACCCGGAACGCCCGCAAACTACACGATCTGGATACCTTCAGGGTGCCTGAAGGCTTTGATTTCCTTCAGTCCTACGGCTTGCGCATCGAAGCCCGCCAGAAGCTTCATGCCATCCAGCCGAAGACCCTGGGCCAAGCCAGCCGAATCAGCGGGGTCAACCCAGCTGATGTCTCGCTACTGATGGTCCTTTTCAGATCTAAATAAAGAGGGACGGCAAGGGGCAGGGAAGGGCGTGTTCCACGTGGAACACCTCTGTGTAAAGATTGTGGCCGCACGGAGTGACGGTTGTGTTTCTTTAGTTTGTAAAGCATTGATGATAAATGCTTTAAGTATAACATTATGGCGTGTAACATGTCCGCCATCATTGACACCTAGCTCTGGCACTTCGGGGCGGGCTACTCTTATGTAAGGACGCACCCATGGACGCCGAACATCTTAAACGTATCCTCATCGTCGACGACGAGGCCGACGTCACCGAGCTCCTGGATTATAAATTCAAGCAGGCGGGCTATGCCATTCGAACGCTCAACGATCCGCTCCGCGCCATCGGCCTAGCGCGCGACTTCCGCCCCGACCTAATCATCTTAGACGTGATGATGCCCGAGCTCACCGGGGTCCAACTGCTCCGCATGGTCCGCGCTGACGCGCTCCTGCAGGACACGCCGGTGATCTTCCTCACCGCCAAGGGCGAGACCGCCGACAAGGTCAAGGGCCTCGAATCGGGCGCTGACGATTACGTGACCAAGCCCTTCGACACGCGGGAGCTGATGCTCCGTGCGCAGGCGCTTCTCCGTCGCGCGAAGTCCGCGGCCGCCAAACCGTCGACACGCCTCGCCGCCGGTGCAATCATGCTCGATATCGAACGCCATGAAGTCACCGCGACGGGTAAGGTCGTCGAACTGACCGCCACGGAATTCAAATTACTCCGACTGCTGCTCGAGCGGAAGGGCAGGGTGCAATCGCGCGAGGAACTCCTCGCCGACGTCTGGAATTATTCGCCAGACCTTGAGACCCGCACCGTCGACACCCACGTCCGCCGCCTGCGCGAGAAGCTCGGTCCAGCCAGCGACGTGATCGACACGGTCCGTGGCGTCGGCTATCGCGTCAGCGGCTAAACCGCTTTGCGCTCGCGCGTCGGCGCCTTGCCGACAGCATCCATTGACAATGACTTGGCTCCCTTGGCTGCTCCTGCTCGCGCTTGGCGCGGCCACTCTCTGGGGCTACTCGACCGTCGCCACGCACGTGCGCTGGGCCCGGCGAGCGTTACTTACAAAAGGCGACACCCCGCGTCCGCAAGGCTGGTTGGTGCATAAGCTACAACTGGAGGAACTCTTCGACGCCATCGAACGTCGCGCCGACGGAGAAGGCGAGCTCCGCGCCAAGTCAGCTCGCCGCATCGAGGCACTGCTCGCGCCGCTCACGGACGCCGTGCTCGTCGTCGACGCGCAGGACCGACTCCGACTCGCAAACCCGGCGGCGGTCGCGCTTTTCGGGCTATCCGAAGACTACCGGGACGACTCGGTCATCCCGCTGGTTCGCAGCGCCGATTTCATCGAGCTCATCCGCCGCGCCCGCGAGGAAGGCGGCGCGCGCTCGACGATTCTCCTGAACCGCGCACCGCAGGCCGACATCTGGATTCAAGCCGCAGGTACCCGTACCGACCCGGAGGCATTTGGGGACGGCGCCGCCATCTTTGTGCTGGTCGACGTGACGGCGCTGAAACGGCTCCAGGCCATTGAGCGTGATTTCGTGACGAACGTCTCGCATGACCTCCGCACGCCGGTGACAATCCTCCGCGGCTACGCGGAGACACTGGCCGAAGACCAAGCGACGATGTCGGCCGAAGATCGGGCCCGTTTCGCCCAGAAAATCGTAGGCTCGGTCGGGCGGCTTCAGGGGCTGGTCGAAGGACTACTCGCCCTCGCCAGCCTCGAGTCCTCCCGTGATGTCCAACGGGAAGCGGGCGCCCTGCATACCGCCATGCGCGAGGTGTCCGAAGAGTTTACCGCACGCTGTAAGGCCGCCGGCGTGAAACTGGAGCTCCAACTGGACGCGGACGCACGTGCCGCCGCCGACCCCGTCCAGGCCCGACGGTTAATCCAGAACCTGATTGATAACGGCTTATCCCACGCCTCCGGCCTGACCCGCATGACCCTCTCGACCAGCGACACCCCGAACGGGGTGGAGTTGAGCGTGGAGGATGACGGGGCAGGGGTGTCCCCGTCAGATCTGCCGAGATTGTTCGATCGCTTCTACCGGACCGACAAATCCCGAAGGGCAGGGGGTAACGGGCTTGGCCTGAGCATCGTCCGCCAAGTCGTCGAACTACATGGGGGAACCGTCACCGCGGAGCTCGTCCACCCGAAGGGTCTCAGAATCAAGGTCATCCTGCCCGGGACGCCTTAAGGCCGAGCATGAAAAACCCGCCGATTACCGGCGGGTTTTTGCTCCATTTTAAAGTGGAGCGCGCGACTGGACTTGAACCAGCAACAGCCACCTTGGCAAGGTGGTACTCTACCATTGAGCTACGCGCGCGCTGGATAGGAAGCAGACCAAACGCCTCAACGAGTGTCAAGCCTTTGGACAAACCTAAGCCGCGCGCCCGGCGGAGCAGGGTAGAGGCCCTGCTTCGCCAGGAGATTCGCGGCTTCATCCGAGAAGAGCCAACGAAGGGCCGGGGTAAGCTGAGGCAATCGATCCTGCCTCACGAACAGGACCAACGGAAGCTGAAGCGGATAATCGCCATTGTGGACGTTGTTCTCATCCGGACCGTAGGCGGTGGCAGGCCGGCCCGGGCGTCCGTCGGCGACCGGAAGCACCTTGGCTCGCCCGGAGGGCGGCCGGGAAATCAATGTCACCGCGCCGGCCCTCGAAGCCAGCAGGTCGGCCGCCAATTCTGGCTCAATGCGTAGGCGGACATCCGATCGGAATGGCTGCCGCTCAAGCACGAGGCCTTGGAAAATCTCCAGCACCATCGTGCCGGGCGGCGAGCAGACCGCCGGGGTGATGAGTTCGGAGCGCGCGCCTGGATCGAGGTCGTTCCAATTGCGGGCCGACGCGCGCGGATCGCGCGCGAAGACGTTCGCCAAATTCTCCAGCGTGACCTGTTCCAGCCGGTTGCTGGCGTGGGTGGCGACCACGACAACCGCGCTCGCGAGACGAAACTCGATGACGCTGGTCCCGGTCGCCAGCGGCGCGACTTCGCGATCACGCATCAATAGGATGGCGGCGGCGGCGCCGCCTCCGGTGAAAGCGGCGCGACCCGGCAGCGTGCCGCTGAAATCGACGGCTCGGGCACCGCCCGTTTTTTCTAAGCCACTCGCGATGGATCCGACAAACAGGTCGGTCCCGACGAAGTCGGCGGCGCCCAACGCGGCGGCGCAAAACAAGAGCGCAAAGGCCTTCACGCCGGCTCGGGGCCTGGGTCGAGCTCGGGCCATTGCAGGAGTTTACGATGCAGCGTCCGGCGGGAGATACCCATCAGTTCCGCGGCGCGGGTGCGATTGCCGGCCGCAGCGGTCAAAGCCTGTTTGAGCAGCTGCTTCTCGTTCTGCGTCCGGTCAAGGTTGCCCGCTGCACCAGCGGCAGGCGCCAGGACGGTCGCCGTCGCCGTCGCGGTGAAGCGTGGATCGAGGTCCGCCTGACCAACCGTCCTCCCCGCGCGCAGTACCGCCAGATTCTCGCAGGTGTTCCGAAGTTCGCGGATATTGCCCGGCCAGGAATAACGCACGAGGTGCGCGAGCGCCTCTGGCGTGAGCTTCGGGGCGGCGGAACCGTTCTCCTTCGCGAATCGTTCGAAGTAATGGGCGAGCAGCAGCGGGATGTCATCGGTCCGCTCACGCAGAGGCGGCAGGCAAAGCGGCACAACCGAGAGGCGATAAAAAAGATCTTCGCGGAACTTGCCGTCCTTGACCATCTGCGGAAGGTCGCGGTTCGTCGCGCAGACCAGCCGGAGGTCGAGCGGGATCGGCCGGTGGGAGCCGAGCCGCTCAACGGAACGGGTCTCGAGGAAGCGGAGCAGCTTCACCTGGGTGGTGGCGTCGATCTCCCCGATTTCGTCGAGGAACAGCGTGCCCCCGTCCGCGGATTCGAAGCGCCCGACTCGTCGTTCGTTCGCGCCGGTGAAAGCGCCCTTCTCGTGACCAAATAATTCGGACTCAAGGAGATTAGCGGGGATGGCGGCACAGTGCACCGCCATGAACGGGCCCTTGGAGCGCTGGCTCGCCTGATGGACCATCTGGGCGAAAAGTTCCTTGCCCGTACCCGTCTCTCCGAGAAGCAGGATGGTCGCGTTGGAAGGCGCCACGGAACGCACCTGCTCGACGGATCGCTGCAGTGCGGCGGAAGAGCCGATCACCTCGCCGAGCGCGAACTTGCGATCGAGGCGCGTCTTGAGCGTGACGACCTCCTTTTCAGCGACCCGCGCCTTGAGGCCGCGCTCCAGGACCAGCTCCACCTGGCGGAGATCGACTGGCTTCTGGAAAAACCAATAGGCGCCGAGGCTCATCGCCTTGACGGCGGTATCGACGTCTCCGTAGGCCGTCATCATGATGCAGACCGGCTGGTTCGGCAGCTTGAGCGCCCGGTCGATGACCGCCATGCCGTCTTCGCCAGCCATGCGGAGATCCGTCAGCACGGCGTCCGGGGGCACATCCTGCATGAGGCGCGCCGCCTCCGCGGCGTCCTTGGCAACAAAAGTCTCATAGCGATCTTCCAGCGCCGCCCGCAGGCCTTCGCGGATGTTCTTCTCGTCGTCGACGATGAGTACGGTGGGTTTCATGTCTCAGGCTTCCGAGGAGCTCTGGTGATTAGCCGCGCCCCAGGCGCGGGCCGCCTTTTCGGCCAAGGCGATGCGCGCGCGATCGACTTCGGCCAGACGTGCCTTAAGGTTGGCGTTCGAGATCCGCGCTAGGTCGTCGAGGTCGCAAAGGTAGGTACCCTCGAGCCCTTGCACTCCCGCCGCGAAGTTACGCGGTACGCCGAGGTCGACGAGCAGGAGGGGCCGACCGGCGCGCCGGTCGGCAATCTCGCGAAGGGTGACGGCGTCCAGCAAGGCGCGCTCGACCGTGGCGCACCCGACGATGACGTCGTGCGAATGGGCTTGGCGGAGCGCGTCCGCCAGCGTCAGGGAGGAGCCGGCGAACTCTTCGGCCAAGGCCCGCGCATGCTCGAACGTCCGGGACGCGACGGAGACCTGCACGGCGCCACGCGAAACCAGGGCTTGGACGACTTGGCGACCGACGTCCCCGGTGCCGAGCACCAGCACGCGCGTCTCGGCTAGCGAGCCGAACACGCGCAGCGCGAGTTCCACGGCAACATTGCCGAGGCTCACCTGACCCTGGGAGATGCCGGTGTTCGTGCGCGCCCAGGCACCGGCCTGGAAGGCACGCTGGAAGACACGATTCAAGACGGGGCCGGTCATGCCGCGCGCGAGCGCATCGGCGTAAGCATCCTTCACCTGTCCGGTAATCTCGACCTCGCCGACCATCTGTGACTCGAGGCCGGAGACGACGGCGAAGAGATGCTGGACCGCCAGGAGCCCGGGGACCGGCCGTAGATGCTGATCGAGGGCAGCTGGGGCGGCCCCCGTCGCCTTGAGCAAGGCGTTGCGCACATGAAGCGCCGCGGCCTCATCGCCCACGGCATAGGCCTCGAGACGATTGCACGTCGCAAGCAGGACGGCTTCGGCCAGACCCGCCGCGCGCGCGGCCGCATAGAAGACTTCGGCGCCGCCGTCCGGGACGGTGAACGCCGCACGCTCGTCGAGGCCTGCGGTGCGGTGCGTGGCGCTGAGCGCCACAAGATTACGAAGGCGATCGCTCATCGGGCAGCGGGTAGCGAAAGATAGAGGGCGACCAGCGCGGGCAAAGCCGCAACCAGCGAGGCGCGCGCGAAAGAGGCACCCTGGAGACGTTGACGCCGGCGCTGCACGACGATCCAGAAACACGCGAGCCAGGTGACAAGCGCGGCGATTAGCTTCGGGGCGGCGACCAGCCCGGGGTCGCGCTGCGCCCAATCGGTGGTGCCGATCACCAAGGATAATCCGAGTAGCCAGACAGCCGCGCCCATGAGCTGGCTACCGATGCGATCCAGGGGGACGAGCGCCGGGAGCAACGCGTAGACCCCGCCGAAGTGATGTCGGGCCAGCGCCCGGTCCTGCAAGAGGTAAGCCCCCGAGTTGAGCGCTTGCGCGCCCAGCACGCAGTAGGCGAGCACCGCGGCGCCCACGTGGATCACGATGAGCGGCTTGCCGGTTGTGTCCAAGGGATGTTCGACGACACCAAGAAACGCCGCCAGCGTAAGGCAGAGCGCCGTACTCCCGGCAATCGCCCACGTCGGCAGACGATGGTTGAAGGTGAGATCTAAGAAAAGGGCCACGCCTGAGAGACCCCAGGCAATCGAGAGGAGTAACTCCGCCGGGCTGGCGATGGGGAGCGAGTTTGAGCGCAAGCCTTGGTAGGCCAGCATGGTCGTAAGCAATACCCAGGCGCCCCGGAGCAACCAAAGCCCCATCGAGGGTAAACGGCCGGTGGCGTCTTTCGAGGCCAGCCCGTCGAGCACAGCAGCGACCAAGAATACCACGGCACAACCCAGCAGGCATTCCCAGGAGAGGGGATGCTCGGCGAGTTTGGCGGCCAAAGGGGTCATCTGGGTAGATAAAGGCGAGTGAGACATTTTGGCAAACCCACATCTCGTCCTGTTTACTTGCGAAAGAGAGTAGGGTGGGTAGAAATGCCCTGTTTATGCCGCAAGACCTCTACGACCTTACCCAACACCCGCCCCGGAGCCCTCGTGTCCGACTCGGCGGCTTAGTCATCCTCCCCCGGATGATCGACAAAGCACGCGCCTCCCAGGCAGGTAAAAATGGAGACTATAACTATGCCTGCTCTCTGGATCGTAATGTCCTCGATTTCTTAGGTATCGAGGCAGATTCACTTAAGTCGCAGATTGATAATGGCTTAGGTGACGGAGAAATCTTGGTTTGGTTGATGGCTAACGCCAAGAAACCCCGAACGGGTCATGAAATCGCGGCCTTCAGCGCGTTTCACGAGCAAAGAGCCCCCAGCGCACCGGCTGGGCGGGCTAAACTGACCGAATACCAGTCCGCCACCCCTGCAGGGGCCAAGCGCGAAGACATCGTCACCTGGTTCGACGTACTCGACCTCGACGATCACCAGAGTTTCGGCGGCAAGGTCTGAGCCGGCTTCGCCCCTAGCGAATGCAATAAAACTATTAAGATTATCGATACCGATTAAGGTGCTAAGTCTGCTATAATAACCGCCATGAAAACATTCCTCGCCTCCGTCAGTCTCATGCTTTGCGCCGCCCTCGCCTCCGCCGCCGACTTTGATTGGAAAACCCGCTTCCCAGAAGGCCTCGTTGATGCAAACGGCAAGTCCGTTGACCTCGCTACGTTGAAGGATAAGACCGTGGCCGTTTACTGCTCCGCCCACTGGTGCCCGCCCTGCCGCGTCTTCACGCCCCAACTCGTCAAGTTCGCCAACGCGAATAAAGCCAAGCTCGCCGTGGTCTTTATCAGCAGCGACAAGGGCGCGGACGAGATGTTCGCATACATGAAGGAGACTAAAATGCCATGGCCCGCCGTCCCCTTCAAGTCTGCGGGAGGCGGGGCTATTAAAAGGGAACAGGACGTGTCCGGCATCCCAACGCTCCTCGTGTACGGTAAAAATGGCGATCTTCTGACCAAGAACGGACGGGACTTGGACGCCCTCAAGAAGCTGCTCGGTAAGTAAATGCCCAGGCGCCCGAGTCGAATCCTCCTCGTTTGCATGGGCAACATCTGCCGCTCTCCGACGATGGAGGTCGTGCTACGCACCAAGGCCAGCCAGGCCGGCCTCGCCCTCGAGTTCGCTTCCGCCGGAACTGAAAGTTATCATATCGGCGACCCTCCCGACCCGCGTTCGGTGCGGCATGCGCAGGCGCGCGGCTATGATCTTTCGACGGTGCGCGCCCGCCAGGTACACGCCTCGGATTTCCACGAGTTCGACCTCATCCTCGCTGCCGACGAAATCAACCTTCGCGAACTCCGTCGGCGTTGTCCGCAGGAACTGCACCCGCGCCTTCGCCTTTTCTTGGATGGCGGTGCTTTGCCCGATCCCTACTACGGCGAAAGCGACGGTTTTGAAAAAGTCTTGGACATGGTCGAAAAACAGGCGGTTTTACTGCTGTCGAGGTGGTCTTGTCCGAACTGAATGATTGCCGAAGTCCCGCGCGCGGCGTTCAATGGCGGTATCGATGTACCAAGTGAACTTCAGCGATCAGGCGATGAGAGAACTCGCCAAGCTGCCCACCTTGGAACAGATGGACGTCATCGAGGCGTTCACGGCACTCACCCCTGAAGAGCTCCTGCGGGGGAGTTCTGAACTGGGTACTGTGCGCCGCAGCGGTCACGTCTATCACCGACTGCGCGTTGGCGAATTCCGGATTTATTTTGAGGCCGCCGAAGGGTCGCTGATGGCTAACTATGTCTTGCATAAGCACACCTATGCCGATTTCGCCTTCCGCTCACATCTACCCTTTCCCGAAGATGAGGCCCGCATCGAACAAGAGGGCGGCTTCTGGAAATTTATCGACGAGCCGCCCAAGATCTAGTCGTGAACACTCCCCCGCAAAAACCTCAATATTCTTCACCGGAAGAGGCTGCGCGCATCTACCTGCTCCCTAATCTCTTCACGGCGGGAAACATGCTCTGCGGCTTCCTGGCGATCAAGAATTGCATTGAAGCCCGCTTCACCGCCCTCGATGCCGAGAGCCGAGCGGGCCATTACAATATGGCGGTCTGGTTCATCCTTTTCGCCTGTCTCTGCGACCTTTTTGACGGCCGGGTGGCCCGCGCCACCAAGCGCGAATCGCTCTTCGGGGCAGAGTTTGATTCCATCGCCGATACGGTCTCCTTCGGCGTGGCACCTGCCCTGATGGCCTGTTTTCTCGTCATCAAGCCCGAAGTGACTGCCAACGTGCAGCTGATCACTTGGTTGCTCGCCTTCATTTATCTGCTTTGTGCGGGTGTCCGCTTGGCCCGTTTCAACGTGCTTACCAATCCCCTGGTCCCAGGTAACGAGAAGCGGGTCGCAGGCGGTGACTTTGTCGGCCTGCCCTCGCCCGCCGCCGCCGGTATGATTGCGTCCCTTGTCCTCCTTCTTTCCAATATTATGGAGGTTGTAGACCAAAAAAGCCCTTTTGAGCAAGCCGTGCAGGCGTGGTCTTGGAGTCTGCTTCCCTTGATGCTGGTCATCTCCTTCCTGATGATCAGCAACGTCCGTTTCCCGAGTTTTAAGAAATTAGACTGGACCGCCCGTGCTCGGACGCGTGGGTTTATTTTGATCATCATCACCGCCGCAGTGGTCTTTAGGTATCCACAGTATAGCTTCCCCGCGCTCTTTTTAGGTTATATCATCTACGGGATGATCCGGCATTTCTTCTTGCTCAAAAAAGACGAAATTGACCCAGCTCCCGACGATGACGATGAGCCCGTGTCCAAGCTGTGAATAGGCCGTGAAGGATAAGGTGGCCTAGGCGCGTGTGAACAAAGGGAGACTTATTCACCATCCTTACTCAGCCCTTAAACCAAGCCATAATGCGTTGGAGCAACTGCTTGCGGAACAATGTACTGAATTCCGGGCCATACTACTGCTACGGGTATTTATATATAAAGGATAGTCAGAGATAGCCTAGTCTGGGATGTGGGCAATGAGGGGTTGCCTCACCCCCTCCATGCCCCCAACTTTTCACCATCATGAAGTTCAAGGTTAACCGAAATCACTTTTTCAATGGGCTCTCCAGCGTGACCAACGTCGTCGGTAGTCGCGCGACTATGCCCATCTTACAAAACGTCCTCATCGAAGCCGAAGGTGATACCCTCACCCTCACAACCACGAACTTGGATCTAGGTATCTGCTGTCGAATCAAAGCCTCTGTTTCTTCGCCTGGCCGGATTACCCTACCAGTTAAAAAACTAGTGCCGATTATCCGCGCGCTTTCGAGCAGTGAGACCATCGTAGAGTTGACCGGCAAAGAACGGGTTAAAATCACTTCGGGCAGCTCAGTTTTTCAAGTAGCCGGACTACCAGCCGACCAGTTCCCACCCATTTCTAATTTTACCGGACAGCCGACTATTTCCATCAACCAAGATGACCTCGGCGACATGTTGCGCAAAGTCAGCTACGCCCAGTCGTCCGATGAAAATCGTTACATCCTCAACGGCGTCTTCTTCGAATTTGCGGATGGCAAACTGACCGTCGTCGCCACGGATGGTCGCCGCTTAGCCAAGTGCGAACGCAAGATCGCGGGGACGGACAAAGCGCTCGCACTCATTCTACCCGCCCGGACAATTCTTGAACTAATGCGTCTGCTTAAGTCCGGGGGCGAAGCCCACATCTCGCATAATGAGCGCCAGGTAGGCTTCACCATCGATATCCCGAAAAACGAAGAAGGCCTAGTAGATCGCATCCAGCTTGTTTCCAAAGTCGTCGAGGGTAACTACCCGAATTATCGCCAGGTCATCCCGAAAGAAGCGGGCTCAAAGGTTCGTCTCGAGCGCGAGAAACTGCTCGAAGGAGTCAACCGGGCGGCGTTGATGACGGATGATCGGAACAACACCATCCGGCTAACCATCTCGAAGCAGACGCAGAATCTCGAAATTTCCGCGAAATCGGATAGCGGCGAAGCGCATGAGCCCATCGCCGTGAAATACGAAGGGCCTAACGTCAACATCGCCTTCAACCCTCAATACATCACTGACCCGCTGAAAGCGTTGACCGAAGATGAGATCGATTTCGAATTCAAAGACGACATGTCCCCGGGCGTGATCCGCGGTCTCAAGGATGATTTTCTCTGCGTCGTCATGCCGCAGCGGATTTCCTAAAATCTGGCTTACTCAGAGGCCGAGGTCGGCGTAGTCCGGCAACGATTTTATTCGTTCGAGGATGCGTCGCGATGACTCGAGCGACCGCTCGGCATGTTCTCGCCCCGGGTCATATTCGGCTGGCGACATCGCCCGCCCAAAGCAGATCCGGATGCGTGCGGAACCTGCCGGGTAAAGAGAGCCGCGCGGCAACACGTCGCGCGTCCCGCGGATATGGATTGGCACGACTGGCACGCCTGACTTGCACGCCAATAGGCCCGCCCCCGCCTTCGGTCCCATCATGACACCATCATGGCTACGCGTGCCTTCGGGAAAGATGAGAAGGCCCTCGCCGCCAGCCAGGGCGGCCAGGGCGGAGCGGATTGCTCCGATATCAGCTTCGCCCCGGTCGACCGGGATCGAGTGACAGGCCCGGATGACGAAGCCAAAGACGGGATTATCGAAGAGCGAACGCCGGGCGATGAAGGAGATTTCCCGGGGTAAGCTCGAACCCACCAAGGGTGGATCAAGCATACTCTGGTGATTGGCGGCGAAGAGACAGGCGCCAGCCGGAATATTCTCCCAACCGCGGACTTCCAGGCTAGCGAAGACCTCGATCAACGACCGCGCGCCGTGGTAGACGGCCTTGTAGATTAGATTTTTGGAATCAAGAATCATCGGGGCAGAGCGGCCACCTTGATGATTTCGCCAATCTCAGCGACGACGTCGGCCAGTGATTTATGCGTGTTGTCCAGGCGATAGGCCCCCGAGGGGCAGATCAGGGGCGCCGTCTTGCGCGTGGTATCGAGGTGGTCGCGCTGGGTCACTTGATCGGACTGGCCTTCTTCCGCGCGGCGGCGGGAGCGGGCTTCGACCTCAGCCTCAAGGAAGATGCGAACTTCGGCATCGGGCAGCACGACGGAGCCGATATCACGGCCTTCCATCACCACGCCAGCGAAGCCCTGATCGCTGGCGAGTTTCACTTGAGAGCGTTGGTATTCGAGTAAGAAGGTGCGCACCGCGGGCAGCGCGGCGACTTTCGAGACAGCCGCATTGACTTCCGGAGTCCGCAGATCGGTGTCCGCCATCGGCGCACCAGCGAGCGTGAGGGCGGAGCTACGTGCTCCCTGGCTGGCGATGAGGAGGGAGCCAATGCGAAGCTTACTGAGCGTAGATTTGATCGTACCCACATCGTCCAGGGAAGCCCCGGCCTGCAGCAGCGCATGCGTCAGGCTGCGATAATGCGCGCCCGTGTCGACGTGCAGTAAGCCGTGGAGTTGGGCGAGCCGACGGCTCGTGCTGGATTTGCCAGAAGCGGCTCCTCCGTCGATCGAGACCCGGACGAAATTGGTACGCAGGGCTTCGAGCGCCTGGAAAAAGTGCGGGAAGGTTTTGGCGGTACAGTCGGGATCTTCGATGGCAATCCACGGCCGACCATCGCCGAAAAGGTCGTAGCTACCGAGGATAGCGAAACTCATCGCGAAGCGGTGATCTTCATAGGTGTGGATGGAGATGGGACCCACGGCGGCGGTGCGACGGAGGGCGGCTTTGCTCGGGAAGATTGTCAGCGAAGAGAGCGAGGCATCAGCGCGGAGTTGCGCGGCCGTTGGTTCGACCTTGATGCCAAGGCGTTCGAGTTCGGTCGCCATCGCGAGGACCCGGTCGGTCTCTTGTTGGCGCGTGTGGGCGATCCCGCGGATCTTGACCGGGCCATCAGCTAAGACCGCAATCGTCGCCAAAGTCAGGAAGGTGTCGGAGAAGGCGTTGAAATCGAAATCCCCTCCGCGAACGACGGGCCATGACTCGGCGATGAGCGTCCCGGCGGAAGGCTTCAGGACGGCTCCGCAAGCGGCGGCGACCTTGGCGAAAGCCGTGTCTCCTTGAAGGCCGCCTGCGGCGTAGCCCTCGAGGCGTACGGAGGCCCGGCCACCGGTGACCGCCGGCAGGGCGATGAAATAGCTGGCGGCGGTGGCGTCCGGCTCGATCGCGTAGGTTGCTTGCGCAACATAGGCTCCTGGCGAGACGCAGATCCAGCTGCCATCGGTGGCGCGCTCCAGCGGACGACCGAACTGACCGCAGAGCCGGGCGGTCATCTCGACGAAAGGCTCGGAGACCGTGGCTCCTTTCAGCCGGACCGACGATCCGGGCGAAAGCGGCAGGACCATGAGCAGGGCGGAGAGGAGCTGCGAAGAGGCGGCGGCGTCGACCTCGAGGCGACCGAGCTTGCCAGTTGTATGAAGTGTAAAGGGGAAGCCGGTGGCAGGGGAGCCATCGGGCTTGAGCGCCCGGCAGCCGGAGGCGGTCAACGCGTCCAGCAGACCGCCCATGGGGCGGGCGCGCATGGCTTCATCCCCGTCGAGCTCATAGACTCCCGCCGGGGAGAGCGCCAGGAAGGCGGTGAGAAAGCGGGCGGCGGTGCCGGCGTTACCGACATGAATCTTCGCGCGGTTGTGCGGGATGCGGCCACCGAGGCCGATGAGGCGAATCGTGCCCGCGACTTCGTCGGCTTCGACCACGAAACCGAGCGACTGCAGCGCAGTGATGAGGAGGCGGGTGTCGCGGCTGAATAGTGCGCCCGTGAAAGACGTCACGCCATCGGCGAGCGCGGCCAGGATTAAGGCCCGGTTGGTGATACTCTTCGAGCCCGGGACCTGGGCTACCCCGCGCGCTGGGGTCTGAAACGGCCGAATGATTAGCGGCGGGCTCATTCGGGACGGTCGAGGTCTTGTCGAGCGATACGGGCCTCGGCAAGCAGGCGGCGAAGGGTGGGGATGTCGTTGGCTTCGATGGCGGCGCGAAGCTCGGCGACACGTACCTCGACGGCGCGGAGGCCGGTAGATAAATGGTGCGCATTGGCGAGCAGGATGCCCACCCAGAGGTTTTCTTCGCCGGCGGCAATTCGGGTCGTGTCACGGAGGCCGGCGCCGACGGCGAAGCGCCGGAAGCCCGGCTGATCCATCACGCCGAGCATCAAGGCGGAGGCCGCGGCATGCGGGACGTGGCTGATGGCGGCGACGATTTCATCATGTTTGGCGGCATCGGTCTCATGAAGGACCGCCCCCAGCGACTGCCAGAATAGGCGGACGGCGCCCAGGGCCTCGGGGCTTTCGGCGCTGGTCGGCGTGAGGAAGCAGACCCGTCCCTCGAATAGATCTGCGTGGGCATGGGCGGCGCCTGCTTTTTCGCCGCCCGCCATCGGGTGGGCCCCAATGAAAGGATTGGCGGCGGGGAGCCGGCGGGCGGCGAGCTGGATGGAGGCTTTGACGCTCCCGGCATCGGTGACCACGGCGCCGGGCGTGAGCCCCGGGGAGATGGCGCGAAAGGTCTCCTCCGCGGTATCGACCGGCGTCGTCACGACGACCAGATCAGCACCGCGCACGCACTCGGCTGGATCGGCGAATACTTCCGCCACGCCGAAGCGGCTTAACGTCGCCCGGGAAGGCTCGGACCGCGACCAGCAGGCCAGCGACCCAGCCAAGCTGCGCCTTGCCGCCGCGAGGAGGATTGAGCCGCCGATGAGGCCGGCGCCGACGACGGCGATGCGCTTGAATTGAGCCATTTCCAATATTGAAGGTATGACTTTGATGAACCAGAGTGACGAACTATTAAAGCAAACAAACCGCTGGCTCCGCGCTTGGCGGCCCTGACATGACCCCAGGCCCCCCGAAACCCAAGCCCGATTTCATCCCCGCGCCCGACCCACGCGTGGGCCGGCCCAAGGTTTCTCTGACCCAACTCTGGGGGAAGTTTCAGATACCACTCCTTCTCGCCGTCCTTGCGGCGCTCGGGGTGGCCAGCCTTATCCTCTACACCGCCGAACGCCGCACGACGCGTCAAGCCGATCTGGTCATTGCGCCTGAGCAGGCGGAGGCGTTGCGGTTGCGCTCATTGGAGCGGGAGGCAGCGTTTGAGAAGATTCGCCAGGAGAGCTTCGAGCTGAAGGAAGCGGATATTGCGCTGCTCGAGGAGGCCTTGCGTTTGCAGGAAGAGTATATTGCCGCCCGCCGGTCGGTCGGCACGGATGATCCTCGTCAGCAGTCGCTGCGCCGCCGTCTCCATCTCCTCCGCGGTGAACGGCTTCGCTATGATTCCGACCGGGCCGAGGCGGAGGCGCTGGTGCTGGCCAAGACCGATGAAGCCGCCGCCATACCGTTGCTGCGCCAAGCCATCGCCTGCGAACAGGAAATCGAAAAGAAGTGGGGATTTTCTGGGCTCGCCGATTCCGGCCGCCGCGCCCGGCTCGATACGCGCCTCCGCCGCCTCGAGTCCGTCTCGCTCTGGCAGAAGGGGCGTGCCGACGAGGCCGTCGCCGAGCAGCTTTACGCCGCGGGCAAGTTCGCCGCCGCGGCCGACAAGTTCAACGAAGCCATCGCCAGCGAAACCGATTTTATTGCCCGCTATCGCGATGTCCGAAATACGGAGTTTGGCCGGGCGGATAAACTGGCGGAACGACGCGAGACGGCTCTCTCTGGCGAGGCCTGGCAAGGTATCTTAGCCCGGCGGAGCGAGGCCGAGGCGGCGGAGCGCAAAGGCGACTGGTCGACGGCGACCCGGGCTTGGCAGGATGCGGTGGACGCATTTGCCCAGTTGCTACTCCATTTTCCCAAGAGCAGCTTCGCTGATCGGACGCAAGAGGCGGCGTTGGTCACCCGGCTTAACTTCGCCCGCTTTCGCGACGAGATCTTCGCCTTGCGCGCCCGCGGCGAGCAGCTGCGCAGCGCGTTGCGGGCTCGGCGCGCCGACGATGCGCTACGATTGGCGGATGAGCTGGTCGTCGAAGCGCGCCGCCTCGGCTCGGCCAATACCGGAGCCTTCCTTCTTGAGTCGGCCGAACGTAGCGAAGTCGAATACCTCGCCCTCAACGCCGCCGTCGTCCGCTCCGTGCTGGCGACCATCGACCAGAACTTGCGACCCATCCCCGGCTTAGCGGTGCGGTTTCACCGGACGGAAATCCCGCAGGGCCTTTATGCCGCGGTAATGGGGGCTAACCCGAGCGCCGCTCGTCGCGAGGCCAACCCGGTTGAATCGGTGACTTACGCCGAGGCCGAAGCTTTTGCGACCCGGCTGGGCTGGATCCTCGGCGCCAAGGTTCGGTTGCCGACGACCGCCGAATTCACGCACGCGGTCGGGGATCCAGCCAAGGCAGCCGCGCTGGCGAAACAGGGTAACTCCGATGGGATGACTTTAAAACCTGTCGGCACCACGCCGCCCGATGCGAACGGGGTGCACGACCTTCTCGGCAATGTCGAGGAGTGGGCGCAAGCCTCGCCCGCCGAGAGCCGCGCCCCCATCCTGGGGGGCAGCATCCTGACCCCTCCCAGCCCAGGCTTGCCCGCCCAGACGGTCTCCAAGCGGGAAAGAAACCGCACCCTGGGCTTCCGTATCGTCATTGAATAAACGCCCCGGGTCCTGATTATAAAGCGACCCCATGGCTGCCCCAGTCCACCGCCTCACCCGCGCTGCATTCTTCTTCGCGACCTATGGAGCCTTGGCGGCGCTGTCCATCTGGTTTGCGTATGAGCTTCGCTTCGTCGGGCCTGAAGTGCTCTCTGGCGTCGAGGGTCAGGCTGCCGAGGCCTATCTCTATGTTCAGCGCCCGATGGTGCTGCTCTGGCTGATTCCGCTTAAGGTCCTGCTGCTCTGGGCCTGGGGCCAGTTCCGCGGCGTATTTTATTATTTCCGGCTGCCGGACGCGCTCCGCATGGTCATGGCGCTCGTAATGGCCTCCGCCTTCGTCGTCGTGCTTTCGTTATTCTTACCCGGTTCTGCTCCGACGGACGCCTTCAGCATTCCGCGCGGCGTCGCCCTGGTCGACCTCAACCTCTCGCTGGTCTTTTTCATCGGCTTCCGGGTCTCGATTCGCGCCTTGCGCGAAAGGTTCTGGACTATGGAATCAGCGAATACCGGCATCGTCGAACGTGTCGCGATTGTCGGGGCGGGCCGCGACGGCGCCCTGCTTGCGGCCGATTTGCTTAGCCGCCGCGGCCACGGCATCGAGCCGGTCTGCTTCCTGGATGACGATGTTGCCAAGCATAGCCTGCATATCCATGGCGTACCGGTAATCGGCGCGCCGGAGCGGATACCCGAGTTAGCGGAGAAATATGGGGTCACCGAAATCATCCTCGCCTTGCCCGCCTCCGCGGTGCGCCGCATCCGCGAGGTCAGCGCTCTCGCCTCGGCCAGCCACCAGCGCGTGCTCGTGGTACCATCTATGTCCGATCTGGCGGGCGGGCGAGTGCGCGCCAGCGATCTCCGGCCGATCTCCGTCGAAGACATTCTCGGACGCGAGCCCGCCAAACTCGACGGTGTCGCTATCGCTGACCTGATCAAGGGCCGCGTCATCCTCGTCACGGGTGCCGGCGGGAGTATCGGGCTCGAGCTCTGCCGGCAGGTGGCCGCCTGTTCGCCGGCCCGCCTTCTCTTACTCGATCAGTGCGAGGTGTTGCTTTATCAGGCCGAGCAGGAACTGATTGCGGCCGGCGCTGGCGCCCTCATCACGCCGCTCGTCGCCGATGTCACCGACCTTCATCGGATGACGGAGATTTTCCAGCGGTATCGCCCCAGCCTCATCCTCCACGCCGCCGCGCATAAGCACGTGCCGATGATGGAGGCGATGCCCGGCGAAGCCTTGAAGAACAACGTGAACGGTACCTGGGTCGTCGCCCATTTGGCGGCGAAACATGGCGCCGATAAGTTCGTGCTCATCTCTTCGGACAAGGCGGTTAATCCAACCAATGTCATGGGTGCGACCAAGCGGCTCGCCGAACGCATGATTCACTCCCTTCAAGTCCACGAAGGCGCTCAGACTCGCTTCATGGCTGTCCGCTTCGGCAACGTCCTCGGTTCCTCCGGCTCGGTGGTCCCAATCTTCCGGCGCCAAATCGCCGCCGGTGGTCCCGTCACCGTGACGCACCCGGAGGTGAAGCGTTATTTCATGACAATCCCAGAGGCCGTCGGGCTTGTGCTCCAGAGCGCGACGCAGGGCGACGCTGGGGACATCCTCGTCCTCGAGATGGGCCAGCCTTTGAAGATTATCGACGTCGCTCGCCAACTCATCGAGCTCAGTGGCCTGCGCCCGGAGATCGATATCGAGATCCGGATCACCGGCCTGCGGCCAGGCGAGAAACTCGTCGAGGAGCTGCTCTGCGCCGGAGAGGAATTCCGTCCGACGAAGCACCCCCGCGTCTTCCGCTTCATGGCTTCATCGTCGGCGACCCCGCCGCCAGCCGATTTGCTCGCTCAGGTCGCCGAACTCGTGCGGATGGATACCGCCGCCTGTAAGCAAGGAATCCGCAAGCTGGTGCCCGAATACGTGCCGTTTGTGGAATAGTTTTTACGCTTCGGGCTTCACAGGCGGGCACGGCTGAGACACGCTACGGGCATGGCTCGCGCGCTTTCCTCCGCACCTCTGGTCGGCATCATCATGGGTTCCCAGTCCGATTGGGAGACGATGGTCAACGCCGCCGACACTCTTAAGAAACTCGGCATCGCCTTTGAGGCCGATGTCGTGAGCGCCCACCGCACGCCGCTTAAGCTCAAGGACTACGCCCTGGCTGCCCGTCGTCATGGGCTGAAGGTCATCATCGCGGGTGCCGGTGGTGCGGCGCACCTCCCTGGTATGGTGGCCGCGATGACTTCGCTCCCCGTCATGGGCGTCCCCGTGCAGTCCAAGACGCTCGACGGCATCGACTCCTTACTCTCGATCGTTCAGATGCCGGCTGGCATCCCCGTGCACACGTTCGCAATCGGCCGCGCGGGTGCGATCAACGCCGCTCTTGGCGCCGCCGCGATTCTGGCCCTCACCGACGCTAAACTGGCTAAGAAGCTCGACAGTTATCGGGCCGCTCAGACCAAGGCCGTCCTCGAGAACCCCATTCCTGGTCGCAAGGGCAAGAAGCGCTAAGCCATGGAGCGACCTCTGCAACCCGGCGGCACCATCGGTATCCTCGGCGGCGGCCAGCTGGGTCGGATGTCGGCCCTCGCCGCGCGCCGTCTCGGTTATAAGGTGCGCACGTTCGACCCTTCCGCCGGCGCCTGTGCGGCGGCGATTGCCGATGAGCATATCACCGCCGACTGGAACGATACTGCCGCACTCACGCGCTTCGCCCAGGGCTGCGGCCGTATCACGCTCGAATTCGAAAACATCCCACCCGCGACCGTTGAGTTCGTCGCGAAGTCTGTCCCGAGCCACCCTTCGGCCAATGTCTTGGCGACCTGCCAGAATCGTCGCCGCGAGAAGGAGTTCCTCCGCGCCTCCGGCATCCCTTGCGCAAACTTCGCCGTCGTTTCGTCGCTGACCGAGCTGCAGGCGGCCGTGAAGACCGTTGGTTTCCCGTGCGTACTGAAGACGGCGGATTTTGGTTATGATGGGAAGGGCCAAGTGAAGCTACCGACCGCTGAGGCTGATCTCGCCGCGGCCTGGGACAAGATTGGCGGCGCGGTCGGCGTCCTCGAAGCGTGGGTACCGTTCCAGATGGAGATTTCGGTGCTCGTCGCCCGTACGGTCGATGGTCGCACCGCGGTTTATGACCCCGCCGAAAACATTCACCGGAACCACATCCTACACCTTTCGATTTCGCCGGCCCGCATTTCTGAAGCTACGGCCGCCGAAGCTCGCGCCCTAGCTCTGAGCATCGCCGACAAGATTCAGCTCGTCGGCCTCCTCGCCGTCGAGATGTTCGTGAAGGACGGCCGCATCGTCGTCAACGAGCTCGCCCCACGTCCGCACAACAGCGGCCACCAGACTTTTGACGCCAACGAGACCAGCCAGTTCGAACAGCACATCCGCGCCGTGTGCGGCTTGCCGCTCGGTGGCACGAAGCCGCTCGCACCTTCCGCGATGGTGAACCTGCTCGGCGACGTCTGGCGCAATGGCCAGGAGCCCGACTGGACCAAGGTCCTCGCCGATCCTTCCGCCAAGTTGCACCTCTACGATAAGGGTAAAGCGGCGCCGGGCCGCAAGATGGGCCACATCACTGTCACCGCGACAACGCTCGAAGAAGCCATCCGCCGCGCCGAGGCTTTGCACGCTGCGCTCTGATCAGTCGAGCAGCTCGGGCTTACGACTGAACAGCTCGATCGGGATCTGACCGAGGCTGAGGAAGAGCAAGACCGCTTGGAAGACCGGGATCTTCGCCTTTAGGCCAGCGTTCTGCGCGATGTAGTTCTTGGCCATCACTTCGCAGATCATCGCCATCGCGAAGACGACGGAGGCCACGCTGAGCAGGCTGAAGAGCCAGCGCCACACCTTTGGGTTCTCGATGCGGCGCCAGGGAAGGAATAGCAGACCGGCGTAGGCGATGAAGAACCAGCACTCCACGCGGAGGGCGACCGGGAACGTGACGATGGCCGGATCCCAGCGGGGCGGGATATAAAGCGGGCCGAGTCTGACGCCGCCAATGAGATCAATGACGCCGAGGCCGACGCACAGGAGGCCGAACAGAATCACAATAATGCGCCCGTAGCGGATTCGTTGGGCGGTGACGTCGTTCATGAGGCGAGTGAAGGAGGAAGGGCGAGCGAAGCAACAGCTCAGAGCGGGCGGAAGAGGGCGACGTCGCTCCATTCGCCCATAATACGTCCGTCCGATTTCATGCCCTCGCCCCAAGCTTCGCGGCATTTGCCTTCGAAGTGGGTGCGGACCGTGTCCTGTTCCTTGGCGAGGATGCCGCTGAGCGCGAGCACGCCGCCGGGGCTGACGGAGTCGATGAGGTTATCAGCATAGATGCAGAGCACGTCGCTGATGATATTAGCGAGGACGACGTCGGCGCGGCCGGTGAGACGGAAGCCTTCTTCGAGGCCAGCGTGGTGAAAGGCGACGGCCTCCTCGGCGATGCCGTTGTCTTCGCGATTGGCGATGCTGACGCGGACGGACTCAGGATCGCGGTCGAAACCGGCGATACGTCCACAACCCAACTTGGCGGCGGAAAGGGCGAGGATGCCCGAGCCACAGCCCGCATCCGTGACCGAGACCTTGGCGGCGGCGTGCGTCTCGAGGAAGTCCATCATGCGGATGGCGCAGAGTCGGGTCGTCGGGTGGTCGCCGGTGCCGAAGGCCAGACCGGCGTCGAACCAGATCACCGCGGCATCGGCTGGGACGGCATACTTGCCGCGCATCCAGGCGGGGACCCAGTGCAGTCGGCCATGATCCCAAGGCTTGAGGTGCTCCTTATAGGCTTCCTTCCAGTCCTTGTCGGCCATGAGGGTTTCTTCATAGGCCTCGGGGAGTTTCTTAAAGGCTTTGCGTAGGCCAGCCCAGGCTTCGTCGGCCTCGGGCTTAGTGTCGAAGTACCCCATCACGAAGTGAGGCTTCCCGGGGCCTTCGTGGAAGAGCATCCACGACGAGCGGGTGAGTTCACAGAAATGGTCCTCCAGCGGCTGGACCATATCCTCGTGGATGGGACACTTCAGTTCGACCATCAGGCAGGGGTCTCGCTCAGGTGGGCGATCACCGCGGGGAGCAGGGCATGCTCAGCGGCATGGATTTTTCCCGCGAAGGTTTCGAGGGTGTCCCCCGCCTCGCGTCTAATCCGGTTCTGGCCGAGGTGGGCGCCGCCGTCGATCTCGGCATTGACCCAATGGACCGTGCAGCCCGCCTCAAGGACGCCGGCCTTGTAGGCTTGGCCGATGCCATCAAGTCCCGGGAAGGCGGGCAGGAGGCTGGGGTGGAGGTTGATGATACGGCCCGCGAAAGTGTCGAGAAGGGGGGCCTTGATCACGCGCATGAACCCAGCCAGCACGAGCAGGTCGATCTGGGCTGCCAGGAGGTCATCGGCCCAAGCCTGTTCGCGCTCTGGAGAGAACTTCGTCTTAAAGGAGCCAGGGTCGAGGAACCGGGCTGGCACGGCGTATTTCGGGCCGAGTTCCAACATCTTACAGGTCGGGATGTCGCACCAGAGACCGGCCACCTTGGCCCGGCCGAGGCGACCGTCGGCCTGGGCGCGCAGGACCGCCTCGGCATTGGAGCCGCGACCAGAACCGAGGAGGGCGACGCGCATGAGGGAAAGGTGCCGCTGAGCCGACCTGCCTGCAAACGGATTTTCGATTTCAATCTTTGAACCGCCCGGCAAAACGCCGAAGATGCCCGCACCACCCCCTATGGAACGTCGCGAGTTTCTCCACCTCACCGCCCTAGGTTCGCTGGGCGCCGTCGCTCTTTCTGGCTGCGCTGGCGGCGGTGGCGGTGGCGGTTACGCTGGGCCCGCCGTCCCGGCGCCGTCCGCACCCGTCGTCGGTAAGGTCATACTCGGAATCGACGTGCTCGCCGCGGAAGGCTTCGCCCGTCTCCAGGGCCTCCGTTGCGGACTCGTCACGCATCGCGCCGGTGTCAACGGACTCGGCCAACGTACCGCCGATGTCCTCGCCCGCGCCCCGGGCGTAAAACTCGTCAAACTTTTCGGTCCGGAGCACGGCTTTGAAGGCGTCGCCAAGGCAGACGCCACCGTCGACCACGGCCAGGATACGCGCACCGGCCTGCCGGTTTATTCGTTGTATGGCGCGACGCGTAAGCCCACGCCAGAGATGCTCGCTGGCCTCGACGTTATCGTCATCGATTTCCAAGACATCGGCGTCCGCTCCTACACCTATATTAGCTGTATGCGGTATGTGATTGAAGCGTGCTTTTCGCTTCCTCGTCCCGTGCGTGTCATCGTCCTTGACCGACCAAACCCGCTCGGTGGCGAGAAGGTCGAAGGCCCGTTCCTCGACCGCAAATGGCGCAGCTACGTGGGCGCCTACGAGACCCCGTATGTCCACGGTCTCACCATCGGCGAAATCGCCCGGTGGGCCGTCGCTACGCCCGGCGTGCTTGAGGTCGACGAAGCCACCCGCCGGCGCGGCTCGCTCGACGTCGTCACGATGCGCGGTTGGCGGCGGTCGCTGACCTGGAACCTCACCGGACTAAACTGGACCCCAACCTCGCCGATGATAAATAACGCCAAGGCGGCGTTCGGCTATGCGATGAGCGGCCTCGGCTGCATGGATTCGGGCTTCAGCCACAGTTCCACCGCCGACCAGAACTTCCGTTTCCTGACTTATCCGCGCCGCAAGGCCGCTGACCTCATGGCCGCCTTCGGGAACGCCGTGCCCGGGCTTTTGCTCCAGCCGCAGCAGCAGGCGGATGGCACGCAGGGCGTGTATCTTGGTATCAACGACTGGCCCAAACTACGCCCCACGGCGATTTCGCTACACATGCTCCGACAGGCCTGCGTCTGGGCACCCAACCCCTTCGCCGGTCTGAGCACCGGCAAGCGGGATCTTTTCATCAAGCATCTCGGCAGCGAAGCGTTCTTCGAAGAATTACGCACGCAGGGAGCTCGCCTCGATCTCGCCCGCTGGATGCAGCGCTGGGACGGCGATGCGGCGGCCTTCCGCGCGCGCACCGCTCCGTTCCGCTTCTACGCGTGATCAGTAGGAGCGGCCTTCGCGCTTCTCCCAATAGTTGATGTAGGCTTGGTTGAGCACGCCGAGACCACCCGGGGTCGGGTAGTCGCCGGTGAAATACCAATCTCCCCGGCTCTTCGGACAAGCCTTGTGCAGCATAGCGATTTGCTGGAACACCAGGATCAGCTCGCCCTTCCAGCCGCTTTTCGTGGGGTAGACGAGCTCCGCCGCCTTGGCGGCGATTTCCTCTTCCGTGAAGGCGGCGTAGATCCGTTTCACATGGTTCTGCATTTCTTTCGTCGGCTTCTTCGACTGCGCGACGCAGTCTTCGTAGACTTCGCGGAGCAGGTCCGTCATGCCGCGATCCTTGCAGAGCGCGACGGCGGCCTGGAAGGCCAGGAACTTACCCATCTCGGACATGTCGATGCCGTAGCAATCCGGGTAGCGGATTTGCGGGGCCGTCGAGGCGATGACGATGCGTTTCGGATTAGGGCGGGCGAGAATGCGGAGAATCGACTGGCGGAGCGTCGTGCCGCGGACGATCGAGTCGTCGACGCAGACGAGCGTGTCGCCGTCGCGGACGGTACCGTAAGAGATGTCGTAGACGTGCGAAGCCATCTGCATGCGGTTCTTCTCCTGGGAGATGAACGTGCGCAGCTTGACGTCTTTGTGGGCGACCTTCTCGCCGCGCGGCCAGCCGCCGAGCACGAGTTTATCGATGAGGGCCTCGTCGAGTTTGCCGGCGCGTTGGGCATCGATGAGCTTATCGCGGACCTGCGAGCGGCGGCGCTTTCGGAGCTCTTCCATCAGGCCATACCAGGCGATCTCCGCCGTGTTCGGGATGTAGGAGAAGACGGCGTTATCGTGGTCATCGCGAATCTGGGCGAGGACGTCGTCGGCGAGCGCGGCGCCCAGCGCCTTGCGTTCGGCGTAGATCTCTGGGTCGTTGCCGCGCGAGAAGTAGATGCGTTCGAAGGAGCAGGAACGGGGCTCGCCCGGGGTTTGGAAGGACTCGATCGAATGACGACCGTCGGCCTTTATGATCAGGGCTGAGCCCGGAGGCAGCTCATGCACATCTTCCTGGTTCACGCCGACGATGGTCATCAGTGCGACGCGCTCAGAGGCCACCGCGATGAGGTCTTCGGTGCGGGCATACCAGCAAGGGCGGATGCCATTAGGGTCGCGGATGACGAAGCTATCACCGTTGCCGATGAGGCCGGCGATGGCGTAGCCGCCGTCCCAGTTCTTGGTCGCCTTGCGCAGGATGTTACCGATGTCCATGTGCTTGGAAATCTCGGTCTGCACCGCCGCGCCCTCGAGTCCCTGGTCCTTGAAAGCTTTGAAGAGGCGGTCGTGTTCTTCGTCCAACCAGAAACCGACCTCCTCGAGGATCGACTGCGTGTCGGTCGAGTAGATGACGTGCGCGCCGCGCTCCGAGAGCGAGGCATTGAGCTCGTTGGTGTTCGTCAGGTTAAAGTTGCCGGCGACGAGCAGGTTACGGGTCGGCCAGATGGATTTGCGGGCGTAAGGATGGCAGGAGACTGAGTCGAAATTACCCGAGGTCCCGTAGCGGAGGTGCCCGAGGAGGAGTTCGCCACCAAAGTCGAAATGTCGCTTAACTGTTTCCGGAAATTCGGGGACGATGACGCCTTCGCGCATCTTGTCGGAGTAGGTCTTGATCTGGCGGGTGAAGATCTGGGTCAGGCCCTGGGCGCCGATCTCGCGGTCGCGGAAAAGGAAAGCCTCGCCGTTCTCCGCCCCAATCTTGACGCAGCCGATGCCGGCGCCGTCCTGCCCGCGGTTATGCTGTTTCTCCATCAGGAGGAAGAGTTGGTTGAAGCCGTGGAGCGGGGTGCCGTACTTCTCCTGATACCATTTCAGGTCCTTGGTCAGCCGGACAAGGGCAATGCCGCATTCGTGCCTTAAAGAGTCGCTCATCGCAGGCCTCTGAGATTGCCCGCTCGGCGCGCGTCCTGTCCAGCGCT
>CAMBGQ010000003.1 GCA_945866215.1 Opitutus sp. GAS368 | reverse complement strand
CCCTCGCTAAATACGCCAAGCTCGTGTCCTCGGCCTCCGAAGGTGCTATCACCGACGGCGACTAAAGTCTTCACCTGAGCGGAAATGGAAGGGCGGACGCCTCGGCGGACCGCCCTTTTTGTTGCCAAGCGGGGCTGGGGCGGGGAAGACTTCCCTATCGTGGCCAACTCCTTCGACCTCTTCCGAAAGCAGCTCCAGAACTTCCCTGAACTCGGCATCGCACTCGACTTCAGCCGTGCCCCGGCGCCGGCCGGTTTCGCCGAGAAGATGGCTCCAGCCATCGCCCAGGCGTTCGCCGACATGGCGGCGCTCGAGAAGGGCGTCGTCGCCAACCCCGACGAGAAACGCATGGTCGGCCACTACTGGCTGCGCGCTCCTGAGCTTGCGCCCGACGCGCAGATCGCCGCCGAAGTGAAGGCCGCCATCGACGCCATCGCCGGCTTCGCCGCGCGGGTCCACGCCGGGCAGGTCAAAGGCTCCACCGGCAAGTTCACCGACCTCCTCTGCATTGGCATCGGCGGTTCGGCCCTCGGTCCGCAGTTCGTCGCTGACGCGCTCGGCGGCAAGGCCGACAAGCTCCGCGTCCACTTCATCGATAACACCGACCCCGACGGCATCGACCGCGTGTTCGATACGCTGGGGAGCCGGCTCGGTACGACGCTCGCGATTGTGACCTCGAAATCCGGCAGCACGCCGGAACCGCGCAATGGACAGCTCGAAGCCGCGCTGCGCTGGCAACAGGCCGGACTCTCCTTCGGCGCCCACGCCGTCGCCGTCACCGGCGACGGCAGCCAGCTGGATAAGGTCGCCGTCGCCGAGCAGTGGCTCGCCCGTTTCCCGATGTGGGATTGGGTCGGTGGCCGCACGAGCGAGATCGGCCCAGTCGGCTTGCTGCCGGCGGCGCTGCAAGGTATCGACATCCGCGGACTGCTCGACGGCGCCCGCGCGATGGATGCGCTGACCCGCGTGCCTGATGCGCAGAAGAATCCCGCCGCTTCGCTGGCCCTGGCTTGGCATCACCTCACCGAAGGCCGCGGCACCAAGGCCATGGTCGTGCTCCCTTATAAGGACCGCCTTCTGCTCTTCTCCCGCTACCTCCAACAGCTCGTCATGGAATCGCTCGGCAAGGAACTCGACCTCCAGGGCCGCAAGGTCCTCCAGGGCCTGACCGTCTATGGCAACAAAGGTTCGACCGACCAGCACGCCTACGTGCAGCAGCTCCGCGACGGTGTGAATAACTTTTTCGCCGTCTTCATCGAAGTCCTTAAGGACCGCGAAGGCAGTTCCCTTGAGGTGGAGCCCGGCGTGACCTCCGGCGACTACCTCCAGGCCTTCCTGCTCGGCACCCGCGAAGCCCTTTCCGGCAACGGACGGGCTAATATCACCATTACGATCAACGAGGTAGACGCCCGTTCGGTGGGCATGCTCATCGCGCTCTTCGAACGAGCCGTCGGCTTGTACGCCAACCTTCTCGGCATCAACGCCTACCACCAGCCTGGGGTCGAGGCCGGCAAAAAGGCCGCCTCGGAGACCCTGAAAATCAGGGCTGCCGCCCTCGCCACCCTGGCCAAGGCCAAGGGCAAATGGCTCTCCGTCTCGCAGGTTTGCGAGGAAATTGCACTTGAGGGGCAGGAAGAATTGGTGTTTAAAGTTCTCCTGCACGTTTCGTCGAACCCCGGTGCCATTTCCCGTCAGGAATCTCCTGATCCCGGGAAGACCCTCTTCAGTCATTCTTAACCCACATTTCCCTCCCCCATGAACAAGAAGCTTAATGTTTTTCTCCGCGTCCTGACCGGTCTCGCCGCTGTGGCCGCCGGCGTCTTCGCCTTCCTCCTGAATGGCAAGATGGACGCCGCCCTCACCAAGACCGCTTGGTCCGTGGCCGACACCGATGTCAAAGCTGGCAAGGACTTCGATGCCCGCATGACTTCGCTCGCCACCGTCGGCGACCTCCTCAAAGCCAAGCGCCAGTCCATCGCCGACCTTGAGGTCACCAAGAAGGACCTGCAGGCCGACGTGGCCGACAAGAAGACGAAAATCGAAGGCCTGACCGCCGCCAACACTGATCTCGAAGGAGAACGAGCGGAACTTACCCGTAAGCGCGACGAACTCGCCGCCCAGCTGACCGACGCCAACAGCAAGAAGGATGGCGCCGAAGCCGCCCTGGCCGCCACCAAGGAAGAACTCGTCGCAGTCACCGAAAAGGCCGCGGGAATGTTCACCAAGGATCAGCTCGCCGAAATCGAGGCCAAAGCGACGGCCGCGGAAGAAAAGGCTGAACTTATCGTCAGCAAATACCGCGCCCTCCACACCAGGATTTCCCGCGCCATGGATGGTAATCCCAGCCCCTTCGGTTTTGGTAGCGACCCGCTCGGTCAGCCCGCCAAGCCGGGTGATGAGCCCACCGCTGTGGCCGTGGCCGTCGACGCTCCGATCGAAAACATCCTGACCAACGTCCTCGCTCTCGACTCTGGTTCCGGGATTGTCGCCTTCTCGGTCGGTGAAACCAATGGCATCAAATCTAAGGACATGTTCGACGTGAAAATCGATGGCAAGAAGGTCGGCAAAGTCGTGATTTCCTCCGTCAAGGGCTCCGTATCCTACGGTCAGCTGCAGCCCGACAAGGATCTTGACCTCCGGGCCATCTCGAAGGCCAGCTCGGTCTCCCTTGCGCCCGCCTCCATTATTCTCTCCGCCAACTGATGATTGCTCGTACGCTCATCGCATGTGCGCTGCTGGGTACCCTCCTGGGGCTGACCGGCTGCGAGACCGTCGAGAAGCCAGCTGACTCCATGCTTCCTCAGTCCCAGCCATCCAGCTGGCAAGGCGGCCTACCGGGCGTATCGACGCCGGGCTCCGGCTACCGCCGCTGATGTCGGCCGCCGACGCAGGCGCCACCGGCCGTCCGCAAGGTCCGGCCGGAAGGCTCTGGGTCGTGGCGACGCCGCTGGGCAACCTGGGCGATATCACCGCCCGCGCCCGTGAAGCTATCGCGGAATGCGACTTGGTCGCCTGCGAGGACACGCGCGTGACCGGCGGCCTCCTCCGCCACCTCGGCATCTCGAAGCCGATGCTCGCTTACCACGAGCACAACGAGAAGGACGCCGCGGTCCTCCTCGCCGACAAGGTTGCCGGTGGCGCCAAGATCGCGCTGATCACCGACGCCGGCACGCCCGGCATCAGCGACCCCGGCTTCCGCGTCACCCGGGAATGCCGGCGGCGCGGTCTCACCGTCACGCCATTACCGGGACCTTGCGCAATCGTGGCCCTACTCTCCGTTTCCGGGCTCCCGACCAATGCGTTCCGCTTCGTCGGATTCCTCCCCCCGAAATCGGCGGCCCGCCGCCGCTTCCTCGAAGACCTCAAGGCGGCCGATGAAACCGTCGTCCTGCACGAATCCTGCCATCGCATCAGCGATTTCCTGGATGAGATGGCGGAGATCCTCGGGCCGGACCGCGTTGTCTGCGTCGGCCGCGAGCTGACCAAACTGCATGAGACGGTCCGCACGGCGCCTTTGTCGGAATTGGTGCCGGCGCTGAAGGCCGGTTCGCTCAAAGGCGAGTTCACCGTGGCAATCGCACCAGCGGGCTACGCCCTCTGAGGTCGCTTATCGCGGGTTGACCAGCCTGCCCTCCCCCCCGCATCCTATCGAACAATGGCGGGTTTCGATGACAGTCTGGTCCGCGAGTATTTCGAGATGAACGGTTTCTTCGTGCGCCAGTCGCGCAAGTATGCCGTCCAGTCCCGGAGGAAACGTGCCGACGAGGAGGGCGACCTCTTGGTGATTAATCCCTCGCCGCGCCCCGGGGTCACGATGCCCTTCCAGCTCTTCAGCTCGGATCTGCCGGGGCTGAGCGCCGCCGTCGTCGCGGTGAAGGCCTGGCACACGACTAAGGCCATCACGCCGACGATGATCAAAAAAGGAGATCTGCTCGAATTCGTCCGCAAGGAGGCCGTCGAGGCCGCCAAGGAAGCTTTTGCTGATTTGTCGCCGAACGAAGGCCAGCCGCTCGCGAAGATCCTGGTGCTGCCCGGCATCCCGGCGGGGGAGCCGCAGCGCTCCGAGAGCATCACGCTGCTTCGTGAAAGCGGCGTCGACCACGTGCTCACCTTTCGGACCATCCTTGAGAACCTCGTGCAGGCAGTCGAATCGAACCAGAGCTATGTGAAATCCGACACGTTGCAGTTGCTCCGGTTGTTGCGGGTCTACGATATGGTCAAAGCCGCCCAGCTCGAGCTGTTCGGCGGAACCCAACCCCCGAAGTGATCCATCCGTCCGCCCAGGTCCACCCTTCCGCCCGACTCGGTCCCGATGTCGAGGTCGGCCCTTTCGCGGTCATTGAAGCCGGCGTGACGGTTGGCGCCGGCTGCCGCCTTGCAGCTCAGGCCATCGTGAAGGCGGGGACCGAACTCGGCGCCGGCGTGCACCTCGACCACTTCGCCGTCGTCGGGGGTGCTCCGCAGGACCTTTCCTTTGATCCCCGCACCGACTCGGGCGTACGCATCGGCGACCGTACCGTCATCCGCGAACACGTCACGGTCCACCGCGCGACCCAGGCCGGCGAACGCACGCTGGTCGGCGCGGACTGCTTACTCATGGTCGGCAGCCATGTCGCCCACGACTGCGTGGTCGGCGACCACGTCATCCTTGCCAACGGCTGCATGCTCGGCGGCCATGTGCAGGTCGGCGATAAGGCCTTTATTAGCGGGGGCGTGGCGGTGCACCAGTTCTGCCGCATCGGCGGCGGGGCCCTCATCTCCGGCAACGCGGTCATCACCGAGGACGTCCCGCCCGATGCGCTGGCCCACGGGCGCAATCTGCTCGCGGGACTCAACCTCATCGGCCTGCGACGTCGTGCCGTGCCAGCCGGGGCCGTCGCGGAGATCAAACGCGCCTACCATGCGGTGTATGATGCTTCCGGGGCGTGCGCCCAACTTGCACAGAAAGCCCTGAGCGAAGGCGACTACCAGACCCAAGAGGCGCGTGATTTCCTTAACTTCTTTCTCAGCGGTAAACGCGGCCGCTTCGTCTCACCCGCATGAGCACACTGCCCATCGCCGTGACCTGCGGAGATCCAGCTGGAGTCGGCCCAGAACTTCTCGCCAGCTGGCTCCAAGCACACCCGGAATCGGCGAGCACCGTCGTCCCCATCGGTCCCGCTGACTGGATTGCGAGCCTCGGCCGGGGCATCAGCGTCGGTCCGAAGGATTTCATCACCAAGCCCGGTCAGCCCGACGAAACGGGCCAACGGATCGCGATCGAGGCGATGGAATTTGCCGCTGGCGGCGCCAAGGACGGCCGCTTCTCCGCCGTCGTCACCGGTCCGGTGAACAAGAAAGGCCTCGCCAGCGTGGGCTTCGTCTTTCCCGGCCAGACGGAGTTCTTCGCCGCCCGCTGGACCGGCGAACCGGTCATGGCCTTCGCCGGCGGTAAGATGACCGTCGGGCTCGTTACGTGGCATATCCCCCTCGCCGAAGTCGCCCGAAATGTGAGGGCCGCTGACGTTCGTCGGACCGTGCTCGCGCTCATCGCGCTGCGGACCAAGCTCGGCGATCGGCGACCCCGGATTGCCGTCTGCGGCCTCAATCCGCATGCGGGCGAAGGTGGTCTACTCGGCAAGGAAGATGATGCGCTGATCCGGCCCGCCCTCGATGCCCTGCGCGCGGAAGGCCATGACATCGCCGGCCCCTTGCCCGGCGATACGGTCTTCCATCGGCACCTGCAGGGTGAATTCGACGCCGTGGCAGCGATCTACCACGACCAAGGCCTGGCGCCACTGAAGTCCGTAGACTTTGCGACGGCCGCCAATCTCAGCCTCGGCCTGAAGCATCTCCGCACCAGCCCCGACCATGGCACCGCGTATGAGATTGCCGGGCAAGGCAAGGCGGACCGCGGCAGCTTTGATGCAGCGATGCGGCTGGCCCGCTTACTTTCCGCCTGATGCGCGCGTTACTTCTCTGGCTCACGGCCGGCCTGGCGCTCGGCGCCGGCGAACTACGGATTGCCAGCTACAGTCCCGGTGCGACGCAGACGTTGATCGACCTCGGGTGTTCGGCGGAAATCGCGATGGCGACCCGCTGGTGTCCCCTTCCAAAGGAACATCCTGCCCCCCGCTCAGCCGACGTCTTCCTGCCCGACCTGGAACGATTGCTTCAGGCTAAGCCCGACCTCGTGATCCTCCCGCGGATGGCCAACCCACTCTGGGCGGATAAATGCGCGAAGGCCGGATTGCGGACCTTGGTGCTGACTCCCGAATCCCGCGACTCGGTCAGCCGGGATATCATGCTCATCGGCGAGGCGACTGGCCGGGCCGCTGCCGCGACAAAACTGGCCGATCAATTGATGAAAAAACCCGTGCGCGCCCTCCGCACGATTCTCGTCGTGTGGGACGGAGTGATGGCCGGCCCGGAAAGTTATCTCGCCGAACCCTTAGCGGGCGCCGCTTTCAGATCCGCGCTACCGCAGGGCGCTTGGATCAAATTCGACTGGGAGCTGCTCGCGACGGCGAAGCCCGACGCCGTGCTGTGGATTGAGAATACGGTCGCCGGCGGCCCCATCGTGGGCAGCCCGGGAAAAGCCGCTGAGATGAGCCGGATACCCGTGGTCAAGGATCTCCCCTGCCTTAAGAATAAACGTATCTATCAAGCCGAAAGTGGAAGCAACTGGTTGCCAGGCAGCGGTTTAGCAAAATTAAACGAAGCCCTGTCGACCCTCCGGCACGATCTGGAGTAGGCACGAGACCTCAGAGAAATTTCTCGGGGTCCAGTTGACTTGGATAAAAAATCGCTAAATGTTAATTTCACCATGAACACCAAGTTCTTCAAATTCCTCGCCCTCACCATCGGCCTCCTCGCCGTCTCGGCTGCCTTCGTCGGCGCTCAAGAAAAGAAGGACGACGGCAAGTGCCCCTGCGACAAAGATAAGCCCAAGGCCATCGACGCTTGCGACAAGAAGGATAGCAAGTGCTGCCCTTGCGAAAAGGAAAAGCCCAAGGCCATCGATGCTTGCGACAAGGACAAGAAGTGCTGCCCCAGCGACAAGGATAAGCCTAAGGCGTTCGTCGCCCTCGACGAACCTAAGAAGGACGGCGTCTGCCCTTGCGATAAAGATAAGCCCAAGGCCTAATTCTCTCGCTTAGGCGATCAAAGGACGAACCCACCGGTTCGTCCTTTTTTGTTCTAGAAAATAAGCTGCAGTTCGACGCGGACGAACGCCGGCAGATCATCATGGACCACGCAGCCTAAGCCCGCGGCGGCGACCAGTTCCGATGGCTTGGCGGCGCCACTCCGCACCGCGCACGAACGAATGCCAGCGTTCAGGCCTGCCTCCCAGTCCGTGACGCGATCCCCCGTCATCCAACAGCGCGTCGGGTCCAGTCCGTATTCAGCGATTTTTTCCAAGATGAAACGCGGGCTTGGCTTGCGGTAAAGAGAGGGCTCATCAGGTCGTTCTGGCGCGGCCTTGATCTCTAAAATGCCTGGGGCTGGCAAGGCGAGTAACTCGAGCATCCGGCGGTTGCAGGCCTGATACTGTTCCCAGGTGAAGATGCCCCGATTGATACCGCTTTGGTTCGTCAGGACGAACAGGCGATAGCCTGCTTCAAGGCAAGCCTCCAAGGCGGGCTTGACCCCCGGAATGAGCTCAATCTGCTCCTCCCGGCAGGTGTGGTGGTGGTCTCGGATAAGATTTCCATCGCGATCAAGAAAAAGGGCAGGATGGCCGGGCATTCGGGTAATCAACCAAACCAGCCGACAATCGCAAGGGAATGGAAAGGGGGCTTGACCGAGGGGGCGGGCGGGGTAAAACCGACCCTCATCCCAGCGTAGAACCATGGCCAACCCGAAACGTAAACAGTCCAAACGCCGCAGCCGACTCCGCCGTGGTGCCAACCAGTTCCGCGCCCCGAAACTTGTTAAGGATGCCGAATCCGGCGCCCTTCGCCGCTCCCACCGCGTCGACCCCACCACGGGCAAGTACCGCGGACGTCAGGTCTTGGACATCGGAGCCTAAGCTCCCTCCCGGGCTCGGCCCGATCTCATGAGCGAAGCCACTCCGAAGAAAGGCCACCGTATCGCCCTCGACTGCATGGGGGGCGATATGGGCCCTTCGGAAGCCGTCGCCGGCGCCGCCCTTGCTTGCAAGGAAGGCATTATCGGACCGGAGGACCGCATCGTGCTCGTCGGCCATGAAGACAACCTGCGCATGCTCGCAATCGAACATCGGGCGTTGAAGAGCAACCGGGTCTCTTTCCGGCACGCCGCCAGCATCGTCGCCTCCGACGACGCGCCGATGGCGGTGCTAAAATCCAAGCGCGACTCGTCGATGGTGCTCGCCCTCGAGATGCTCAAGGCTGGCGAAGTCGACGCCGTCGTCTCCACCGGCAACACCAAAGCCCTCGTCGCCGCCGGTACCATCAAGGTGCGCCCGATGGAGGGCGCCGAACGCCCCGCCTTGGCGGCCATCATGCCGCGGCGCAACGGGCATTTCATCATGCTCGACGTCGGCGCCAACCCCGAGGCCACGCCCGCACAACTGGTGCACAACGCCGTCCTCGGTTCCATCTACGCCCAGAGTGCCCTCGGCATCACGCGACCGCGCGTCGGCCTCCTCAGTGTCGGGACCGAAGAAGGCAAAGGCGGACCGCGCATCAATCGCACGCACACCTTGCTGAAGGCCATGGGCGAGCGGATTCACTATGTCGGCCCCGTCGAAGGCTTTGACGTCTTTGGCGACGCCTGCGATGTCGTCGTTACCGACGGCTTCACCGGTAATGTCATCCTCAAGACCCTCGAAGGCCTGGTCTACATGGTCCGTGACATGGTCGGCAGCAAGGTGAAGAGCAACCCGGTCTACCTAGCCGGAGGCATCGCCATGTTCCCCCTCCTGCGCGATCTCAAGGGTAAGCTGAAACCTGAACGTTACGGCGGCGCTCCTTTACTGGGACTTACCGGGCTCGTCATGAAGGCCCACGGGTCCAGCAATCGGCAGAGTATCGCCAGCGCCATCCGCTTGGGACTCGAAGCCCTCGGCCATGGCGCCGGTCAACGGATGCTAACCTCGTTGGCGGAGGCGAATGCGGTGATTTCCTCCACCCCGGAGGAAGCCTGAGGTTTTAAGGTTCCCTTCCCCGCCCAAGGGGTCTTTTCTCACGCATCGATGAGTAGCGTTGAGCTTTCAGTCTTCATTCGGGCCATCGGGGTCCACACCCCGGAACGCAAGCTCACCAATGCCGAACTGTCCAAGATGGTCGATACGTCCGACGAGTGGATCAAGACCCGCTCGGGTATCGCCGAGCGCCGCATCGCCGGCCCCGGGGAGAATCCTTCAGACATGGGCGCCAAGGCTGCCGCTCAGGCCCTCGAGCGCGCTGGCCTGACCCCGTCCGACGTCGACCTCCTCATCGTCGCCACGATGACCCCGGACATCCCCTTCCCCTCCACCGCCTGCCTCCTGCAGGCGAAGCTCGGCCTGCGGCGCGACATCCCTTGCTTCGATGTCTCCGCCGCCTGCTCGGGCTTCGTCTACGCCCTGCAGGTGGCCAAGGACATGATGCGGTCAGGTGCCTACCGCCGCGTCCTCGTCATCGGTGCGGAAAAACTTTCCAGCGTGGTGGATTGGTCCGACCGGACGACCTGCGTGCTCTTCGGCGACGGCGCCGGCGCCGTGCTACTCGAGACCACCGCGCAAAAAGGCGTCGGGCTGCTGGGCAACCTCCTCGGCGCGGATGGCAACAACGCCGAACTCCTCCATTGCGCGGGCGGCGGCTCCGCCGCACCCGCGACCGCCGACTCCCTGCGCGACGGCAAACATTTCCTGCGGATGAACGGCAAGGAAGTCTTCCGCCACGCCGTGCGCGTCATGACAGAATCCTGCGAGCGCGTCCTCGCCCAGTGCGGTGTCAAATCGGAAGAGGTCGCCTGGTTCATCCCCCATCAGGCCAATATTCGCATCTTGGAAGCGGTCGCGAGCCAGCTCAACGTGGGGCTGGACCGCTTTCCTTCTAATCTCGATCGTTACGGCAATACGTCCGCCGCCTCGATACCGCTTGCACTTGAAGAAGTCTGGAAAGACGGCAAACTCAAGCACGGTGACCTCATCCTGATTGTCGCCTTCGGCGCCGGTCTCACCTGGGGCGCAACCCTTCTCCGCTGGCATGAACCACCTCGCTAAACCCTTCCTCGCCGTCGCGCTCCTGCTCGGCCCCATCGCTCACGCGGAATACGAACGCTTCGAGGGCGAGTGGCGCCTCAAGCCCGGCTCGACGAACGACGTCACGCCGCCCAGTCGTCTGCCCATCGTGCTGCTCGCAATGACCCATGCGTCCCAGACCGCCGCCAGCGGCGACCTCGGCACAGGTCTGAAGGAATGGCAGATCATCGCGGAAGCCAACCTCGGCACCGAGGCCGAAGCGGTCGCCCTCCTGGAGCGCGCCCGCCTGTATGGGGCGCGTCAAGAATTCGAGGATGCGACCGAGCTCATCGATGCCCTTTATGCCCGCCACTCGAGTTTCGCCAGCTTCAGCGAAGCCGTCCGCCTGCAATTCGAGATCGCAAACCGCCTCGCCGCTGGCGAACGCCGCAAGCTCGGCGGGTGGTTGCCCTGGTTCCGCGATTCCTTAGGCGCCATCTCCCTCTGGAAGAAGACCATTCGCTTGGCGCCCAACGGACCTTACGCCGACGAATCCTTGATTCGCATCGCCCGACTCGGTCTGGAAAGTGACCGCGAGGCCGAGACCACCGAAGCCCTCGAGATGCTCGTCAGCGACTACCCCACCTCCCCGTTCACAGCCGAAGCCCTCGAGATGCTCGCGACCATGCGGGCCAAGCAATCGCTCGGCCCAGCCTGGGACCAAGCCTCGACGATCGAGGCCGCGGACCATTGGCGGACCTTGGCCGAGCAGTTCCCTGGTGACCCGCGGGCCCCCAAAGCCATCGAACAGATCGCCCTCCTGCGCGACCGCGCCGCTCGCGCCCGGCTGAACCTCGCCCGCTTCTACTTCTTCGATCGGAATAATCCCGAAGCCGCCAAGCTCATGGCCAACGCCTGCCGCAGCATTGCGCCGGAGACCGCCGCCTCCAAGGAGGCCGAAGAGCTGCTCGAGCGCATCCAGAAGGACCCGAACCCGCCGAAGAGCCTCGCCGACCGTCTGCTCGGAACTTTTCCGCGACCGCGCGCCATCTCTGAGGCCAAGCCCCAGCCCGTCGGCGAAGATCTGACCGGCGGCTTCCAGAAGTCGGCGCCGAAGCCCGCCACGGGGGCCGATCGCTGATGAAGCACCTGGTTGTCTTGCTCATCGCCACCCTCCTGGCGGGATGCTCCGGCTATCGGCTCGGCGGCCCCAAGCCGGCCTTCAGCCGCATCGAAGTCTCGCCCATCCGTAACGCCACAGCGCGCACCGGCACCCACGCCGTGCTCCACGGTAAGATTGTCGAAGCCCTCTCGGCTGACCCGCGCGTGAAAGTCGGTCCCGGCGACGCCGTCCTCGCCGCCGAGGTCACGCGCTATCAGCGCGATGGGTTCACCACCAAGACCGGCGACGCCTATGCGTTCACGAGCTACCGCGTAAGCTTCGAGGTCCGCTGCACCCTGACCACGGACGGCGGCCAGCGCGTACTCTTCAAGGACCGCATGTTCCGCTCCGTCGCCACGCTGCAGATCGTCGGCGACCCGGCTGCCGAGGAGCTCAGCCTCGCGCCGACGCTCTTCGCCGACATCGCCGCGCAGATCCGCGAAGCCGCCACCACCGCTTGGTGACCATGAACCCCGCCGTCCTCGCCCCTTCACTCCTGGCCGCTGATCATGGCGCGTTCGCGCAGGGCGTAAGCGCGGTGGAAGCTGCCGGCCTGGGCTGGCTGCACATCGACATCATGGACGGACACTTCGTGCCCAACATTAGCTTCGGCCCGCAGGTCGTCGCTGACCTCCGCCCGCTGACGAAACTGCATTTCGACGTACACCTGATGCTCCGCCATCCGGATCGATACGTCGCGGCCTTCGCCCAGGCCGGCGCCGAGCGCCTCACCGTGCACGTCGAAGCCGACCACGATGTCGCCAAGACCCTCGCCGCCATCAAGTCCGCCGGCCTAGCCGCCGGCATCGCGATGAACCCCGACGCGGATCCGCGCCGCGTGCTCCCCTACCTCGACTCGGTCGACCTCGTGCTTTGCATGACCGTCTTCCCGGGCTTCGGCGGCCAGTCCTTCATCCCTTCCGTCCTCGACAGCATCCGCCTTCTCGCCGCCGAACGTGCGCGGCGCGGCGCGAGCTTCCGTCTCGAGGTCGACGGCGGCATCAACCTTGAGACGGGCCGGCGTTGCCGCGAAGCGGGCGCCGATACCTTTGTGGCGGGCACGGCTTTCTTCCAGGCGCCGGACCGCCGGGCCTTCGCGGCCGCGTTGACGGCCTAGGCAGCCGCGGGCGGCGGGTCTAGCCGGAGCGTCTTTTCCGTCTGCAGGCGAAGCTGACCGCAGGCCGCGTCGATGTCGTGGCCTTTCTCGCGGCGGAGCGTCGCCGTCACGCCGAGGGCGCGCAACTCCTTCACGAAGCGATCCTGCCGCGTCAGGGACGGGCGGACCCATGGCAGACCGTCGACCTTGTTGTATGGGATCAGGTTGACGTGCGCATGCAGCTCGCGGGCGATGACGGCGAGCTTCCGAGCCTGCTCGAGCGAGTCGTTGATGTCCTCGATGAGGATGAATTCGAGGGTGAGCATGCGCCCGTGCTTACGGGCGAAGGCCTTGGCCGCAGGGATGAGCTGCTCGAGTGGGAACTTCTTGTTCACGGGCATGATCTGGTCGCGGACCTCGTTGGTCGCACCATGCAGGCTGATCGCGAGCCGGAAGCCCAGCGGCTCCTCGGCGAGCTTGAGAATCTTCGGGACGACGCCCGAGGTGGAGATCGTCACGCGACGGGCGCCGAAACCGAAGCCCCAAGGGGCGTTCACGATGCGCAACGCGGCCAAGAGGTTTTCGTAGTTGGCCAAGGGTTCGCCCATGCCCATCACGACGATGTTATCAAAAGAGGCTAGCCCCTCGGCGGCGCGGGCCGGGTCGGCTTGGTCCTCGATGCGACAGACCTGGACGAGCTGGGAGACAATCTCGCCGATTGAGAGGTCGCGTTTCCAGCCGTCGAGCCCCGAGGCGCAGAACTTGCAGCCGTAGGCGCAACCCACCTGGGTCGAGATACAGATAGTCCGGCGGGACTTCTCCTGGCCGACCCCCTCCATCGGCGCCCGGATGATCACGGTCTCAATCAGGGAACCGTCGCGGAGGCGTTGGAGGATCTTCTGGGTGACATCGGAGGAGGCCTTGCGTAGGACCAAGTCGGTCGCTGCAAAGTCATAATGGGTCGCCAGCCAAGCCCGCAGGTCGGCCGGCAGGTTGGTCATCGCCTCAGAAGTCTCCGCCCGACGAGGGTATAACCATTCGAATACTTGGCCGGCCCGGTATCGAGGGTGGCCGTCCGCGACCAACCGCTCACCGAGTGTGGTCGGAGTTTCACCGTGGATTGAGGGTTTTTCGGGCTTAAAGGCCATGAGGAGCGCAGGGCTGGAGGGCGCGCGAGGCGTAGACCCCAAAGCCCCCCGCCTTCCTGCTTGCAAGTGAGAATTGTTATGCCCAAAACCCACTTTTGCAATGAGCAACAAGGCCCTCAACCCACAAGGTGTTAAAATCAACTCCCTGCAGGCCGCTGTCGACTTGGTCGCCACGGGTCAGCCGGCCTTCTGCCTTCACCAAACCTGGGGCATCGGCGTCATCCGCGCCTATGACGAGGCCACCAAGCGCCTGACGGTCGATTTCCCCGAGCAGAACAAAAAAGGGCACGTTATGGACTCCGCCTTTTTCCTAGGCAAGATCGAGGTCATCAACGCCAACGGCATCGTGGCCAAAGCCTACGGCGATACCACCAAGTCCGAGATCGCCAACATGGTCGCCAACGACCCGGCCGGCGTCGTGAAGACCCTTCTCGCCGAATTCGCGACCGGCGAATGCACTTCCTACGCCCTCGAAGGCCACCTCGACCGCATCTTCTTCGCTTCCCTGCCCGCCGGCAAAGATCGCCTCACCGCATTCAAGGCCTGGTGGACCAAGGCCCGGGCCGCGCTCCGCAAGGACCGCGCCATCCTCGTTCCAGAACGCAAGGGTGGACTCTACGCCCTCCTCGAAGCCCCCAAGGACCTAGGTGAAGATCTCTTCGCCCAATACGAAGGTGCCCCGAACTTCGAACGCAAGCTCGCCCTCCTCGAAGAACTCGCCTCCAGCGCCTCCGCGGAAACCCGTTCGGCCGCCACGAGCGCCAACCTAGAAAAAGTCTCCGCCGACCTCAGCAAAGAAATCAAGAAGCTCGAGACCGCCCGCAACCGGGACAACCTGCCGGCCATCCTCGGCGGCATCTGGAACCGCGATAAATTCTTCCGCTCCGCCGTCGAGAACGTCGAGACCCTCAGCCCGACCGCCTCGGAGATCATTGGCCTCTGCACCGAAAGCGACCTCGCCCTCGTCGCGCTGAACATCCCGCACACCAGCGAGAAAATCCGCTCCCTACTCGAGCTCGTACGCGTCCACCATAACGATAACTGGGCCGAACGCGCGTTCGACCTCCTCCGCAACCGCGATATCGGCGGTACCAAGAGCGGCTCCGCCAAGCTGGTCTCCGAATCCATCGCCTACCTCTGCGACCAGGAACTCGCCAGCGCCGTCGCCGCCCGCTTCGCGCAATGGCTCGAGACCCGCGAACTCCGCGCGCCCGTCATCATCTGGATCATCAAGAACCGCGACTCGAAAAAATACGCCGACATCGTCGCCCCCCTCATCAATCCTTCTCTGCTCGGCGCCATCCTCTCTTCGATCGACACCGAGTCGCTTGAGTCCAATTCGACCGCCCGCATCCCGCTCGCGAACGAACTCATCAAAGACAAGGAGCTCATCGCCAACATCCTGGTCCCCGCCCACGGCAAGAAGGCCGACAGCGAGACCATCTTCGACCTCACGCGGACGATGATGAGCAGCCAAGGCTTCGATGAGATGACCAAGAAGGCCCTTCTCTCCCGCCTCGCCAAAATCGAGCCGCATGTCCAGCGCCTCGCCAAGTCGAAGCACTCGGGTTCCGAAGCGGAGGAAAAAGAGCTCTTCGTCTCCCAGCACTCCAAGGAAGAAAAGGAGCGCGAGCACGAGGAAATCGTCAAGGTCCGCCTCCCGGCCGTCAAAGAAGCCATCCAGGTGGCCAAGGAGCACGGCGACTTGCGCGAGAATTCCGAATACAAGATGGCCCGCCAAGACCACGACACCCTTTCCGCCCGCCGCGCCGAACTCGACGGCCTGCTCAAGAAGGCCCGCGTGACCGACTTCAACGAAGCGAAGGCCGACGAGATCTGCATTGGGTCGAGCATCGTGCTCCGCCGGGGTTCGGATGAAGCCGAGATTGCCTACGATATCCTGGGCGCTTGGGATGGCAAACCGGAGCAAAACATCCTCTCTTACATCTCCCCCCTGGCCAAGCAGTTCCTGAACCACAAGAAGGGCGAAACCTTCACCACGAATATCAACGGCAAGGCCGAGTCCTGGACCGTCGTCCGCATCTCCCGCTGGGTGGACAAGCGCTGAACGGCCTCGGCCGGTCGCGGAAGAAGCCCCGGCAACGGGGCTTCCTCTTTTGACATGGGCACCGCCGCGCCCCAACCTGCCTCCATGTCCGACCCTTGGGATACCCTGCGCCTGCTGGCTGACCCGACCCGGTCCCGCATCCTCCATCTGCTGCACCGCGGCGAATTGGCGGTCAGCGAACTTCAGGAAATCCTCGGCCTGCCCCAGTCGCGCATCTCGACTCACTTGGCGTTGCTGCGGAAGGCGGAGCTCGTCAACGACCGGCGCGACGGCAAGAAATCTTTCTATTCGTTCTCCCGCGACCTGCCACCGAACATTGTCGGCATCGTGGACGCCGCCTTGACGGCCAGCGCACACGAATCGAAATCCGCCGCCGACCAGCGTGCCCTGCAGCGCATCGTCGAGAAACGGCGGCAGAAGGCGGAACAACATTTCAACCTCGTGGCCGAACGCCTGGGCCGCCACTACTGCCCGGGGCGATCCTGGGAGGCGATCGGACAGATGCTCTTCCTGCTCACTCCCCGCGTGCGCATCGCCGACCTCGGTGCCGGCGACGGCACCCTGTCTCGCCTCCTCGCTCGCCAAGCCGAGAGCGTCCACTGCGTCGACAGTTCATCCCAGATGGTCCAAGTCGGCCGGGCCTTGGCCAAAAAGGAGCACATCCGTAACCTGACCTACGTCTTGGGCGACATTGAGAAAGTACCCCTGCCCGACCGCAGCATCGACCTCGCCCTGCTCAGCCAAGCCTTGCACCATGCTGAAAATCCCCGCGTGGCCTTGGCGGAAGCCTTCCGCATCCTCAAACCAGGCGGGCGCCTGCTCATCTTAGACCTACGGGCCCATCGCTTCGAAAAAGCCCGGGAGCTTTATGCTGACCGCTGGCTTGGCTTCAAAGAAAACGACCTGCATGACTGGATCGAGGAGGCGGGTTTTGCCCAGTCGGAAGTCCGGGTGGTCGCCAAAGAACCCAAAGAGCCCTGCTTCGAAACCATTTTAGCGACCGGCATCAAGCCTGGCGCTTGAGTTATTCACAGCGGCGGGCCCGGAAGTTCCTCCCCGCACTTGGGGGTTTTCATGGGGCTTATTGCTTGGCAACCATCGGTCGAATGGGCTATTTAGACCTACCCCGATAAGGAGCTTAACACTCCTCCCAACCGATGCTTACCCCAGAGTCCCGAACCTATCAAGCAGCCAAGGCCGCCCTGCTCGCCGTCCTCATCGCCGTGACCCCGCTCACCGGCGTATTGCTGGCGCAAACACCGCCGCTCCCTGGAGCCAAGAAGCAGGCGGAAGACCCCATGTCCATCTTGTACAAAGCCGCGGTCAAGAGCTTCGAAGAGAAGAAATACCGGGAAGCCCTCGAACAGTTTGAGGAACTCGATGCCAAGGCCGTCGACGTCGAGCTGAAGCTGAAGGCCGTCCTCTCCTACCAGAAATCCCTCTGCCACTTCTTCATTAAGGATTGGCCCCGGGCGGAGAGCGAGCTGACCGCCTTCTTGGAGAAATACCCCAAAGGCACGGAAGATTTCCTCTCCGATACCGATAATCGCCGGGGAGTCGCCGACTTGCTGCTGATCGAAGCCCTTTCCAAGCAAAGCCGCTGGGAGCTGGCCTTGGCGCGCCTCGAAAAAATCCGCTCCAGCGCGCTCGCCCGCCCGGAAGAACGCGTCAACGCTTTCGCCCTTTCCGCCCAAGTCATCGTCGACCGAGCCAAGAGCGGCACCGACGACGTCAAACGGGCCGCTTACGCGCAAGCCATCACCCTCCTCAAGCAAGCCACCGCCGACGGCATTAATACCCCGGAAAAACGCGACGCCGCCTACAAGCTTGTCGAGATGTATACCAAGCTCGGCCTGACCAAAGAGGCGACCCAGCTGAAGAACGAGGTCGACGCGCGGAGCAGCGGCTCGCCCGTTGAAGTCGTCCGTTCCAACTTCCAGCGCCTCGAAATCGGGGACGCCCGCTTCTCCGCCGCCGAATCGGCCGCCGACGAGGCTTTCCGCGGCGACTTCTACCGCCAGGCCCTCGCCAACTACCAAGGCACCCTACGGCGCGCCAACCTCAGCAGCTCCTTCGGGCGGGCCATCGAGGCGAAACAGGCCGAGTTCGCCACCCTCACGAAGAACTTCCCCAAGCCGAACCCCGAACAGGCGGCCAACATCGAGAAGGTCACGCAGGAGATTACTCAATTCAAGAAAATCCAGGATGAGTTCAACGCGAACAAGGACTATGACGCATTCATCTCCTATCGCATCGGGCTCTGCCTGCTCGAACTGAAGCGCAACTGGGAAGCCCACGTCGCCTTCCTCGACATCTTTGAAAATAGCCCAGGCTTCAGCCGCATCTCGGGGGCTTACTACTATCACATCCTCGCCCTACGTCGCATCGGCCGGAACAACGACGCCCAGGCGAAGTGCAAGGAGTTCATCGCCAAGTTTCCCCAGGACGATCAGGTTTCCTCCATCGCCCTAATCCTCGGCGATATCTCCCAGGAGCGCGAGGAATACCCCGAGGCCATCGCCCATTACAAGTGGGTCCAAGCCAACGTGAAGAACCTCGCTCCCGAAATTGCCGAGGAGATCGAGTTCCGCATCGCCGCCTGCCTCTTCTCCCAGGTCGACTGGGCGCCCGCCCAGAAGGCCTTCGAGGCCTTCCTCGCCAAATACGAACGCACCCCCGTCCGCCAGCAGGTGCTCTACATGAGCGCGCTGTGCTCGTTCTTCCAAGGCAAGTACAAGGAGACCAAGACCGACTTCGACAAGTATGAGCAGGAGTTTCCGAAGGGGCAGTTCATCGCCGACGTCCGTTACCGTCAGGCCATCGTCAAATTCGGCACCACTCCGCGCGACATCCCCGGCACCCTCAAACTTTGTGAAGACTGGCTGAAGGATAACGCGAAAAACAACCTCGATGAGGTCATCGCGCAGGTGCCCGAGGTCCACACCCTCATCGGCGACGCCTACATCGCCGTTGCCGACGAGCTCGATAAGAAGGTCAAGGCCGCCGATATCGACGTCCGCCTCAACGCCCGGACGGGAGACAAGGCCAAGTTCGTCGAAATCAAGACGAAGATCGAGCAGGAGAAGGAGGCCGTCACCAGCAAGGCAATCGACGCCTATGAGGCCGCCGCCAAGAGCGCCCGCACCAATCCCCAGGCCCTGGAATTCGTCCTCGGCGAGCTGCGCAAGCTCCTGCCCGGCCGCGGCGAACACAAGCGCATGCGCGACCTGTTCAAGGAAATCTTCGACTGGGACCATAACGACCCCAAGGCGATGACCTACCTCTACGAAGTCATCCGCTCCACCGAGCGGATGGGCGATATGCCCGAATTCGTCGGCGAGGCCGAGACGGTGCGCAAGAAATTCAGCGACCAGCTCGCCGCCGGCCGCAAGGCCGTCGACCAACTCGAGCGCAAGCCAGGCATCACTCAAGCCGAGATCGACGTCGCCAAGGCGTCCGTCCGGAAGCTCTCCGCCGAACTCGAGGCCGAACTCGCCAAGGTCGAAGCCAAGCGGCAGACCTCCATCGCCGACCAGAAGACCCGCGCGCTCAAGATTCTTTCCGACGCCGTCGCGGAATCCATCAACGATCGCAAGCAGGAGGGTACCGAGAAGCTCATCGTCTTCCTCGCCGAGAAGCTCGCCCGCAAGGTCAAGCGCGTGAAGCCTGGTGTCGCGCCTGAACCGGGCGCCTACACCAGCGCCGACGCGGAGAAGGAGCTCGTCAAACTGCTCCGCCTTGAGGCGAACCGCAATTCGCTCGTGGCCCAAGCCCGCGGCTTCTTCGCCCTCGGCCAGCTCGCCGTGTTCACCCGCGAACCCGAGAAGACGACCGCCAACTTCGCCAAAATCGCTGCCAACTACAAAGCCGAGGAGCTCAATCCCACCATCCTTGCCATCGTCGGCGACAGCCTTCTCGCCAAGGGCGACCGACAGAAAGCCGCCGACTATTTCCGCTATATTCTCGAGCACTCCCGCTCGTCAGAATACGCCGACTACGGCTTCGCCGGCCTGGCCGAAATCGCCTTCGCCGACAAGAAGTACGCCGAAGCCCTCTCGCTCTGCAACGAGGCCGTCGACAATAATATCCTGATGGCCAAGGAGCTCGACATTCGCTTCATCCAAGCCTGTGCCTTGGCCGAGCGCTCCCAATATAAGGAAGCCCATGATGCGTTCACGATGATCGCCGGGACCAAGGAATGGCGCGGCGAGAAGACCGCCGCCTCCCTCTACTGGCTCGGCCAAGTCGCCGAACGCCAGGCGACCGATGAGAAAGGCTACAGCGAAGCCATCGCCTACTACCGCCGCTGCTACCTGACTTGGAAGAAGTATGAGGTCTGGGCCGCCAAATCCTATTTCGGGGCCGCCAAGCTGTTCTCGACCAAACTCAACCAGAAGGACGCCGCCAAGCTCATCCTCCAAGAGATGCTCGAGAAAGACCGCATCAAAGACACCCGCGAAGGGGTCGAAGCCAAGGCCTACCTCCTCGGACTCTGAACCTCATGCGCTCCCTCCGACTCCTCCCCGCCTTCGCGCTCCTCGCCGCTGCCGCGGCTTCGGCCCAGACCTTCGTCTTCAAAGGCGAACGCTGGGAAGTCAACGACCCGTTCAAGTTGGATAGCTCCGTACCGCCGAAGCCCGTCATCGACTCCAAGAAGGGTGTCATCAACGCGATCAAGGGAACCGTCGACCGCGTGAGTAATTCCGGAGGGATCGAAGTGACCCTCACCCGCAAGCTCTCCGAGGTCACCGAAGTGGTCTGGCCCGTACCCTCGCGCCTTGCGGAGGCCCAAGCCAACGTCAGCCGAGGCGAACCCGCCAAGGCCCTCGACAACGTTGAGGCCGTGCTGAAATTCTTCGAGCCCCTCAAGAACGTCCCCGGCTCTTGGTGGATCAAGGCTTCGCTCGTCAAGCTGGACGCTCTCGATCGCCTCGAGAACGACGCCGCGACCGTGAACTACCTCAATGCCTTCGAGAAGGAGGAAGCCGCCAAGCTCCCTGAGGTCGCCACGCAAATCCAGCTCACCCGCCTGATGCTGCGCGCCCGCAAAGGCGACCATGACGAAGTCGTGAAGGAGGCCAACAGCCTCCTCGCCAAGGTCGATACCGCCGAACTCCAAGCCCGCCTCCATATCGTCAAAGGCAACTCGCTCCTTGCCACTAAGAAATACGAGGCCGCCATGACCGCCTACCTCCGTGTACCGGTCTTCTTCGGCTCCGAGACCGAGCTCATCCCCAAGGCTTTACTCGGCGCCGCCCGGTCCTTCCGTGGCATGGACAGCCCAGCCCTCCGCGACCAGAAACTCGAGACGGTATCCAATCGTTACCTCTACGACATCATCGTCTCTTTCCCGGTCTCCAAGGAGGCCGAAGAGGCCAAAAAGATGTTGCCCATGGAAGAACGCGCCAAGGCCGAGGCCGACCAGAAGAAGATTGCTGGGGGCGGCCCCCTGCCCGAAGGCGTCATCATGGCCAAGCCCAAGCTCGCCGACGAAGAGAAGGTCGAAGGCAACAAGTGAGTCCTTGCCCCTTTCCAAATCCTCACCTACAAACCACCACCCCCCTATCGTCATGAAGATGCATCTCAAATCCACCTCCTTCAGTGCCCTCCTCCTCGGCCTGATGACCCTTGCTGCCTCGGCCCAGGAAGCCGCCGCGGCGGCGGGCGTCCACAAGAAGACCCTCGCGGACCTCTTCATCGAGGGCGGCTGGGTCATGTACCCCATCACCCTCTGCTCCGTCGCGATGATCTGGTTCATCGTGGACGGCTACATCCGGACGGGCGCCGGCAAGCTCTACCCTGCCGAACATGTCACCCAACTCCGGGAGCTCTTCAAGAAGGGTGACTATGTGGGAGCCTACGCCTTCGCCAAGACCGCTGGCTCGCCTGTCGCCGACGTCGTCCGGGCCGGTGTGGCCTTCACCCCGGATGGTAAGACCATGACGGAAGAAGCGATCATCTCTGAAATCACCCGCATCCAAGCCGAACTCAAGGGCCGCTCCTCCTACCTGTCCGTGATCGGCGTCTGCACCCCGATGATCGGCCTAGTCGGCACGGTAACCGGCATGATGAGCGCGTTCGAGACCCTCGGCACCTCCGGCGTGGGCGACCCTTCCAAGCTCTCCGGCGCCATCGGCGAAGTGCTCGTGGCTACCGCCTCCGGCCTGTTCATCGCGATTCCCGCGTTTATGTCCTACTACCTTCTGGCGAACCGCATCAACAAGGGCATCCACGACATCACCGAAATCGTGACCGGCCTCTTCCGTGCCTTCCCCTACGAGGAAATCAAGGACCGCCAGGTCGGTGACGAAGAGATCTACGCCTCGAAGCCCAACTGGAGCACTTCCTCCAAGGCCTAAGGCTGAGCACCCCACCCTTAACCCAACTACACGGACATGGCAGGCGGAGGCGGAGGCGGAGAAGGTGAACCAGAATTCCAGGTCGCGCCGATGATCGACGTGCTTCTGGTGCTGCTCATCTTCTTCATGTCCATCACCTCGGCCCAGGTGCTCAAGGTCGACAAGAATATCTCCCTGCCCGTCGCCACCAACGGCATCAAGCGCGACGACAAGGCGGCCGCCGGTCTCGTCAATATCTCGTGGGACAAGACCACGGGACAAGCCCGCTACAAGCTCGATGACCGCGAGCTGGACGCGAACGACAAGGATGGCATCGCGAAGGAACTCGCCGACCGCAAGGGCACGAACGAAAAGTATCGTCTGCTCATCCGCGCCGACCGGGAGTGCCACGCCAAATATATCTCGAAGGCCCTCGAATGGGGAGCCGAAGCCGGCATCGACAACATCGCCTTCTCGGGCCTCAACAAGGAGGAGTGAGCCATGAAAAGAATCGAACAACAGGCCGACGCCAACCCTGGCTTCCAAATCGCCCCGATGATCGACGTGGTCTTCGTGATCATGCTCTTCTTCATGGTCATGGCCGGGGCGGTGAAGGTCGAGCACGAGCTCAAGACCACCCTGCCCGGTAACGCCGAGACCGCCAAGGAGACCGAACTGCCCGACGAAGTGACGATCGGCGTCAGCGAGACCGGCGAGATCACGCTCAACGAAGATCCGGTGGGCGCGGCCAACGACAAGCTCCTCGAGAACCTTTACAATCAGATGAAGCAGATGGGCCAAGCCGCCGAACAGTCCAAGACCAAGCTGCTCATCACGGTCCAAGCCGAGGAAACCGCCCGCTATGAGCGCGTGATCAACGTCCTCGATTGCCTGGCCAAGGCGAACATCACGAACGTCACGTTCGCCGTGTCCGACACGGAATAAGCCTCCCCAGCGCCGCCCCTCAGCCGCCACCTGGCGGCTTTTTTATTTTGCGGATTTGCCAAGCGCGCCAGTCACCCCATGCTCCGCACCATGAAGACCGCCCTCCTTGCCGTACTCGCCCTCGCCCTGCCCACCCTCACGGGTTGTATCGTCGTGATCGAACAGGCTCCGGCCGAGAAGGCCACCCCGGCCAAGAAAGCCGCGACTAAGCCCGCCGCGACCAGCGCGGAGAAATAAGCCTTAGCGGCTAAAACCAGCTTCGGATTCGAGAACCTGACGGACCGCCTCGAAATCATTCCCGATTCGCAGCGGCGCTGGCGCCGGCAGCTCGCCCGGGAAACGGGAGACGTGGGCGTCGCCAAAGGCGGCCAGCAATACGTCCGGGAACTTAGCGGGGTGCGCGGTGCCGAAGACGACGACGTCGTCGAGCCGGTCGCCGGCGCGCGCCAGCAAACCCTCGGCGGCCTTCCAGCCGACCGCGGTATGGGGACAAAGGACGTAGCCGCTGGCCGCACGAACCCGCCGCATGGCATCGAGGGTGGCCTCGTCGTCCACGGTGACGGCCTCAACGGCGGGACCGCCCTCACGCCAGGCGAGCAGGCGGCTGAGGTTGTTTGGGTCGCCGATGTCCATCGCGTTGGAAGCCGTGGGCGTGGCGCGGCGCGGACGATACTCGCCGGTGGCGAAAAGATCGGGCAGCGGCGAATTGAGGTTGGTCGCGGCGACCAGTACGGCGACGTCCAAACCCATGCGACGGGCGAGCTGCACGGCGCCGACGTTGCCAAGGTTGCCCGAAGGGACGACGACCCCCATCCGTCGACCGGGCGCCAGGAGACGCTTGGCGTGGAAGGCGAAAGGTACCTGGGCGATGAGGCGGACGGGGTTGATGGAATTGGCGGTGAGCAACGGACGGCGGCGGCGTAGGGACTCGTCGGCGAGCGCCCGCTTCACCATCACCTGGCAATCATCGAAGGTGCCGTCGACGGCGAGTGCGACCACCCCAGGACGGGCGCGCGCGATCTGCGATTCCTGTACGGCGCTGACGCCGATGCGCGGATAGAGCACCACCGCGCGGACGCCGGGGACGCCGGCACAGGCCTCCGTCACGGCGGCGCCGGTATCACCCGAAGTCGCAGCCAGGACCGTCAGCTGCGGGAAATCATCGCCGAGGACGCGCGCGGTGACGCGCACGAGCGCGCGGACGGCGAAATCCTTGAACGCCGCGGACGGACCCTGGAATAACTCCAGGACGGCGAGCCGACCAGCCGGCGTGCCTTGGAGTTTTTCCGGCCGCACGAGCGGGACCGGGAAATCGAAGGATTCCCGGCAGAGCTGCCGAAACACCGCCGGGCCGAGGTCCTCCGCGAAATAGGGCGCCAAGATCGCCTCGGCGAGGTCGGCATAGGAAGCGTCGCGGTGGCGCTCCACGAAGTCGGGCGCGACCTGCGGGATGTGCGTCGGCACCCAGAGCCCGCCCTTGGCAGGTATCGCCGAAAGCAGTACATCCCGCAGGGAACCGCGGCATGTCGCGTCCGCAGTGGAGACGAATTCCAGCTTACGACTCGGCGAGGACATGGACACCCTTGGGGTTGATGCGCGAGACGTAAGGCGTGGCCTTGATCGGCACCGACGAGAACACGGCGGCGATGGCGGCAGCGACCCGGCGCGCGGTCTCTTCGCCGTCGCAGAGCGCGAAGACGCTGGGGCCAGCCCCGGAGATCGAGAAGCCCAACGCGCCGGCGGCCATGGCGGCGGCCTTGGCGCGATAGAAATCGGGGATCAGCCGTTGGCGGTGCGGCTCGGCGATGAGGTCATGGAGGGAACGGCCGATGAGGGCATAGTCGCTCTTGAAAAATCCGCAGAGAAGCCCACCGAGGTTACCGCTCTGTTGCGTGGAAGTCTCGAGCTGAATCTGCCGCGGCATGATTTCACGGGCGACCTTGGTCAGCACGACGATGTCCGGGTGCACGACCGCGGCCCAGAGCCGCTCCGGAATCGGCACGTCCATCACATCGAGCTCGGCGTTGGAACGGATGAGGGTGATACCGCCGAAGAGACACGGGGCGACGTTATCCGCAGGCCAAGCGCCATCGGCCGCGGCCTCGCCGGCGACCACGAAGGGCAGGAGCTGCCGGCGCGAAAGGGGGTCGCCCAGGAGCCGGTTGACGACGAAGGCGCCACCGACCGCACTCGCGGCACTGGACCCCAGGCCACTGCCGAAAGGCATCTTTTTATGGATCTCCAGTTCGATGCCCAGGTCGCTCTTGCCGAGGCGCCGGAGCAAGGCGTGGGCGGCGACCCCGGCGGTATTTTTCTTCGAATCAAGCGGTAGACGGCCGTCGTCGCCGGTGATCTTGGCGATCCGCAGACCCGGGGTGGCCGAGAAGCGCGCCACGATCTCATCGCCGGGGGCATCGATGCAGAAGCCCAGCACGTCGAAACCGCAGGCCACGTTGGCTACGGTGGCAGGCGAAAAGATGCGGACTTCTTTGAGCGGCTGAACGGACATATATCCCCCTAAACAGGGGTGGGCAGACCTTTCGGGTTGCCTCCCCTTCGGTCAACGGTGAACATGACGGATAACAGTCCTTTGATGTCCAACCGCATCCACCAGAACGGGTTTGTGACCGTGGCGGCCGTTTCGCCGGCCCTTCGTCTGGGTGATCCTGCGGCCAATGCCTCCCTAATCATCCAGGCACTGGAAAAAGCCGCCCAAGAGGGGGTTGAAATCGTCGTCTTGCCCGAACTTTGCCTGACCGGCTACAGCTGCGGCGACCTCTTCGGCCAGCGGACTCTCCTGAATGGCGCCCTCAAGGCCCTGGGACAGGTCTGCGAGGCCACTGGTAAGCTTGGCCTCACCGCCCTCGTCGGAGCCCCTCTGGAGGTGAATGGACGTCTCTTCAACGTGGCCGTGGCGCTCTCCCGGGGCAAGGTCCTCGGGGTCGTCCCGAAGACCCACCTCCCCAACACCGGGGAATTCTACGAACAGCGGTGGTTCGCCTCCGCCCGGGTCGCCCCGGTCGCCGAGGTCGAGCTCCTTGGCCAGAAAGTGCCGTTCGGCACCGACCTTCTTTTCCAGGCCACCGACATGCCCGACTGCGTGCTCGGTATCGAGATCTGCGAGGACCTCTGGGCGGTCGAGCCCCCGAGCGGCGCCCAAGCCCTCGCTGGCGCCACCCTACTCTGCAACCTCTCGGCCAGCGATGAGCTCCTCACCAAGGCCGCCTACCGGCGCGACTTAGTGAAGTCGCAGTCGGCCCGTTGCCTCGCCGCCTATGTCTACGCCGCCGCTGGTGCCGGCGAATCGAGCACCGACCTCGTCTACAGCGGCCACGGCCTCATCGCCGAGAACGGCGTCGTCCTTGGCGAATCAGAGCGCTTCCGCTTCGACCTCGCTCTCATCGTCTCACAGATTGACTTGGACCGCCTCGCGGCCGAACGCCGCCGCAACAGCACGTTCTTCGGGGCGCCCGTCGCCGTCCGTCCGCGCGTCATCAGCTTCACCCTCGGGGTGCCGACTGGGCAAACACCCAAGCTCCGCCGCCGCTTCAGCCAGCATCCGTTCGTGCCGTCGGATCCGCACCGGCGCGACGAGAACAGCCAGGAAATCTTCGCGATCCAGTCGACCGGCTTGGCTCGTCGTCTCCGCCACACTGGCCTCAAGCATGTCGTCATCGGCGTCTCGGGCGGCCTCGACTCCACCCTCGCCTTGCTCGTCGCCCTCGAGGCCTTCAATCGTCTCGGCCTTGATCGCAAGGGCATCATCGGCCTCACGATGCCCGGCCCCGGCACCTCGGCCCGCACCCGCGTCAACGCGATGCGCCTGATGGAGGCCCTCGGTATCACCGCCCGGGAGATCCCGATCAACGAAGCCGTCGAACACCACCTGCGCGACATCCAGCACCCGCCGGGTAAGCACGACATCACCTTCGAGAACGCCCAAGCCCGCGAGCGTACGCAGATCCTGATGGACGTCGCCAACCAGAGCCACGGCTTCGTCGTTGGCACCGGCGATCTTTCCGAAGCCGCACTCGGCTGGTGTACCTTCAATGCCGACCATATGTCGATGTATCATGTGAACATCGGCGTGCCGAAGACCTTGGTGAAGCACCTCGTCGGCTGGGCCGCGCACGCCCGTCATGTCGGCACCGAACGCGCCATCCTCGAAGACATCGTGGCGACCCCGGTTAGCCCCGAATTACTCCCACCCGGCGACGACGGCGAAATCGCCCAGCAGACGGAGATGCTCGTCGGCCCTTACGAACTCCACGATTTCTTCCTCTTCCACGTCATCCGCAACGGCTTCCGCCCTTCCAAGGTCCTCTGGATCGCCGAACACGCCTTCGCCGGTAAATATGACCAGACGGAGATCCGCCACTGGCTCCGCTCATTCCTGAGCCGGTTCTTCAGCCAGCAGTTCAAGCGCTCCGTCATGCCGGACGGCCCAAAGGTCGGCTCGCTGGCCCTGTCCCCCCGCGGCGATTGGCGCATGCCTTCCGACGCCGAGGCGACGGCGTGGCTTGCCGAATTGGGCTAAGCCTGCTTGATGGGAGGCGTGAGCCCACCCGTGCAGACGCATCCCGCCGCCACCCAGGCCCTCCTGGCCAGGCTGGGTCCGCGCGTCGTCCTGACCGACGAAGCCACCTGCTTCGCCGCCTCGTTCGATAATCTGCGCCTGTCCTTCATGCCCGAGGCAGTCGTCCGCCCGGCGACGGAAGATGATATCGGCGTGACGCTGCAGCTCGCCAACGCACATCGCGTGCCGGTCACGGTGCGCGGTCGGGGCACCGGCGCCGCTGGCGCCGCCGCGCCGGTCATGGGCGGCTGGGTGATTCACCTCGACCACTGGGATAAGATTACGATCGATCCCGTCTCAGCGATGGCGACCGTCCAGCCAGGGGCGATCACGGCGCACATCAACGACCTCGCCGCGCCCCACGGTCTCTTCTTCCCGCCCGACCCTTCCTCGGTCAAGTATTGCAGCATCGGCGGCAATATCGCCACCAATGCCGGCGGCCTGCGCGCGGCCAAATATGGCGTGGTCCGCGACCACGTCTACGCCCTCGAGGGCTTCCTGCCGACCGGTGAGAAAGTCCGTTGGGCCGCGCCGCTGCGCAAGTTCGTCAGCGGCCTCAACCTCCGCGACCTGTGGATCGGTTCCGAGGGTACGCTCGGCGTGATCACGCAGGCCACGCTCAAGCTCTCCGTCCTGCCCGCTGCCCGCCGGACCTTCCTGCTGGCGTTCCGGACCGACGAGGCCGCGCTCGAGGCGGCCATCGAACTGCTCTCGCTCCGCGTGAACCCTGCGGTCCTCGAGTTCCTCGATATCCAGACAGTCGCCGCGACCGAGAAACATCGCGGCCGGCGCGTTTTTACCGATGCCGAACTGGCCGGCTCCGCCGAGACGCACGCGGCCCTGCTCGTGGAGATCGATGGTCACCCCGCAGCGGTGGCCGACGACGCGGCCAAGGTCATCGGGTGGGCCCGCCGCCACGCGGTCGCCTTCCGCGCGCCGGAAGCCGACCCGGAGGCCGAGGCACTCTGGGAACTCCGCCGCACCTGTTCGCAGGCGATGTATGCCCTCGGTGACGCGAAACTCAACGAGGACGTGGTAGTGCCGATCCGCAGCTACGTCGCCCTGCTCCGCTTCACCCGCGAGATCCGCGACCGCTTCGGTCTGGCGACCCCGACCTTCGGCCACGCGGCCGACGGGAATTTCCACGTGCATATCATGTACGACCGATTTAACCCGGAACACTGTCGGAAGGCCGAGCAGGCCATCCGCGAAGTGATGGAGAAGGTCGTCGAGCTCGGGGGCGCGATTACGGGCGAGCACGGAATCGGGCTGGCCAAATCCCCTTTCCTCTCGCTCCAGCACACCCCGGCCGAAATCGGCGCGATGCTCGCCATTAAAAAGGCCCTCGACCCGAATGGCATCCTCGCCCCCGGGCAGATTTTCGAACCTTTCAACGTCTGGGAGCACCGCCCGATTAAGGTCACGCTGCCCTGGGACAAGCACTGAACCATGCCCCGTACCGTCGCCGTGTTCGACTGGGACGGAGTCGTCATCGACTCCTCCGTCGCCCATGAACGCTCCTGGGAAGCGCTCGCCCAAGAGGAAGCACGCCCCCTCCCCTCCGACCATTTCAAGCGCGGCTTCGGTAAGCGCAACGAGTTCATCATCCCGGACATCCTAAACTGGACGCGCGACCCCGCCGAAGTGAAGCGCCTGTCCAATCGTAAAGAAGCCCTCTACCGCGACATCGCTCGCACCGGGCATGTCCGCCTCCTCCCCGGCGTCCGCGAACTCTGCGGCGCACTCAAAGACCTCGGCATCCCTTGCGTTATCGGCACGTCCACGCACAAGGAGAACCTCGCGCTCTCCTTCGAACTTTTCGGTATCGGCCACTACTTCGCAGGCGCGGTCGCCAGCGAGGATGTCACGAAGGGCAAACCCGACCCGGAGGTCTTCCTCAAGGCCTGCGCCCTCGGCGGCGGCGATCCGGCCACTTCCTTCGTCTTCGAAGATTCCTTCTCGGGCCTGCAGGCCGGCCTGGCCGGGGGCTTCATCACCATCGCGCTCGCGACGACCCACACCTGCGACCAGCTGGCGCCCGCCGGCGCGCACCGTATCGTGCGGGATCTTTCCGAGGTCGACCCGCAGTGGCTCGCCCGCGGCCGCCTGGACTGAGATGGAATTCCGCCTCAAATCGGATTACCGCCCGACGGGCGACCAGCCGACTGCGATCGCCGCGCTGATGGACTCCCTGCGCGCCGGCCACCGCCGCCAGACGCTCCTCGGCGTCACGGGCTCGGGCAAGACCTTCACGATGGCGAACCTGATCGTCCAGCAGCAACGCCCGGCCCTGATCATCTCCCACAACAAGACGCTCGCCGCCCAGCTGTACTCCGAGTTCAAGAACTTCTTCCCCGAGAACGCTGTCGAATATTTCGTCAGCTACTACGACTACTACCAGCCAGAAGCCTACGTGCCGGCGACGGACACCTTCATCGAGAAAGATTCGGCCATCAACGAGGACATCGAACGCCTCCGCATCAGCGCCAGTAGCGCCCTGCTCTCCCGGCGCGACGTTATCGTCATCGCCTCAGTCTCCTGCATCTACGGCCTCGGCTCGCCTGAAGACTTCCTCGCCGCGATGATCGCCCTGAAGGCGGGCATGACGATACGCCGTGATGAACTCTTGGCGAAGCTAGTGGCCAACCAATACGTCCGTAACGATGCTATCCTGGAGCGGTGTAATTTTCGCGCCCGCGGCGAGACGATTGACGTCTGGCCGGCCTACATGGAATCCGCGGTCCGCCTCGAATTCTGGGGCGACACGCTCGAGACCATCCGCGAACTCGACCCGGTGAGCGTGAAGCCCGGGAAGCAGCTCCAGAAGTTCGACCTCTACCCAGCCAACCAATACGTGATGGCCCCAGGTCGCGTGCAGGCCGCCGCGGCGGCGATCCGCGCGGAACTCGAGGAGCGCGTGGCCCATTTCGAGCAGACGAATCGCCTCGTGGAAGCCCAGCGCATCCGCATGCGCGTGGAGCACGACCTGGAGATGCTCCGCGAAACGGGCTTCTGCCCGGGGATCGAGAACTACTCGATGCATATGTCGGGCCGCCGCCCCGGCGAACGCCCGCACTGCCTCTTAGACTTCTTTCCGAAGGACAAGTTGGTCTTCATCGACGAAAGCCACGTCTCGGTCTCCCAAATCGGCGGGATGTACCACGGAGACCGCGCGCGGAAGGAACGGCTCGTTGAATTCGGCTTCCGCCTGCCCTCCGCCCTCGAAAACCGACCGCTCCGCCCCGAGGAGTTCGACGAACTCGTCGACCAGTCAATCTACGTCTCCGCCACGCCGGCACCGCATGAATACAAGGTGTCATCCGTCATCGCCGAACAAGTCATCCGCCCCACGGGCCTGCTGGACCCAGTCATGGAAGTCCGCCCGATCGCCGGCCAGGTCGAGGACATCATCGGTGAGGCCAAGGCCGTCGCCGGCCGCGGCTACCGTACGCTCGTGACGACGCTCACCAAGCGGATGTCCGAGGACCTCGCGAACTTCATGCGCGATAGTGGCCTGAAGGTCGAATACCTGCACTCCGACATCGATGCGATCGAACGCGTCGAGATCCTCCGCCGCCTGCGCGCGGGGCAGTTCGACGTCCTCGTGGGCGTCAACCTCCTCCGCGAAGGCCTCGACCTCCCGGAGGTCGCCTTGGTTGGCATCCTTGACGCGGACAAGGAAGGCTTCCTCCGCAGCGAAACGAGCCTCATCCAGACCTCTGGCCGCGCTGCCCGCCATGTCGACGGCAAGGTCTTGCTCTACGCCGACGTGATGACGAAATCACTGACCCGCGCCCTGACTATCTGCGGCGACCGGCGCAAGCGGCAGGAGGCCTACAACACCAAGCACGGGATCACGCCCAAGGGCACGAGCCGCAAGATTGAGGAGAGCTTGGTTGAACTCGCGGCCGACGAGACGCTCGCGGTCGCCGAGGGTACCGATGACCGCGACATCGCCCGCGTGCTGGCGGATATGGAGACCGAGATGCTGGCGGCCGCGGACGAGCTGCAGTTCGAACGCGCGGCGAACCTGCGCGACCAGATCGAGGCCCTGCGCACCGGCAAGCCGGCTTCGCCGAAGCGCCACCGGGGCCGGCGCTAATCAGCCGAAACGGCGCGTCAGATCGGCATCCGTCCACTCGACATACGTCCGGCGACCCCGCGGGCAAGTCCCCGGCTGCACGGTGCGGAACAACGCCTGCACGAGCTCCATGAGCTCGGCGTCGGAAAGTCCGTCGCCCTTGCGGCGGGCCTTACTCGCGGCGATCTTGGCCAGGGCATCGTAGGCCAGCGAGGGGCGGCCGAAGTCGCCCTCGCGTCGGGCCATCTCGGCGAGGAGATCGCGGACGAAGCCCAGGGCGGCCACCGGCTCAAGCCAGACGGGCAAGGCCTGGATGCGCCAGAAATTGCGGCCGTATTCCTCGAAGTCGAAACCCGCGGAGGCCAACAGCGGCAGACGTTCCTTCAGGACGGCGGCGGGCAACGGATCCAGCTCGATGCTCAGCGGCACGAGCAACGGCTGGCTGACCGGCTTCTGCGCGGTGAATTGGGCGAGGATGGATTCGTAGAGCACCCGCTGGTGCGCCGCGCCGATATCGAGGAGGGCCAGCCCGGTGGGTGTCTCGAAGACAGCACGCTCTTCGCGCAGGCGGGAAAGGAGGCGCCAGCCGAGGCGGACCGCGGGCGCATGGGACGCGGAGACCGGCGGGGAAAGTGGAGGCACCGAGCTCGCCGGCAGCCCGCCCGCAGAAACCGGGATGCTGACCGTCGGCGGGGCGGAGGCGGCTGACAGCGGTACCGGCGGCAACGGGGGAACCGTTTCGGTCGGCAGACCATCGTCGCTCCGGGCCCGCAGGACCGCGAGGACGGATTCGATGAGGAAGTTGCGGACCTTGGCCTCGTCGCGGAAACGCACCTCGCGCTTAGCGGGATGGACGTTCACATCAACCCACGCCGGGTCCATCTCGAGAAAGACGAAGGCCAAGGGGTAACGACCCTTGGGGATCAGCGTGTGGTAGCTTTCCGTCAGCGCGAAAGCCATCGTGCGGCTGTCGACCGGTCGACCATTGACGACGGTCACGAGATCTTGGCGGGTACCACGGCTCACGCCCGGCTTGCCCAACAGGCCGCTCAGGCGCATGCCCGGACGCTCGAAGGCCGGCATGAGCGTGACCTCTCCGGCCACCTGACGGCCCCAAATCTCGCGGACTCGATCCAGTAACGGCGCATTGCCCGGCGAACGAAAAATCTCGCGCCCGTCTTCGCGCAACAGGAAGCCGACTTCCGGATGGGCGATGGCGTAGAGGCGGACCAAGCGGACAATGTGCGCCGCCTCCGTCTCGTCGGACTTCAGGAACTTCAGGCGGGCCGGGACCGGATGGAAAAGATTGGAGACCTCGATGCGCGTGCCTGGCGCCATCCCATGGTCGCGCCGATGGACGAGCTTGCCGCCATTAATTGAGATCTCGGTTCCCGAAGGCGCGGAGGCCGGACGGGTCTGCATCGTGAAACGGGCCACGCTGGCAATGGAGGGCAGCGCTTCGCCGCGGAAGCCGAAGGTCGTGATGCGGTCGAGGTCGGAGGCCAGCTGGATCTTGCTGGTCGCATGACGTTCAAGGCTCAGCAGGGCCTCGTCGCCTGTCATACCCTTGCCGTCGTCCTCGACGATCATCTGGGCCTTACCGCCACGGGAGAAATCGACCGTCACGCGGCGGGCCTCGGCGTCGAGGGAGTTCTCCAGCAGTTCCTTGATGACCGCGGCCGGACGTTCCACCACTTCACCGGCGGCGATCTGGTTGGCCACCGTCGCCTCAAGGATGCGAATGGTCGACATGGTCAGACAGGCTTGGCCGCGGACCGCCCAAAGGAACGGCCGAAGACGCGGCTGGGGCGGACGGATGGCACCCGCAAACCTTTGCCCTTCACCCCCTCCCCTGCAAGTCGAACGGCTCGGAAACGGTCTTTGTTGCACCCTGCCGAAGGATGCCAACCTTCCAGACGTGACGAATCGCCTGGCCCACGAAAGCTCGCTCTACCTTCGCCAACATGAGGCCAACCCCGTGGCCTGGTGGCCGTGGTGCGCCGAAGCCTTCGCGGAGGCCAAGGCCAAGGACAAGCCCGTGTTGGTGTCGGTCGGCTACTCCTCCTGCCACTGGTGCCACGTCATGGCCCGCGAGTCGTTCGAGCAGCCCTGGATCGCCGACCTGATGAACCAGCATTTCATCTGCATCAAGGTCGATCGCGAAGAACGCCCCGAGGTCGACAAGCTGATGATGGACGCCGTGCAGATGATCCAAGGCCACGGTGGCTGGCCCCTCAACTGCTTCTGCCTGCCAGACGGAAGGCCCTTCTTCGGCGGCACCTATTTCCCACCCGAGGACCGCGGCCAAGGCCAGGTCCCGTGGCCGCAATTGCTGATGCGCGTCGCGGATTTCTACCATCGCAACAAATCCGAGCTCGCGGCCAACGCCGACGCCATCGCGCAGAACCTGACGCACCTCACGCGGGCGCCAGACGCCGACGGCGGCGCGCCTTCGCCGGACGACCTCGTCGCCGCCGCCCGCCGGATCTGCGAACCGCACGACGATACCTTCGGCGGCTTCGGAGCTGCGCCGAAATTCCCGGTGCCGACCACGCTGAACTTCCTACTCGGCCTGCGCGGCGCCGCCCCCGTCGAAGCCGACCGCGCCCTCGCGACGCGGATCGACGCCGTCCTCACCATCACCCTCGGCGCCATGGCCCGCGGCGGCCTCTTCGACCAGATTGGCGGCGGCTTCCACCGCTACTGCGTCGACCGCGACTGGACCGTGCCGCACTTCGAGAAGATGCTCTACGATAACGCTCAGCTGCTTGGCACCTACGCCGAAGCCTGGGCGCGTTATCGCGACCCCCTCTACGCCGATATCTGCACCGAGACGGTCGGCTGGCTGCTCCGCGAGATGCGCACCGCCAATGGTCTATTCGCGGCCTCGCTTGACGCCGACACCGATCATCACGAAGGCACCACCTATGTGTGGACCGCGCCCGAAGTGGCCGCCGCGCTGGGCGAAGAGGCGTTTGCGTTCGCGCAGGCGTACGGGCTATCCGATAAAGGTAACTTTGAAGGAAAGAATATCCCGAAGCTGAAAGGCGACCACGCGGCACGGCAGCGCTTTGCCGCGGCACGCGCCAAACTGCTCGCCCTGCGGGACCATCGTCCTCAGCCCGCCCGCGATGATAAGAACCTCCTCAGCTGGAACGCCCTGCTCGTCGGCAACCTCGCTAAGGCTGGCTGGATCCTGGGTCGCAAAGACTGGCTTGAACTGGCGATCGAGATTGAAGCCAACCTCTGGGGACGCTTCGCCGGACCAGATGGACGGCGGCTTCACTCCGTCGCGCATGGCGACAAAGTCACGCTCGATGGTAACCTGAGCGACTACGCCTGGCTCGCCGAAGCCGAACTCGCCTTGGCCGCCTCCGCCCACTGGGCCCGGCCCGGCCAGTCGCATCCTTACGCGGAGCGGGCCGAGCGCCTGCTGCTTGCCGCGCGAGAAAGTTTTGGCGATGCGCATGCGGTCGGCTTCTTCTTCGTCTCGGCCGAGCGCGCCGACCTCTCCGTCCGCCAGAAGGATTGGTTCGATAACGCCGTCCCCGCGGGGAACTCCTCGCTCCTCCATGGCTTCGGCCAGCTCCAGATGCTTTCCGCCGATACCCGGTGGGCGCAGGAGTTCGCCGACCTCGCCACGGCCTACGGCGGGCTTTGCAAGAACGTGCCCCACGGCGCCGCCCATGCTTTGGACGGCATCGCCCGCTACGCGATTGGCCTGGCGACGGTGAAATCCGCGGGGCGTTGGGACGAACTACAGTGCGCGCTCAACGGCGACCACCGGACCGCCCCGCACACGTGCCCCTACCGGCCCGTCTTCCTAATTCCCGAGGCGTCGGGGACTGGCTTCGCCGTCTGCATAGGACAGACCTGCCTTGCCCCCGTCCTGACCGCTGAAGAGGCCGCCGCGAGCCTCTGACGGACAATCCGCTCTTGCCCGCCCCCTTGGGCAGTCGGAACATCATAGCAGGCATGTCAGCCGACCCCCACTACGTCTATGGCCAAGGGCAGAGCTCACGCTCGAGCTACCCTATCCTGCTGGGGATGGTCATCGTTGAGACCGTCGGCTACAAGGAACGTAAATACCGTCCGAACTGGCGGCGGATCGGCCTGCTCTCTCCGGTATTCCTGCTGCTGCTCTGGGTTGCCTTGTCTGAAGCGAACTATTTCAAGGAGCGTTTCATGAACGGCATCCCGACGACCCGCCGGGCCGACATGTATCTCTACGTGCCAGACACCTTGGCCAACTCGGCCATCAACCTCTTCCTCGGAAAGGAACAGGTGCGCCTCCGGGAGCGCGAGAAGCTCCTCACGGTCAAGGATTCGTACGGTCGCTCCGCGCACCTCTATCGCAAAGGCGAATACTACGTGACCGTCGCCAAGGCCGCGCTCGCCCGCCAGGATTACGCCGAGTTCGCGCGCTATATCGGCACCGGGGCGCAGCTCAGCCCGGCCAACCTCGAGGCGCAACGGCTCTGCGCCGAACTTTTCTTCCAATTCCAGAGGCCCCTCGACGCCTACCAGTTGCTCGAGGAATCGCTGAAATTCGCCAAGCAGGACAGGTCATATTTCCGGCTCTACATCGACCGGTGCCTGCTGCTCGACCAAGATGCTCGGCTGATCGAGACCGCGGTCCGCTACCTGAGCGACAAAGAAGTCTCGCCAGAGATCCAGGCCGACTTACAGCTCGCGGCCGCCCAAGCCCATTTCCTCCGCGGAAGTTTCACCGAGGCTGCGCGGTTCATCAAGGATTACCGGCTCGGCGAGACCGCGGAGGGCTACCTGCTCAATTGCCAGATTCTTTGGGAGAGCGGCGACCGCGCCGGCGCCCTCGCCGAACTCGACGCGGCCCTCGCGGCCTATCCAGCCGGGGTTCGCCTGCTGACGATGAAGGCGGTCTGGCTCAAGGAGCAAGGGGAGCTGGCGCGCGCCAAGGATTGCCTCGACCTGATGGATATCAGCCTGCCGGGTCGACCCGAACCCCTCATCCAATCGCTCTATGTCCTGCCGGGCGAAGCAAACCGTGGCGCCCGGGCGATGATCGTCGAGAAAGTCATCACGCTATTCGGCAACCAAGAGAGGCCGCTGCTCGACCTCGCCCGATTCGGTAACGACGTCGCCGACGTGACCCTGACCGCCCGGCTCGCCCAGCTCGCCAAGGATCGTCGCTTCACGAACCGCATTCGGTTCGAACTCGTGCACGTCGAGTGCCTGCTCAATGCGGGCCGCGCCCGGGATACAATCCTGCTCGTGGATGAACTCTACAAGCAGGCCGAACGCGACCAATGGGTCCCGGAGACCCGCATGGCCTTCGAAGCCTTGCGGATGATCGCCTACTTCGCCGACGGCCAGACGGAGATCGGCTCCATCAACCTGCAGAAGCTGCTGCAGAATCGCAAGGTGCCCCCGCAGGTGCTGATTTCGGCGAGCCGTAAGCTCATCGCCGCCCGACGTTTCGACGAAGCCAACGACGTCCTCATCCAAGCCCACCTGCAGCACGAGACCAACCAAGCCGTGCTCCAGCAGATTGTCGGGCTCAAGCTCGACCATCCGCGTATCGCCGCCGACCTGGAAACCTACCTGCGCCGGCTGATGCAAAACCGCCGGCCCTCGCCGGAGGTTTTGCGAACCGCGCAACGCCGCCTCGGCTCCGACATCTACCTTTTCTCCGACGACCGCGAGGTGCTGCTGAGCGAGGTCGAGGACAAGCTCACGGGGCCGGCGTCGGCTCAGGGCGTTCGGTGACTTCGAAGTAGGTCACGGAGCCCAGCTTGGTATCGTCGGGCAGCCACAAACCTCGGCTGCAGCCACGGTTGACGAATTCTTCGGCTTCGGCCGGCGACATGACGGCGCCAGCCATGGCGAGCCCCTCGGCCTCGAGGGCGGACGTCGCAATGGCACGCACCGGACCGGTCAGCGAGACCACCTGGCCCGTGCGCGGGTCGACGAGATTACCGTGCGTCGTATCCGCCGTCTTGCTGGCCATCGCGAAGCGGCAGAGTTTGATCTCCGAATTGGCCCCGACACCGATGCGCCAGCCGGCGGATTCGCCGGGCGGATCGAGTGCGAGCGTGACGCTACCGGAAGCCATCAGGAGCGCGCGGTGGATACCCCAGCTACTTTCGAGCATATCGGCCATGCGGTCGAGGGCGTAGCCGCGGACGACCGCCCCGAAGTCGACGGCTGCGCCGAACTTGACGCAGTGGAGTTCGCAACCATCGAGGCGGAATTCGCCTTCACGATAGGCCGACATCACCTGATTCCAGGCAGCGTCGTCGGGGTTGAACGGCAGGGCACCGCGATTCTTCCAGTAGCCGAACAAAGCGCCCGCGGTGACGTCGAACGCCTTGCCGGTGTCGGCGCTGACGTCCTTCGCGAAATTCCAGAGAGCCTGCACGTGCTCGGAGGTGGCAACCATCGCCCCCTCGGGCATCTGGTTGACCGATGCGACCGGTCCACTGTCGTGCCGGCGGTCGGTCTGGAAATCCAGATCGTCGAGGAGCTGGAAGAGGCCCTCGGCGGCATTGCGGGCGTAGACGCTGTCTTCCGCAGCGATGCGCACCCAGAAGCGGGACCCGAAGGCTTCATGGGAGAAGTTGTGGATGAGGGGGGAGTCTTCCATGGCTTATTTGCTGATGAAAACGCTTTCATAGCCTTTGGCAACCAGCACCCAATAACGGTCGCCGCCCGCGCGGAGAGTCAGGCTGGAGACCACATAACCAGGCACGACCGGCTCGCTGGCATCGATCGCTGGGATCAGGCGAAGGGGCGCCTTCGCCGCCTGCGGGAAATCGCCGTAGCCGACCTGGTGCGCCCGGAGGTAATAAGGGAGTGGCCAGTAATGCCCGCCCTCCACGGCGACGTAGAACTTGTCGCCGTAAGCTTTGGCCAAACTCGCGACCCGGCCCTCAAAACGCGTGACTTCCGAGACCGTCGTCGAGTGGGAGGATAACGACGGCTGAGCCCAAAGCGCAATCGCGCCCAGGCTGGGCACGAGCAACGCCGCCCGGAGGGTTCGTCCGACCAGGAGATAAGGTAAAGCGAGCGTCAGGGGCAGCGAGAAGACCAGCAGCAGGAGCCACGGCGTCTTATAGGGCAGCGCGAGGTGGAACAAGAAAACGAGGCCCGCGACCAGGCACGGCAGGTCGGCTTCATGCCGACTTCGCCAGCCGGCGACCGAAAGTCCGGAACGGGTCAGCGCAAAGACAGCCAACCAAGCCGCCGCCCAAACCCAGGGCGCCAGGTTGGTGGCGTACAAGGTGTCTTCGGATTGTCCGCTCGCGACGCCCAGCGCTCTGGCCAGCTGCAGCCACCAGCTCTTCAGACCGTCTAAATCCGTGAACCCAACCGACTGGAAGAGCGCCCAAGAGCCCGCCAGGCCGAGTCCGAAGCCGAGCCAACGTCGATCAGGACCGAAACGGCGCAGCAACAGCAGGGCGACGAGAAACAGGACCAGGTAAGCCGCCGCGGTGACCTTGCAGGCGAGGGCGAAACCAAAAGCCGCGCCAGAGAGCATCCACCAACGGGAATCCGGCGGTGACCCTTCGGCGCGCATCCATAAGGCGACCCCCCAGACAAAGCCCGCCACAAGCAACATTTCTTGGACGTAATAATAGGCGAAAGGCGTGCACCCGGCCGTCAGCACGACGAAGGCCGCGGTGACGTAACGGGAGCCCTTGCCGACGCGCGGAAGAATCAAAGCCGCGGCCGCCGTCAGCCCGAGGAAGATTGAGACGACGCTGCGGAGGTAATGCTCCGTCATGTCTGTCGGCGCGGTAGTCGATACCTTGGCGGTGATGAGCAGGACGGTGGCCAGCGTCGGCCCGTGGAACTTGTCCTGATGCGAACTATAGGGCGTGCCCTCGGAGAGTTGCTTGGCAAGGGACCATTGGACCGCCTCGTCCGCATGCAAAGGCCCCGGGGGAAGATTCCCCACCATCGACCAGCCCAAGGCGACCAAGACCACGATGGCCAAGCCAAACCGGGAGGTCGCACCCGACTGGTTCGCCTCCTCCGCCATCACGCGGTAAAATGCTTTTGCAGCGCCGTCTTGATCTCGAGTGGCACGAGCGCAGCCGACATCGGCCCTTGCCCTTCGCGCCAGGCGTAGACGGTCGTCAGTGCGCCCTTGGCGACGGCCCGCTCACCGACCGCGGCGGTGAAGCCCCAGGCGAGCTTCTTGTCGCCGATCTCGACCGGCGTCAGCGAGACGGTCACGACGTCTTCGCGGTAAATCGGCGAAAGGAAGTCGCACTCGACACGTACGCGCGGGAAGCCCATTAGCTTCGCGCCTTCGGTACGGAGGAACGGCAGCTTGAGCTGGCGGAACAAGGCCTCTTCGGTCGCCTCGACCCAGAAGAAAACCGTCGAGAAGTGCACGATGCCCGCGGCATCGGTGTCGGAGAAATTAGCGCGGTGTTCTGCCGTGAAGGGAACCATGCGCCTATCCAAGCCGTCCGGCCAAAGGGTGCAACCGTCAAGGCGACGCCTTGCGGCCACCTTTCTTCAGCCAGGACACCGAGGTCGAGGCGCCGCCGGAAGCCGCCACGCAAGCCTGCAGGAAAGCCTGCGGCTCCTGCTGGACGGTGAAGAGGTAAAGCCGCGGCCCGCGGGCCTGCGCGGCCCGGGCGAAGGCGTCCAGCCATTCGCGTTGCCAGCGGGTGAGACGGGGCTGGCGATTGCCGACCTTATGGTAGGAACTATCCGAGTAGACCATCTTCGGCTCCCCTTGCTTGGTCTCGTAGAGCCGGACGCCGTCCTGAAAATCCGAGAAGACCACCAAGGCGTCATAAGGCTCCGCCAACAGCCGGTCCAGCCATGCGCCCAACGATCCCTTCTCGCAAGCTGCGCGGACCTTCGCCTGCACCAGCCGGCCAGCCGGCGTCAATGTTTCGACCGCGGTCTGGGTCGGGCCCTCGCGAAGGCGAGGCGCAGGACCGCGGAAGCTGCGCCCGTGGACGACCTTATCACCCAGTCCAACCACCCGGGCCCCGTCAAAGCGGAAGACGTCCGCATCGGGAAACTGCCTCCGAATCTCAGCCTCGACACGCGGTAAATAGGAGCGCATCGACCCCGAGCAATCGAGATAGACCGCGACGCGATGGGCGCGGATGAAGGCGCCCATCACCGGACGGCCGACGAACCCGGCCCGATTACCCAGACCAGCGCCCAGGCCGTTCCCACCGAAGGCGCCCTGCCCGCGGCCGAAGCCACCCTTCCCTTGTCCGGCGGACAATCCTGCCAGCCCCGCCTCCGGCATCATCACCTTCATCGGCGGCAAGACGAGCGTCGCGCTCGCCGACTTGGAGACGAGCCGCTTCGCCGGCACCGTGACCTTGGGCTTACGTTGCACCGGATGGACGGAGGCCGGCGCACCGGACCTCCCTCCCGCGACGGCATGGGCCACAAACTCCTTCGCGGCCGGCGGGAGATTCGGCGTACGCAGGACGACCCAACAGGCCAACACGACGAGCAAGCCATGGAAGAATAACGACCCACCCAAACTCCGCCAGGAGGGCGGACGGGGGCGGGTTGCCACGAGAGGGTCGGCCAAAGACATGGCCCGCAGGTTAGCGGGCTAACGTCGGACTCAAGGCCGGGGCCTTTCGTTCATCCCCGAGGCGTCGACCCAGCGAAGTCCTCAGGGACGGACCTCAGTTCGCAGGCTTTGGCGGGCCGTCGGGACGCAGCCAATCGATGAGCGTGAATTTTCCGCCCGAGACCTCGGCTGACTTCTGCAAGATCCGACTGGCCGGATTACGCGTGGAGAAAAGATAGAGCGCCGGTGCCTTGCCAGCGTTGGCGAGGTCGAAGGAACCGACCCAGAGGTCTTCCCACTTCTTCTCCAGGACGGTACGGTCGTCCGTGATTTCCGCTTCGGGTAGGTGGCGCTGCCCGGCGTCGTCGACATAAGTCTGCGCCGACGGATTACCGGCGCGCGCCTGCAAGACCTGATCGTTGAAGTCGGAGAAGATTACCAACGCGTCGTAGCGCTTCTCGGTGCGCAGGATGTCGACCCAGGCGCCGACGGAACCTACTTCAAAATTACCTGCATAGCGGGCCAGGATCTCCTTGCCCGTCGGGCTAAGGCGGCTTGTGTCGAGGCTGACTCTTGGTCCAGCCGGAGCGGGCTTATGCGGCAGCACGGACGACGCGCCGCCACGGACCACGGTGCCATCGACCCAGACCTTGATGGCGGGCACCTTGAAGACATCGGCGTCGGGGAACTGCTTCCGAACCTCGGCCTCGACGGCTTCGAGGTAGGGCGCCATCGAGCCGGAGCAATCGAGGTAGACCGCGATGCGCGGAGCCGGCTCGCCGCCGTCGCCCGTCACGCTGACGACCTTGGCCGCGTGGGCGAAGGCAGGGAGCAGAGCTAGGCCGATAATCGCGAAAATCTTGGAGGGGTTCATCGGTGGGGTTGATTCAATGGTGCGAGCAGGAGCGTGAACTTGGAATCTTATTCATTTTTGTCGCGTGGGGGCTTTGCCTTAGGCACCAAAAAGGCGAAGCCGGGTGACTTCGCCTTTCAGACCGATGGAACAGCTTTTTAGCGGGCGGGTGCGCCGCCGCGGGCATTACCGGTGCTCGAGCCAGCCGGACGAAAACGCAATAAAGCATTAGCTGAGGATGCGGTAGCCGGGGCGGACATCTCGACAGTGAAGAACCCCGGGGAAGTCTTGGTGGGCGTCACGGTGACGACCTTCGTGGCGACAGGGAAGCGAGCGTCCTGGATGATCATACCGGCCTTGAGGTCCACCGAGCCGGAGACTTCGTCAAGGACCTTGGAATCCTTCGCGAGGGTACCGACGGCCTGGATGAGGGGCGTGAAGGAAAAGACCACATTCGTGACCTCTTCGAGGACCGGAGCGGAGATTGTCAGCGGCTTGTCGACCACGCGCTTCATGCGCTTCTTTTCAGGGTCCTCGGGGTCGGGGATATTCTTGAAGGTCGGCATCGCCGTCAGGATCGCACCTTCGGGGATGCCACGTCCACCGACCGGCATGCCAACGTAAAGGTCGTTATAGTTGTGCAAGTTGGTGAGGGCGGTAGCGCCCTTCTTCGCATCGCCGAACTTGACCATGATGGAACCGCCTTCGGAAGCGGCGACGCAACGCTGGATAATCGTCCCCGGCTTGCTCCCATAGGACCGAGATGTGCTGATCACGTAGAGGCGCGGTCCCTTATTTTCGCGGGCGCCCAGGAAGGCCTTCTCCCACTCGTCCTCCCACTTCTTTTCTTCAGGGAAGCGCCGGTCTCCCCCGTTATTGCAGACGACGCGTCCCGAAGCGGCGGCAGTGAGAGGCTTGCTGAGCGTGAAGCTGACGTTATCGCTGATCGCGGTGACGGTGGTACCCTGCGGGATGCCGGAGCCAAGGGCCACCATGCCGACAATCAGACCAGTGGTGTCTTTGCATTGCACGACCGGCTGACCCGTGCCGCCGCCGTTGGCAATCAGGGTGACGGAGCGGGCAAACCCGCCGCCTTGGTTGGTGCGGTCGGAGAAGACCACGGGCGGGTCGGCGCGCATGCCCTTATCGGGCTTGTAGGCGGAGACATTACCGATGGCCTTGGTGCGGATCTGGCGAACACCGTCCTCAAAGTCGGAGAAGATGATCAGCGCGTCATATGTCCGATCGTCCTTCAAGATATCGAGCCAACCGCCGACGGAGCCTTTCTTGAAGTTCTCGCCATATTTCTTGAAGATAGCCCGGCCCATAGTCGTGAGCTTGGCCGGATTGGTATCGGTCGGGACGATTTCCCCTTTAGCGTTCTTCTTGCTCCCGCCGCTGGCACTGCGGTTAAGGTAAGCCGTACCCTTAAACTTATCCCCGCCGACGATTTCGTTGTCGTGCACGTCGACGAAGACCCCGTTGCTGAGGAACACGTCGGCATCGGGGAACTTGTCGCGGATTTCCGCTTCGACGCGCTCGAGGTAGGGAAGCATGGAGGCCGAAGCGTCGAAATAGACCGCCAGGCGCTGGGAAAAGATGTTGGCGCCCATGACGGGCTTGGAGACGAAGTTCTTGCCGCCGCCCGAGCCCATGCCCTTGCCGGAGCCGATGCCACCACCGGAGCCGCCGCCGAAACCCTTGGAGGAGCCGCCGGCCATCGCGCCGGAGACCATCGAAGAGGCCGAGGCGGAGCTCGGCATTTCGGGCAGGGCAATGGAAGCGGAGGCGCTCTTGGAGGTGATGCGGGTGGTCGTCTTGGCCAGCGACTTGACGTTCTTCGGCTGCACCTTGCGGTCTGTATTCTTCACACGTTCTCCGCCGGAGCCGCCGCCAGCGCCCGTGGCGAAGGCGTTGGGATCCTTCTTCGCGTTGTCGGTGACCGTGGAGACGACGAAAGCGGCCGCGATGAACACGAGTAGAACGTGGAATGCGATCGACACCGAAAGCCCACTGGCGCCGATACGCTGCCAAAAGCTGCGCTTCATACGCTTAGACCCAAGGGCATCGGTCTCGATGTTCTTTAAGTCAGCCGGAGGGACGTCGCCAGAGGGGGGCGGGGGAGTTTCTTCAGTCATCGCTAGAAGGGGGTAATTAATCATCCCGCCTCCTTGATTTGCTTCAACCCTTTTTGCCCCGCACTTTGGTGCAGATTTCCTTCACGAAATGGCTTGCGGCTCCGTCCCGGCCGCTATCTCCTCACGCTCCCACTTATTGCAGGGTGGAGCAGCCCGGTTAGCTCGTCAGGCTCATAACCTGAAGGTCGTAGGTTCAAATCCTACCCCTGCACCCAATTTTAAACCCTTTAATATCAATCACTTAGTGTGGTTGACCGAAAAGGTGCGAAAACGGCTTGAACCCGACCGAATTAAATGCACGGTATCAGATATTAAATTTGTCCTACGGGACAATGGGGTAAGTAAGATAAAGTAGTAAAAAACAGGCGGCTTGCATAGGGGTATGCAAGCCGCCTCCTTTTTGGGGGGACACTTCCCCGCCCTGGGAAAAGAAAAAGCCCGGTTCCTTACGGCCGGGCTTCGTCATCGGTACAGCGATAGGCTCAGCCGCCGCCGGTCATCTTGGTGATGAGGGCGATGAGCGGCAGGAACATCGCCAGCACGATCGTGCCGACGACGACAGCGAGGAAGACGATGAGCACCGGCTCGATGATCGAGGTCAGCGCGGTCACGGCATTGTCGACTTCCTCGTCGTAGATGTCGGCGACGCGGTTGAGCATCTCGGGCAGCTGGCCGGTCTCTTCGCCGACCTGAATCATCGACGTGACCATTTGCGGGAAGACCCCAGATTGCTCGAGCGGCACCGAAAGCGGTTCGCCGTCGCGGACGCGATCATGCACGCGCTCGAGGGACTTCGCGATGACCACATTGGAGAGCGTGTCGCGCGTGATGGTGATGGATTGCAGAATCGGGACGCCGGAGGCCATCAACGTACCGAACGTACGAGCGAACCGGGACACCGAGACGATCTGCACAAAACCGCCGATCTTGGGCAGGCGGAAGAGGATTCGGTCGAAGATCTCCTTGCCTTTATCCGTGGCCAGCCACGTCTTCAGGCCGAAGTAAATCCCGAAGATGAGAATCGGGGTAGCCCACCAGTATTCCGTCAGCAGCTTCGAGATACCAACGACGAACTGCGTCAGCGGCGGCATGTTGGTCTTCTGACCATCGAGCAGCTTCTGGAAGGAAGGCACGACCTTCACCATCAGGATGTAAACAATGATGATGGCCACGGACATGACGACGCCCGGGTAGACCATCGCCGATTTGACCTTCTTCTGGATACGCTCGGCCTTCTCGCGGAACTTTGCGAGACGATCAAGAACCTTGTCGAGCACGCCCCCCGCCTCACCCGCGCGCACCATGTTGACGAAGAGCTTGTCGAAGACCTTCGGATGGGCCTGCAAGGCTTCCGAGAGGTTGTTACCTTGGGAGACGCTGTCGGCCACGTTACCCAGAATCGCCTTGAAGGCCGGGTTGCGCTCCTGCTTGGTGATCAGCTCGAGGGCGCGGAGGAGCGGCAGGCCGGCGACGATGAGGGTGGCCAGCTGCCGCGTCATGATAGTGACGTCGCCGGAGGTGACCTTGGCGCCGAAACTGAAGCCGGCCTTCGCGGCGACGGGCGCCGCGGCGGCCTTGGCCGCACCGCTGTCGGAGGCCAGGCTGGTGACCATGAGGCCTTTGGCCATGAGTTTCGTGCGGGCTTGCTCTTCGCTGGCAGCCTCAATCTTGCCGGTGGCTTGGACCCCGTTGCGGTCGATGGCGGTGTACTTGTAGTCGGGCATGGGATGGGGGTGGGGTGAGATGGATAGTTAAGTGTACTTAAGGACTTCCTCGATGGAGGTGTGTCCGTCGAAGATGCAGCGCAGCCCGTCTTCGCGAAGCGGGCGCATGCCCGACTCGATGGCTTTCTGCTTGATGACCAAGGTCGGAGATTTCTGGGTGATGAGCGTGCGGAGCGAATCGTTGATCGTCATCAGCTCGAAAAGCCCTTGCCGTCCCTTGTAGCCGGAGCGGTTGCAGTCGGGGCACCCCTTGCCGTAGAAGAACTTCTTATTGGCAATCTCAAGCGCATCGACGCCCAGCATGTCCACGATATCCTTGTCCGGCTCATAGGCGATTCGGCAGGTCTTGCAGACGCGACGCAGCAGGCGCTGGGCGAGGACGCCTTCGAGGGAAGCCGAGATGAGGAAGGGCTCCAGGCCCATGTCGATGAGTCGGGTGACGGCGCCGGGCGCGTCATTGGTGTGGAGGGTGGAAAGCACCACGTGGCCGGTCAGGGAAGCCTGCACGGCGATCTGGGCGGTCTCCAAGTCGCGGATTTCACCGACCATGATCGTGTCCGGGTCCTGTCGCAGAAAGGAGCGGAGGGCGGCGGCGAAAGTGAGGCCGACCTGGTGGTTGATCGGCACCTGCATGATGCCCTCGACCTCGTATTCAACGGGGTCTTCGGCGGTCAGTATCTTGACGTCCTCGGTATTGACCTCACGGAGCGCGGAATAAAGTGTGGTCGTCTTGCCCGAGCCGGTCGGACCGGTCACAATGAAGATGCCGTTTGGACGGCCGACCATCGTGCGGATACCTTCCTTGATGTCGTCCTGCATCGAGAGGGCCTCGAGGCTGAGGTTAACGACGGTCTTATCGAGGATTCGAAGCACGACGGACTCGCCGAACTGCGTCGGCAAGGTGGACACGCGGAGGTCGATCTGGCGTCCGCTGATGGTCGTCTTGATGCGTCCGTCCTGCGGCACGCGTCGTTCGGCGATGTTGAGCGAGGAGAGGACCTTGACGCGGGCGATCACCGCCGAGGCGAGGTTCTTGGGCGGAGGCGCCATTTCGTACAGCGAGCCGTCAATGCGGAGACGGATGCGGAACTCATGCTCAAACGGCTCGAAGTGGATGTCTGAGGCCTTGGCCTTGACGCCTTCCTGAAGGACGAGGTCAACGAAGCGGATGATCGGCGCCTGGCTGGCCTGCTTGGTGACATCCTCATCAGTGACGGCGGCGGTATCGACCTCGCCGAACTCGCCCAGCAGCTCTTCCATCGAGGAGGAAGTGGCCTCACCGTAGATGCGCGTCACCGCGGCTTCGACTTGGGCGGGGTCGGCCACGGCCAGTTCGATATCCTTCTGCAAGATGAAGCTCAGTTCGCTGATGACCGAGGAATTGAAGGGGTCCTTTGCGAGCAGGGTGAGCTTGCCCGCCTCATCGGCGACCGGCAGCACGACATATTTGTGGGCCTGCGGTCCTTTGAGGAGCTTGGTCAGGGCCTCACCCGGGTCAGCCGGTACGGCGGAGTAGAACTGCACCTGCATGTGGTCAGCGATGGCCTGCAGGAGGGTCGGCCGGTCGGCGAGACCGGTGTCGATGAGACTATCGCTGAAAGATTTCCCGGTAGTGGCTTGGGATTCCCAGACCTCCTCGGCTTGGGCCGGCGTCACGAGGCCCGCTTCGAGGGCGATGTCGCGGATTACGTCACTGTGGTCGTCGTACATGGGAAAGGCGGGGGTAAGAGTGGGAGCGTTCAGCGTTTCGCCGCGCCCTCGCCGCGCATGCGCACGCGCATGGCGGCCGGACTTTGGCAGTAGTTGAAGACCTCGGCCTCGGAGACGACGCCTTGGAAAAAGAGCGAGAGCAGGTCGCCATCGAGGGAACGCATGCCCAGGGCGGCGCCAGTCTCGATATCGGTCAGCAGCTGGAAGGTCTTCCCGTCGCGGATCTTCGCGGAGACGGCGTCATTGACGACCATGATCTCGTAGGCGGCGATGCGCTTGGAATCGGTGGTCTGCAGGAGCGACTGGGAAATCACGGCGGTGAGGGAAGTCGAAAGCTGGTCGCGGATCATCGGACGACTCTGGTCCGGGAAGGCGTCCACGAGACGGTCGATGGTGCGCGCGGCGCCGGAGGTATGCAGCGTGCCGAGCACAAGGTGGCCGGTCTCGGCCGCGGTGATGGCGGCTTCAATCGTCTCCAGGTCGCGGAGCTCCCCGATGAGGATGACGTCCGGGTCCTGGCGGAGGGCGGAACGCAGGCCCTCAGCGAAGGACGAGAGGTCGGTGCCGACCTCGCGCTGCGTCACCAGGCAATTCTTGTGGGGATGCTCATACTCAATCGGGTCTTCGATCGTGATGATGTGCCCCTGCTCGTTCTCGTTGATCCAATTGATCATCGAAGCGAGGGTCGTCGTCTTGCCTGACCCAGTCGGACCCGTCACGAGGATCAGCCCGCGCGCGCGGCGCAAAAGGTCCTTGATGGCCGGGGGCAATCGGAGTTGCTCCAGCGTGAACATCTGGGAGGGGAGCAAGCGCAGCACCATGCCATGGCCAGACTGGCCGCGGTAGGCGTTGACGCGCAGGCGGACGCCTTGCCGGAAGGAGAGGGCGAAATCGCAGCTACCTTCGGACGCGAAGCGTGCCAAGTGCGCCGCGGGAAGCAAGGCCGTGACCATCGCTTCGGTCTCGGCCGCGGTGAGGGCGGCGCCTTCGACGGAGACGATGTCGCCGCGGACACGCAGGCTCGGGGGCCGGCCCGCGTTGATGTGCAGGTCCGAGGCCCCGTTCTCCACCATGGCCTCCAGCAGCTGATTCATCACGTAGGCCATACGCTCAGATGACGTCGTCCGCGACGGTGGAGCCGAGCACTTCCTCGATCGTGGTCATGCCGGAGGCGACCTTGCGCTGACCGTCCTCGCGCATCGTGCGCATCCCGGCCTCGCGCGCCTTGCGCCGGAGGTCGACGAGGTTGGCGCCACCGTAAATCATCTCCTGAATTTCCTCCGTGATGACGAAGAGCTCGAAGACGCCGCGACGACCCTTGTAACCACGGTCGCCACACTTCGGGCAACCCGGCCCCTTCATCGGGGTGGCGTTGGCGAGATCCTGCTCGGTCATGCCGATGGAGTAGAGTTCCTTGGCGGTCGGGCGATACGGCGCGGCGCAGCCTTGGCAGTTGCGGCGCACGAGACGCTGGGCGAGGGCCCCGCGGAGGGCCGCGGACACGAGGAACGGCTTAACGCCGATGTCGACGAGGCGGGTGACGGAACTGACCGAATCGTTGGTGTGGAGGGTCGAGAACACCATGTGGCCAGTGAGGGCGGCGTTGATCGCGATCTCCGCGGTCTCAAGGTCGCGGATTTCGCCGATCATGACGATATTCGGCGCCTGCCGGAGCATCGCGCGGAGCGCGGCGGCGAACGTCATGCCGACGTCGCGCTTGACCTGCACCTGGTTGATGCCCGCCATCTGGTATTCGACCGGGTCCTCGACGGTGATGATCTTACGGTCTGGCTTGTTGATGTAATTGAGCGCGGAATAAAGCGTCGTCGACTTGCCGGAGCCGGTCGGACCGGTGACAAGGAAGACACCGTCCGAACCGGAGATGAGGCCCTGGAACTTGGCCTGGTCATCGGCGAAGAAACCCAGTTCGGGGAGGCCCAGCTTGAGGCCTTCCTTGTCGAGGATTCGCATGACGATCGACTCGCCGTAGACGGTCGGGAGGACCGAGACACGTAAGTCGATATCGCGGCCGCCGGTACGGGCTTGGATGCGCCCGTCCTGCGGGATACGCTTCTCGGCGAGCGAGACTTCCGCCATGAGCTTGAGGCGGGAGATGATCGAGGGCTGCAGGCGCTTGGGCGGACCTTTCATCTCCTGCAGCACGCCGTCGACGCGGAAACGGACGCGGAACCGCTTCTCGAGGGGTTCGAGATGGATGTCCGATGCCTTGCGACGGATCGCGTCGACAATCAGCGAGTTGACGTAGCGGATGATGGGCGCGTCATCCTCCTTCACGTCGCCCCCCTGCGGCAGTTCGACGGAGATACCGTCGTCGGCACCCTTGCCGAGGATGTCGGCGTAGGCGGCGCCGCCGCCAACCTGGGACCCGCCATAACAGCGCCCGATGGCTTCCTTGAGCTCGTCGGGCGGCGCCAGCTTTGCGCTGATGGCGAGCTTGAGCAGGCGCGAGATGGAATCAATGGTCTCGGTGTCGAGCGGATCCGAGATGGCGACGAGCAGTTCCGTTCCGTCCATCTGCAGCGGCAAGATGTTATGCTTCTCGGCCTGCTCGCGGCTGATGAGTTTCAGGATGGCGTCGTCGGGCACGACTTGACCGACGTCCACGATTTCCATGTCGAACTCCTGGCTGAGGGCGGCCGTGATCTTGGGCCATGCCACCTTGCCGGTCTCGACCAGCTTGGCGATGGCGAGGGTGTCCGCGCTCTGACCCTCCGGGACGTTCTCGATGGCGGCACGCGCCACGCTCACCTCGGCAGGAGACACCAGTCCCTTGTCTTGGATGAATTGAATGACGTAATCGTCGGCGGTCGTCACAGCAGGAAAACGGGAGCGGGGATGGGGGGTGGAGGATTGTTCCTTCGGTCAGGAAACAACGGGAATTTTTAACCTAAATCGGAGCACCCCGCCCGCAACCGCAAATATACCTCACCTAACCGGGTTCAAGGCGCCGGAAGCCGCCCGACGAAAGCCGCAATCTGCTCGCGAAGAAACGAGGGTTCGCCATCGTTCCAAAAAACGACGTCTGCACGCTTAACCTTCTCCAATAGAGGCATTTGTGCATCTACTCTCCGGGTGATTTCATCCCCTGTCAGCCCCTTTTTGAGCAAACGACTGCGACGGGTTTCTTCGGAGCAAGCCACGCACGCAATCAAAGCGAACTCAGGTGCCAGGTTCTTTTCGTAAAGCAAAGGGATTTCGACGATGTGATGACGCCGGGAATCAGTGACGGCTTGTTGGCGGAGGCGGGCTACTTCCGGGTGCGTGAGTCCTTCGAGGAAAGCCATTTCTGCTGGGAGCGCGAAGACCTTGGCCGCGATCCAACGGCGATCAGGCAGACCGTCTCGGCCGACGCAAGCATCGCCCCAACGTTCCCGCAGCTGGCGGACACAGCCCGGCGAGGCCAACACTTGGCGGGCAAGGAGATCGGCCTCGACGACATTAAAGCCGAACTCCGCGAAGCAAGCCGCCGCGGCGGACTTGCCGCAACCGATACCGCCCGTGAGTCCGATGACCATGCCCTACCCTACCCTCCCGGCCCGCCGAGGGCAAACCTCAAGCGGGGCTGGGGGAAGACTGGAGACCATTACCGGTATCCGCGGCTGGTTTATCAGCCGAAGGAACGACGTCTGGCACCGGCAGCGGCGCCACGACCAGTCCAGCCATAGGTGTCTGGATGGAGCCGGTCTTAAGGATTTCCATCACATGGACGCCGTCGAGGGTCTCGTGCAGCAGGAGCGCCTCGGCGATCTTGCGATGGGCTTCGGCGTTGTCAGCGATGAGCTTCTCGGCGCGGGCATACTGTTCCTGGACGATGAGCGAGATGGCCTCGTCGATACGGCGCGCGGTGGCGTCGCTGTGGTTCTGCGTGCGGGAGATTTCGCGACCGAGGAAGACGGTATCGGAATTCTCGCCGAAGGCGATGGGTCCGAGGTCGCTCATGCCCCAGTCGCAGACCATCTGACGGGCGAAGCGCGTGGCCTGCTTGATGTCGCTCGAGGCACCGTTCGAGATCTCTCCGGAGATGACCTTCTCGCCAACCCGACCAGCCATCGCCATGCAGATATAATCAAGCAGGCGCTTGCGGGAGTAGCCGAGGATTTCCTTGGTCGGCATCAGCATCGCCATGCCGAGGGCGCGGCCTCGCGGGATGATGGTGACCTTGTGGAGCGGCAGCGCCCCGTCGTCGATGAGGGCCTGGACCACGGCATGGCCGGCCTCGTGGTAAGCGGTGTTCTTGAGGTCGGCCTCGTCCATGACCTTTTTGCGTTCCCGGCCGTAGGCGATCTTGTCGCGCGCCTCTTCGATGTCGGACATCTCGACCTTCTCGCGATTACGACGGCCCGCATGGAGGGCGCCTTCGTTGAGGAGATTGGCCAAGTCGGCGCCGGACATGCCGGTCGTGATGCGCGCAACGCGTTGAAGGTCGACGGACGGAGCCAGCTGAAAACGCTTCGCGTGCACGGCCAGAACGGCCTCGCGACCACGCAAGTCGGGTAAGTCGACGAACACTTGGCGATCGAAGCGGCCCGGACGGAGCAAGGCGGAGTCGAGGACGTCGGAACGGTTGGTCGCGCCGATGACGATCACGCCGGCTTGGCCGTCGAAGCCATCCATCTCGACCAGAAGTGAATTGAGGGTCTGTTCACGCTCATCGTTGCCGCCACCGACCCCGGCGCCGCGTTGACGACCGACTGCGTCGATTTCGTCGATGAAGATGATGCACGGAGCGAGCTTACGGGCCTGCTCGAAGGTATCGCGCACGCGGGCCGCGCCGACACCGACGAACATCTCGACGAAATCGGAGCCGCTAATGCTGAGGAAGGGCACGCCGGCTTCGCCGGCGACGGCGCGGGCGAGAAGGGTCTTGCCGGTGCCGGGCGGGCCGACCATCAGCACCCCCTTCGGGATGCTGGCGCCGATCTTGGTGAAACGCTTTGGGTCCTTGAGGAAGTCGACGATCTCCTTGACCTCTTCCTTGGCCTCGTCGCAACCGGCGACGTCCTTGAAAGTCGTGGACTCCTTGTCCGTCGAATTAAGCCGCGCGCGGGACTTGGCGAACTGCATCGCACCACGGTTGGCGTTCTTCAGGAACCGGAACATGAAGAACAATACCACGCCCGAGATGAGGAGCGTAGGTAGCACGTTGTAGAGGAACATCGTCCAGCCGGTCTGGGCCGGGACTTCCTTGAAGGCATCGCCGGGAACGGACGCCCGGAGCACTTCGCGGTCCTTGTCGGTCAGGTATCCGTCAGCGAAGAAGCGTGACTTCTCTTCGGCCACCGCCCCGGCGACCTCAAGTTCGCCGGTGACCCGGACCCAACGGTCGGAGCCTGCGGTGGGGTTGGGCTGGAGCGTGAGATTCTTGATCTTCTTCTCCTGCGCGAGGGCGAGGACTTGGGTGACCTCCAGCTTCTGGACGGCGTTGCCGGAAGCGGCTCCCGGAAAATTAAACAGGGCGATGATTGCCGCCATCAAAAGCATCCAGACGAGCACCGGCTTGGCGTTCAGACGCGGTCCGTTCTTATTATCATCCGGCTGGTCGTTTTGACTCATAGGCAGAAGGACTAATCTAAACACGGACCCCTCCAAGTCAACCGGAGAGCCCCCTTAAAAGGGCCCGGAAGGCGGGCCGTCTCGGCGGGCGGAAGGCCCGGTACCCAGAGGATTTCCGAGCCGGCCAGCACGACGGGCAGGGCCTCCCGCTTCTCCAATGGGATTTTACGGTTGATGAGCAGGTCGGATAACTTGGACGTGCCTGGCGATCCCATGGGTTGATAACGGTCACCCTCTACCCGGCCGCGCCAAACCAGCGGCACTTTCGGCGCGAGGACATAGGTTTCTCGGGCGGGTGAAATCTCGCCGCGCGACAAACGGGCCCAAAGCGCGTCGTCGACGTCCACGAACTCAGCGAGCAAGCCGACCTCGTCATCAGGTTGGCCGATAGTCAACGGTCGTTCGCCGGGGCCGAGTTCTGGCAACCCGGTCAGGATGGCGAGGCTGCCACCCTGCACGCGCACGACGCGGCCACGCACCGGTGAGTGGCCGTCTGCACCGGCGCCGATCGCCCACGCCAGAGGCTCGAGAGATTTCGCGCCGGGGTCCGTGATGCCATGGTGATGAAGGAATTCACGAAGGCATTCCTGGACCAGGGCCGGCGGGCGGCCCTTGAGGGCGGCCACCGGCATCCGTCCATCCGGTCCGAGCACGCAGCCCAGTTCTCCCGCCCACTGCGCTAAGGCAGCCTGCGCCTCGCCGAGGATGCGGGCGGAGCGGGCGAAGCCCTCGGTGTAGCCGAGACCGAGCGCCGCATCCCCGCCATCGGCCAACCAGCGACGGATACGGTTGCGGGTCGCGATGGGCAGGAGGTTGGTCGCGTCTTCCCGCCAAGGAATGCCGGTGGAACGTAACGCGACGAGTACGCTGGCTTTCGTGAGGCCAGCTTCGATCAGCGGACGCCAGCGACGATGGCCGTCGCGAAACTCCTGCAGGACACGGGGCGCGGCCAAGCCGGCCAGACCGGCCCCGCGGGCGAGTCGCATCAACGCGTTCTCGACGATGTCATCGAGGTGATGGGCGGTGCATAATAGAGTGCAGCCGAGGTCGGCGCGTCGCTCGGCGAAGAAAGCGTCGCGCTCCGCGCGTAATTCTCCCTCGGCGGCGGCACCCTCCCCTTCGCGGGCACCCAACGCACAGGGTACGCCGAGCGCGGCGCACAAAGCTGCGACGAAACGCGCGTCCTCCGCCGAGGCTTCGCCCCGCACCCGGTGATCGAAGTGGAGGACACGAAGACGCGGACGCACGGCCTCGTCGCCCCAGAGCGCACAGAGCAGATAGACCGAGTCCGCACCGCCCGAGACCGCCACGGCAATCGGCCCGATAACGTCCGGCGCGCTCGGCAGCCGCGGCAAACGCAAGGCAGCCGCGCACAAGGCGGCGGGACTGGGGAGGTTCATGGACACACGTTCAGACTACATCGTGCCGAGGTCCTGCCAATCCAAAGCGGACCTCAGAACGACAGCGTGTCCTTGCCGTACCAGCGACGGAGCGCTTCGGGCACGCGCACGATACCGTCGGCCTGGAGATTATTCTCCAAGATGGCGGCGAGGACGCGCGGTAGGCCGAGACCAGAGCCGTTGAGGGTGTGGACGAACTCGGGCTTCCCGTCCTTCGGGCGGAAACGTATACCCGCGCGCCGGGCCTGAAAATCCGTGAAATTGGAGCAGCTCGAAACCTCGAGCCAACGCTTCTGGCCGCCGGCCCAGACTTCGAGGTCATACTGCTTGCTGTGCGCAAAACCGATGTCGCCGGCGCAGATCATCAGCACGCGGTATGGTAGCTCGAGTTTCTGAAGCAGTCGCTCGGCGTCGCCGCGGAGCAGCTCAAGTTCTTCGAAGGACTTGTCGGGGTGGGTCCACTTCACGAGCTCGACCTTATCGAACTGGTGCAGTCGGTTCAGGCCGCGCACGTGCGCGCCCCAGCTACCGGCTTCGCGGCGGAAACACGGCGTGTAGCCGACACGCTTCACCGGCAGCGCGGCCTCGTCGAGAATCTCGTCGCGGAAGAAGTTCGTGACCGGCACCTCGGCCGTCGGGATCAGGTAGAAATCATCCGTCTGCGCGTGATACATCTGCCCTTCCTTGTCGGGCAGCTGGCCCGTGGCGGTGGCCGAAGCGGCGTTGACGAGCAGAGGCGCGTGGACCTCGGTGTAGCCGTTGGCGCCGGCCTCCTCGAGGAAGTATTGGATGAGCGCGCGGACGAGGCGGGCCATGTCGCCGATGTAGAACGGGAAGCCCGCGCCGGCGACCTTCACGCCACGTTCGAAATCGATCGCCTTATTAAACCAGGAAATATCCCAATGGGGCTTGGCCGCGGGGGAGATGAGCTTCTCGTGATCACCCCACTCGAGGATGACCTTGTTATCGGCCTCGGTGCGACCTTCGGGCACGGAGTCGTGCGGGATGTTCGGGACGGATAGCGCTACGCCCTTCATCTGCTCCTCGGCCTCGGTGACCTTCTTCTCGAGTTCCTTCACCTTGGCGGAAGCGGCCCTCATCTCAGCGAGCTTGGCCTGGAATTCTGGCGAGCCTTTCGGCATCGCGGCCATCTCCTTGTTCGCGGCGTTCTGGGCGGAACGGGCGACCTCGAACTCGGCCACCGCGTGGCGACGGGCTTCGTCGGCGGCCAGCACGGCATCGAGGTCGACTTGGAACTTCTTCCGGGCGACGCCCTTGCGGACGAGGTCGATATGCTCGCGGAGGAACTTAGGATCCAGCATGCACCGACTTTGCCCAATGCCCCCGCCCGAGGGCAACGGGGAATTATCGCCCGCGCTTAGACTCGGCTCGCTTCCGGGGCGAAGACCTCGTCCAAACGGAAAAAACGGCGGACCTCGGCCTCCGCCGCGGCGGGGCTGTCGGAAGCGTGGCAGACATTACGCATCATCTCGGTGCCATAGTCGCCCCGGATGGTGCCCTTGGGGGCCACTTTGGAATTGGTCGGACCGAGGAGTTCGCGGACGCGGGAGATGACGTTATCGCCCACGAGGACGGCGACGATGACCGGACGGGAGGACATGAAGGCCTCGATCTCCGGGTAGAAAGGCTTATCGGCGACGTGAGCGTAATGCTCACGGAGCTGGCCCGAGGTCAGGCGGGTCATCTTGCTGGCTTGAATTTCGAAGCCGGCGGCCTCGAAACGGGCCAAGACGATGCCGCACAGACGACGCTCCATGCAGTCGGGCTTAAGGATGATAAGGGTCTTTTCCATAGGGGTCTCTCGCAGAGTGAAAGGTCGTTCAGTATTGGATTTTAGGGCCTAAAACACAAGTCCGAACCTTAAGTTACTATTAACCCCCCCTTAAATACCCTTGAAAACGAGGCAAATCGCCTGCGCCGCGAGGGCTTTCCCCTGCCCGATCGAGTCCATCCCTTCATTGGTCGTGGCCTTGATGCCGACCTGAGACGGTAAGATTCCGATGATTTCAGCGACCTTGGCCTTCATGGCGTCGACGTGCGCCATGACCTTGGGCCGCTCGCCGATGATCACGATGTCGACATTACCGACCACCCAACCGCCCTGCCCCTTCGCTTCGGCGACGGCCTTTTTCACAATGACGGCGGAATCCAATCCCTGGAGGGAGGCGTCGGTGTTCGGAAAATAATGCCCGATGTCGCGCAGGCCAGCGGAGCCGAATATCGCGTCCGCCACGGCATGCAGCACCACGTCGGCATCGGAATGGCCGTCGGGGCCGACCGGCGACGGGATATTTATCCCGCCGAGGATACACGGACGACCGGCGACGAGTGGATGGATGTCATACCCGAGACCGACGCGGAAGGCTGGCGGGGCATGTTGCATGGCCTGTTATTAGCCGAGAAAAGGGCCAAAGGGAAGCCCATGCATAAAACCCTTGAAACGCCCACCCCGAGGAGACAGTTTACGGACCTGTCAGTCTCAAGGCGCGGTAGCCAAGTGGTAAGGCCGGGCTCTGCAAAAGCCCCATGCGTCGGTTCAATTCCGACCCGCGCCTCCAGTTTAAACAAAGAGGGCGTCCCGACCAGGACGCCCTCTTTCTTGTCGGCAGGAACCGTTCTCAGCGGGCCGTCTTACTGAGGTTGGCGACGCCGTTGACCTTTGAGTTCACGCGCAGGCGTAGGCCGTTGAGGCGGATGAAGCCGGTCGCGTCGTCCTGGTTGTAGGCCTTGGTCGGATCCGCTTCCATCGTGGCGATGTGCGGATTGTAGAGCGAGCGCGGGCTCTTGCGGCCGGCGACGTACGTGTTGCCTTTGTAGAGCTTCACCCGGACCGTGCCGGTGACGTTGCGCTGCGACTCAGTGATGAGGGCCTGGAGGGCGAGGCGCTCCGGCGCATACCAGAAGCCATTGTAGACGAGCGTGGCGTAGCGCGGGACGAGCGAGTCACGCAGATTCATCACCTCGCGGTCCATGGTCAGGGACTCAATCTGACGGTGGGCGAAGTGCAGAATGGTACCGCCCGGGGTCTCGTAGACACCGCGGCTCTTCATGCCGACGAAGCGGTTCTCGACCATGTCGACGCGTCCGACGCCGTGGCGGCCGCCGATCTTGTTGAGCGTGCGCATGACGCCGAGGGGGTCGAGCTTCTTGCCGTTGACGGCGACGCAGTCGCCCTGACGGAACTCGAGTTCAGCGTATTCGGGCTTGTTCGGAGCGTCCTCCGGGGAGACGGAGAGCTTGAACATGGCCTTGTTCGAAGGATGGAAAGCGTCCATCCACGGGTCTTCCAGAATGCCTGCCTCGAACGAGATATGGAGGAGGTTACGGTCGGAGGAGTAAGGCTTCTTGGCGCTGGCTTCGACGGGGATCTTATGCTCGGCGCAATAGGCGATCATCTCGGCGCGGCCCGGGAAATCCTTGCGGAAGGCCTCGTTCCGCCAAGGCGCGATGATCTCGAGGTCAGGAGCGAGGGCGGCGCAGGTGAGCTCGAAGCGGACCTGGTCGTTACCCTTGCCGGTGGCGCCGTGGGCGATGGCGGTGGCGCCCTCCTTGCGGGCGATTTCGACCATGCGCTTGGCGATGAGCGGGCGTGCGATGGAGGTACCGAGGTAATACTGGCCTTCGTAGATGGCCCCGGCCTGCATCATCGGGAAAATGAAGTCGCGGGCGAATTCGGCCTGCAGGTCGTCGACGTAAAGCTTGGACGCACCGGTCTTCATGGCCTTCTGCTTGAGGCCCTTGAGTTCGTCTTCTTGGCCGATGTCGGCGCAGAAGGCGATCATCTCGGCGTTGTGCTTGTCCTTGATCCAGGAGAGGAGGACGGAGGTGTCGAGGCCGCCGGAATAGGCCAGGACGATTTTCTTCTGCTTGCTCATGTTAGTAGGATGGAAAAATTAGCCACGGTGGGCGGCGAGATGGGCGAGGATGGCCTTCTGCACGTGCAGACGGTTCTCGGCCTGGTCGAAGATGATGCTCTGCTTGCTCGCCAGCACCTCGGCGGACACTTCCTCGCCCGGGTGGGCCGGGAGGCAGTGCATGAAGTAAGCGGTGGGCTTGGCCAAGGACAGCAGCTGCGTGTTGACCTGATAAGGCTGCATGAGTTTCAGGCGCTCGGCCTTCTCGGCTTCCATACCCATGCTCACCCAGACGTCGGTGTAGACCATATCGGCGCCCTTGACGGCGGCGGCGGGGTCGGTCGAGAAGGTGAACGTTTCCTTGAGTCCGTCGGCCTGGAGTTGGGCGCGGATTGCGGCGCTGGGCTCGAAGCCAGCCGGACCGGCGAGCGCGATCTCGACGCCGAGGGCGGCGCCACCGAGCACGAAGGAGTTAGCCATATTGCAGGCGGTGTCACCGAGGAAGGCGACCTTCTTACCCTTGAGCGAAGCGGCGTATTGTTCCGGGCGACCAGGCGCGAAGCGCTCGGCGAGCGTGAACATGTCCGTTAGGAACTGACACGGGTGGAGGAAGTCGGACAGCGCGTTGACGATGGGCATCGTGCCGCACTGGGCGAATTCCTCGAGCAGGCCGTGCTCATGGCAGCGGATGACCATGCCGTGAAGGTAGCGGGAAAGGACGCGCGCGGTGTCCGCGATGGTCTCGCCGCGGGAGATCTGCAGGTCGTCGGCGTTGAGCATCACTGGCTGCCCGCCGAGCTCATGGACGCCGACTTGGAAGGAGACGCGCGTGCGGGTGCTCTTCTTGAAGAACATCAGGCCCCAGGATTGATGCGCCAGGGCGGACCCCGCGGACCGGCCGCGGCCGGCCTTGAGCGCCGCGGCGGCGGCGAAGACCTGGGCCATCTCGGCCGGACTCAGGTCGGTCTCCTTCAGGAAATGACGCATCTCGGAAAGCATTTGAACATAAGCCAGCGGACCCGTTTGGACAGCGGAAAATAGGGGCAAGAAACCGCTTAAGCGGCCTTCCAGCCGCCAAGGACCTGACGCAGGATTGCCACGGACTCGGCCAGCTCCTCGGGCGCAGCGTTCAGCGGCGGCAGCAAGCGTACGGCCACGCCGCCCGCCGGAGCGGCCAGAAGGCCGGCTTCCCGCAAGGCCGCCACAATGAGGAGCAGGTCGTAGTTCAGGATGACCCCAACCATGTAGCCGGCTCCCCGGACTTCTTTCACGAGGTCCGGGCGCAGTTCGACGAGCTTGCGCAACTCCGCGTGCCAGGCAACGGAACGTTCGGCCACCTTGGCGACGAGCTGTTCGGCCTCGAGAATCTCCAGCACGGCGAGCGCGGCGGTGGCTGCCAGCGGGCCGCCGCCGAAGGTGGTGCCGTGGGAGCCAGCCTGGAAAAGGTCGTCGTGCGGAGGGGCCATCCAAATTGCGCCGACGGGGAAGCCGCCGCCGAGGCCCTTGGCCATGGCGATGGCATCGGGCTTCACCCCCGCATGCTCGTAAGCGAAAAACTTGCCGGTCCGGCCGATGCCGCACTGGATCTCGTCGATCATGAACAGGACATTCCGCGCGCGGCAAAGCTGCTCAACGCCGCGCAAGAACTCTGGCGTCGCAGGGTTGATGCCGCCCTCGCCCTGGATCGACTCGATGAGGACGGCAGCGGTGGTCTTGGCGTCGATGACTTTCTCCCAAGCGGCAAGGTCGTTGAGCGGGGCAGCGGTGAAGCCGGTTAGCAGCGGGCGGAACCCCTTCTGCACCTTCTCCTGCGGCGTGGCGGACATGCCGCCGAAAGTCCGGCCGTGGAAGGCCTTCTCGGCGACGATCACGCCATAGCACGCACCCTCGGCGCCGGATTTACGCTGGCCGTGGAGACGGGCGAGTTTCAGCAGGCCGTCGTTTGCTTCGGCACCGCTGTTGCAGAAGATAACGCGCCCGGGGCCGCAACGCTGCGCGAGGGCGTGGGCGAGCTCGCCCTGCGGCTCATTCCGATAGAGGTTGCTGACGTGGATGAGCTTGCCGGCCTGCTCGGCGACGCGCTTCACCCAATGCGGATGCGCATGGCCGACCGCGTTAACGGCGATGCCCGTCGCGAAGTCGAGGTAACGTTTGCCCGCGGCATCCCACGCGAGCGTCCCCTGCCCCCTCACGAGCGTGATGGGCGGGGCGCCGTAGTTGAAGGCCAGATTGGCCGCGTAGTGCGCAGCGGCGTGATCGGGAGATGCGTTGCTCATCAGCCGTGAATGATCTCGGTACCGATGCCCTTATCGGTGAAGACCTCGAGCAGGAGCGCGTGCGGGACGCGTCCGTCGATGAAGTGCACGCGGCGCACGCCCTCCTTCAGGGCCTTCACGGCGCTGTCGACCTTCGGGATCATCCCGCCGGCGATTACACCCTTGCGCTTGAGCTCGTCGACTTCGCTGACCTTCAGCGTGGTGATGAGAGAGGACGGATCCTTCTCGTCAGCGAGTAGGCCGGGGACGTCGCTCATGAAGATAAGGCGGCGGGCGCGGAGAGAATTGGCCACCGCGGCGGCGGCGACGTCGGCGTTCGTATTGTAGGCCTGGTCATCGGCGTCGAGCGCAATAGGCGACACAACTGGCAAGTAGCCGTCAGCGAGTGCCTTCTTAATGAGCTTCGTCTTCACGAACTTGATATCGCCGACGAAACCGATGTCGACCGGCTGGCCCTGGTCATCGGAACCGAGAAACTTCTCGCAAAGATTGACGTGGTTTCCCGGCATGCCGAGCGGGTTGGCTCCGCGGGCCTTGAGGGACTCGCAGATCTGTCCGTTGATCTCGTTGTTGAGGGTTTCTTCGACGATCTTGACCGTCGCGGCGTCGGTCACGCGCATCCCGCCCCGGAACTCGGATTTGATGCCAGCCTTGTCCATGGCCCGGGTGATGGCCTTTCCGCCACCGTGGACGACGACGACCTGAATGCCGACGGCGGCCAGGAAGGCGATGTCCGTGGCGACGCGGTCGCGGCCGTCTGGACTTGGATCGTCCATGAAGCTACCGCCGTATTTGACCACGAAGGTGGAGCCACGGAACTTGTGGATATAGGGAAGTGCCTCGAGAAGGACCTCGGCTTTTTGCGTGGCAGGAATGCTCATCTTACAGGAAGGAGTGTCGAGATTGCGGACGGGTGAGTAAACGGAAAACCTTACTCGCTCTTGTTGTAGTTTACGTAGCCGTCGGTGAGGTCGGCGGCCAGGAGCCGGAACTTCGCCTCGCCGAGGTTGAGCTTGAGCCGGACGGCGAAACGGGCGGCCTTCACGACCTGCTTCCATTGGGGCTTGTTCTCGGGCAGCGGCTTGCCGCCGAGGACGGCCGGGACGTCGTCGTAGTAGATGTCCAGCTTGGCTTCGTCGAGGCCGGTACGGGCATAGCCCGCGGCGTCGGCGAGACGTCCCCAGTTTGGGTCTTCGCCAAACCAAGAGGACTTCACCAAAAGAGAATTGCCGATCGCGCGGGCGACCTTCTCGGCGTCGGCGCGGGTGCGGGCGCCCTCGATCTCGACGGCCACGACCTTGGTGATCTTCTCGCCGTCGCCGACGATTTTCTCGGCCAGCGCGAAGCAGACCTTATCGAGGGCATCCTGGAAAAGGGCCTGGAGGGCGGCGGGGGCGGAGGCTCCTACGGACACGCCCGAAACGCCGGAGGCGAGGAGCAGGACGGTATCGTTGGTGGACATGTCGCCGTCGACGCTGACGCAGTTGAACGACTGGTCCGAAGCGGCCTTCAGGGCCGTCTTGAGCTCCGCGGGCGAAGCGGCCGCGTCGGTGCAGACGAACGCGAGCATCGTAGCCATGTTCGGCTCGATCATGCCGGCGCCCTTGGCAATGCCGGCGATGGTGATGGTCTTCCCCTCCCAGACGAAACGGGCGGTGACGGACTTTGGGCGAGTATCGGAAGTGAGGATAGCGTGGGCGGAGCGGACGCCTTCGGCGGCTTCGCGCGAGAGACGGGCGGCCGAGGCCTTGATGCCTTCGGCGACCTTGGCCATCGGAAGCAGCTCGCCGATCCGCCCGGTCGAGCAGACAAGGAAAGCGTCGGCGGGCGCGCCCACCGCAATAGCGGCCAGCTTGGCCATCGCGCTGGCGTCAGCGTCGCCTTGGGCGGCCGTGCAGGCATTGGCGTTGCCGCTGTTGCCGACGAGTCCGCGGATCTGGCCAGCAGAGACGGCGAGTACCTGCTGGCAGAAGCGCACCGGCGCGGCCTTGATATCGTTGGTCGTGAAGACGCCGGCGGCCGCGCACGGGCGATCGGCGACGATGAGCGTCAGGTCAAGGCGGTCCGTGGCCTTGTTACGGATGTCGCAGCCAGCGGCGCCGACCCGAAAACCGGGCACGTCGGAGAGGCCCGGCGAATCTTGGTTGAATTCAAGGGACATGGGAGATCAGCGGAGGCCTTCGGACTCGTCCCAACCCATCATCAGGTTGAGGTTCTGGACCGCCTGACCGCCGGCGCCCTTCAGGAGATTGTCGATCGCCGAGGTGATGATCAGGTTACCCGTGCGCGCGTCGGCGACGACGGAGCAGGCGACCCGGTTGGTATTTGCAACGTGCGCGGTGTCAGGAAACTCGCCGGACTTGAGCAAGGTCACAAACGGCCGGCCGGCATAGGCCTGCTGCCACACGGCCTCAACCTGGGCGACGGTGACGCCAGGGGCGGGCACGACGATGGTTGTAGCGATACCCCGATGCATCGGGGCGAGGTGCGGATTAAATTGGACGACGACCGGCTGGCCGGCGGCCACGCCGCACTGTTCCTCGATCTCGGCGATATGCCGATGACCAGGGATGCCGTAGGCCTTGAGTGAGCTATCCCGCTCCGAGAACAAGAGGGCCACGTCGGCCTTCTTGCCAGCGCCGGAGACGCCGCTGGTCGAGTTGATAATCAGCCGACCCGGCTCGGGCTTAAGCAAGCCCGCGCGGAGGAGCGGCACGAGCGGTACCTGGATGCTGGTCGGGTAGCAACCCGGACAAGCGATGAGCTGCGCGGACTTCCAGGAGTCGTCGATCTGCAGCTCCGGGATGACGTAACGGGCCTGCGCCGCGAGCGCCGGCGCGGGATGGTCATGGCCGTAATACTTTTTATACAGGCCGAGGTCGCGCAGCCGGAAGTCGGCGGAAAGGTCGAGCACCCGCTTACCGGCCGCGACGAGCGGCTGGGCGTATTCGGCGGCGACGCCGTGCGGGAGGGCCAGGAACCAGACGTCCACGTCGGACTTTGCGCACTCCTCGGGGGAGGACGCGGAGAAGACCAAGGCGGGGTCGACGATACCACGGAGGCGCGGGATCTCGTCGGCCACAGACTTGCCGGCCAAGGTCCGGGAACAGACCGCGGCGAGCTTGACCCGCGGGTGGCGGGCCAAGACGCGGACGAGCTCCTCCCCGGTGTAACCGGAGGCGCCGACAATACCGACCTTGGTCAGGTTTTGGGACATGGCTTGAGTGTGTTAGTGGATTAGATGACGAAGGGATGGCTGGATACTGCAAACTGGGCAACAAAAAGGCCCCGGGGTGCCGGGGCCTTCGAAGATTCCTGTCTGCCAGCGGTTTAACGCTTGGAGAACTGGAAACGCTTGCGGGCGCCGGGACGGCCAGGCTTCTTACGTTCGCGCATGCGACCATCGCGGGTAAGGAGGCCTTCTTTCTTCAGAGGGGCGCGGAGGGTAGCGTCCATCTTCTGGATTGCGCGGGCGAGACCGTGAGAGATGGCACCAGCTTGGCCGTTGGGGCCGCCGCCGATGACGCGAACGATGACGTCGAGCTGGCCGTCGAGGCCGGCCGTCGTGATCGGGAGGGTGGCGGACTTCACCAACGCTTCGGTGTAGAGGTATTCCTCAACGGGCTTACCGTTGACGACGATGGTGCCGGTGCCACGGGTCAGGCGGATGCGGGCCGAGGCGGTCTTGCGACGGCCCACGGCGAGGAAGGCGGAGGTTTTGGCGGTCATTTAGGAAGATGCGGTACGATCAGACCTTCTTGGCCTCGGGAAAAGGCTGAGGATTGTTGGCGGCCTGGTCATGCTTGTCACCGGCGTAGACGCGCAGCTTCAGGAGCATGGCGTTGGCCAGGCGGTTCTTGGGCAGCATGCCCTTGACGGCATGGGTGACCATGAATTCGGGGCGACGCTCGCGCATGGCGGCGGCGGTGCGACGGTAGGCGGTGCCGACCCAGCCCGTGAAGAACATGTAGGTCTTGTCCTCTTCCTTAGAGCCCGTGAGCCGGACTTTGTCGGCGTTGATCACGATGACGTAATCGCCGGTGTCGACGTGCGGGGTGTAGGTGGGCTTGTGGCGTCCGCGGAGAATATTGGCGATTTTGACGGCGAGACGGCCGAGGACCTGATCCTTGGCGTCGACGACGTACCAGGTCTTGTCCTTGAGCTGCACGTTCTTGGCTAGCGTGGTCTTCATAAAGAGGGAAAGCGGGAACATGAGAAAGGACCCCCCTCCGTCAATCCTCGAATGCACCGCCGCCGGGGGGTGGCTCAAATAACCCGAAAACAAGGGGAGCATGGCCAAAACCATGCTTCCCAGACCGACTCTGCCGACGGGGCTCTTAGAAGCGGAAATTGGCGAACACGCGGGCCCAGACAGCGGAGCTGCCAGCATTGGCCTGGCTGTCGTTGTTACAGACCCAATTGGCGCCTACGCCGAACTCGGCACCCCGCCCGATCTGACGGGTGAGGTCGAGGGAGGCCCCCATATAGACATAGGAATTTCGGGCGGCATAGACGGAGACCGAGGCATCGCTGACGCCGCCGTGGACCTTGGCCACGAGGTCGAAGCCAGGCAGACCGATACTGGAACCGGCAAAGGTCTTGGAACCAGAGGCCTCGACCGTGAACTGTTTCAGCTCGAAACTATAGTAGACGTAAATCGAAGGATCGTAACTGACGTTGGCGAAAGAGTAGCCGGCGTAGATTTCGTCATCTTCGCGGAGCTGGGTGAAGCCGTCGGCGCCGATGCTGCGGGCGGTCGGGGAGGTTAGGCGCTGGTAGCCCAGATCGGATTCGCCAGAGGCGTAGGTCCGGCGATTACCGATAGTGTAAGCGCGCTCCACGGCTTCGGCGTTATAGAAGTTAGCGTAGACCGACGTTCCGGAAAGGCCGGGGATGCTGTAGTCCAAGGTGACGGCGGTCTGGAGGAGACCATCGGTGTCGGAGCGCTCGATACCACGGAAGACGTTCTTGCCGTTCCAAGAGATGCTACCGCGCAAGGAGAGGTCGGTGGGGGAGGCCGGCACGGGGCTGGGGGCGGCGCTTTGAGCATTGGCCCCGGCGGCGAAGACGGAAATAGCGAGGGCGGCAAGGGTGTGTTTCATGGAAGTTATTTGGTATACTTAAAGCATTTCCTGAGGGCGACCATTGGCAAGCCCCAAGAGGTCGCCGTCCCCCACGATGAACCCCTGCCCGCCTTCACATGGCGGCGATCATCGCGTCACCGAACTCCGAGCATTTGATCTCGGTCGCACCCTGCATCTGGCGGGCAAAATCATAGGTCACGCGGCCGGCGCCGATTGCCCCATTGAGTCCTTTGAGGACGAGGTCGGCCGCTTCAGTCCATCCCAGGTAACGAAGCATCATCTCGCCAGAGAGAACGACGGAGCCGGGGTTGACGACGTCCTTACCGGCATACTTCGGGGCGGTACCGTGAGTGGCCTCGAAGATCGCGTGGCCGGTGAGGTAGTTGATGTTGCCGCCCGGGGCGATGCCGATGCCGCCGACTTGGGCCGCCAAAGCGTCGGAGAGGTAGTCGCCGTTCAGGTTGAGCGTCGCGATCACGTCGAAATCGGTTGGGCGGGTGAGAATCTGCTGCAAGGTGATGTCGGCGATGGCGTCCTTGATCACCAAGCCAGCGCCGGGCTTACCTTCGGGAATCTTGCACCAAGGACCGCCGTCGATTTCGACCGCGCCAAACTCGCTCTTGGCAAGATCGTAGCCCCATTTCATGAAGGCGCCCTCGGTATACTTCATGATGTTGCCCTTGTGGACTAGGGTCAGCGACTTGCGCCGGTTGGTGATGGCATACTCAATCGCCGAGCGGATGAGGCGTTCGGAGCCCGGCCGGGAAACCGGCTTGATGCCGAGACCGACGGTGGCGGGCTGTTCGGCGCCGAAACGAATCTTCTTAAACTCCTTCGGGAAGTTCGTCTTGATAAACTCCAAGGTCTTGAGGGCGATCTCCGAGCCGGCCTCGAAGTCGATGCCAGCGTAGATGTCCTCGGTGTTCTCGCGAAAGATCACCATGTTGACCTTACCGGGATTCTTCACCGGAGAAGGCACGCCGGTGAACCACTGCACGGGACGGAGGCAGACGTAAAGGTCCAGCTGCTGACGCAGGGCGACGTTGAGGGAACGGATGCCGCCGCCGGTCGGCGTGGTGAGCGGGCCCTTGATACCGACGAGGTAATCGCGGAAAGCAGTGAGGGTCGCTTCCGGTAGCCAATCGCCCGTCTGCTTAAAGGCCTTCTCGCCCGCGAGGACTTCCAGCCACTCGATCTTGCGCTTGCCAGCGTAGGCCTTGGCGACCGCGGCGTCGAGGACCCGGACGGAAGCACGCCAGATGTCTGGGCCAGTGCCGTCGCCTTCAATGAAAGGAATAACCGGATGGTCCGGAACGGTAAGTTTACCGTGGGCGATGGTGATCCGGCCGGATGCAGGGGGGCTCATGTAAGGTGGGGGATAACAAACCTTGTTCGGGGGGGCGTTTTCAAGCCTATACGCTGGCCCACCAAGCGGGGAAAAGAAAAGGACCCCCTTGCGAGGGTCCTTGTGATAACCGGGGGTGCCGGCGCCATCCGCCCCGAGGGACGGAATAGTCAGAGAAGAATTACTTCTTCTTCGACTTGGTGGCTTTCTTGGCGCTTTTCTTAGCAGCCTTCTTTTTAGCCATAGGTGTGTCCTTTTTTTGGATCGTTGTTGGGTTTGAGGGCAGCGCCTGAAGCGCCACCCTGACGATTCGCCCCACGCTCACCCGGGCGTTGCGCGCCTGACGGGTGATGCGAGTACGGAGCTCCGAGGGGACTCGGAAAGAAACCTGACGAGACCGGGTGGTCTCCAGGGAAGGACGGGAGTCGTCGTAACGATCGAGCGCATGACGGATTACTTCGCTCAAGGTGCTCAGACCGGACCGATGCTGAAAGGCGACTACTTCGGAATGTAGCTTCGGGGGAAGCGACACGGTGATTAGGCTTTCGCTCGGGGTTTCGGTTCGGTTCGTCACGTTGCGGTTAACTCTTGGTAGCGAGTAATAGGTATAACCTGCGCTTGCGCAAGAGGAAACTTTCGTCTCGCCGGCACGCCGCCGCCGACGCGTAAAAAATCTGTTCGCACGCCATCTCGTAAAGATGAATTCGATACGGTCGGAGACCGTGCGAGCAGTTGACCGAAGCGATGCACGCCGACAGGATGACGTCATGAGCGAACGTGCGCACGAGTTGGAACACGAAGCGCCGGGCGAATGGCGAAAACTCGCCTTCCTCGCGGCCGTGAGCGGCGCTTTAGGCCTGCTTTCATTGGTCGCGGAGCAGTTCGACGGCGTCGGCTCCCCGTGGGCGCTCGCCCTTGTCGCCGTCGCCTGCATCACCGGCGGATGGAACGCCGCGATCGACGGATGGGCGGCGCTAAAGCAACGGCGCATCGACGTCCATCTGCTGATGATCGCCGTGGCCGTCGGCGCCTGGTTCGTGGGCGCCCAGGCCGAAGGCGCGCTGCTACTTTTCCTCTTTTCTTCCGCCGGAGCGATCGAACATTACGCGCTGGACCGGACCCGCGGGGCCATCGACGCCCTCCTCGACAAGTCACCCAAACATGCCCGCCGCCTCGGCCCAGATGACGCCGAAACCGAGGTGCCGGTCGCCGCCCTGCGCCCGGGTGAACGCATCGTCATCCTGCCCGGCGAACTGGTACCGGCGGATGGCACAGTGCTCGCCGGAGAGAGTGCGGTGGACGAATCCAACCTCAACGGGGAGGCCAAACTGGCCCCGAAACAACCCGGGGCGGAAGTCGCCGGAGGTACGCTCAACGCGTGGGGTCGCCTGATTGTCGAGGTCACCCGCGCGGAGCAGGATAGCGCTCTGCAGCGTATCGTGCGTCTGATCCGTGAGGCGCAGGAGAGCAAGGCGCCAGCCCAACGGGCGATCGACAAATGGGGCGACGCCTACGCGCTCTTTGCGCTCGCCGCCTCCGGCCTGTTCTTCGTCATCCTCGCGCTCACCAGCCCGGCGGACGCGGTCGGCCAAGCTTCGCCGCTCTACCGCGCGATGACCCTGCTGGTCGTGCTCAGTCCCTGCGCCCTGGTTCTCTCCGTCCCCTCCGCCGTGCTCGCCGCCATCGCCGCCGGGGCCCGCCACGGCATCCTTTTCCGCGGAGGTGCCGCCGTGGAGCGGCTGGCCGACGTCGATTGCGTGTGTTTCGACAAGACGGGCACGCTGACCGCCGGCATCCCGGAAGTGGCCGCGCTGGAAGTCTTCCCCGAGACCGCCGACTCCCGGCGCGCCCTCAGCGCCTTGCTGACGCTGGAGTCCGCCACGACCCATCCCTTCGCCGCCGGGGTCGTCCGAGCGTGCCTCCAGCGGGGCGCCAGCCGGCTTCCAGTCCAAGGGCTCTCCAATTCCCCAGGGCAAGGCGTCGCCGGCACCGTCGCTGGCGCCCGCTGGAGCGTCGGCACCCGCGAGTTCGTCGGCGGGGGCGTCCTCCCGGCCGCAGCGGTGACCGCCGGAGCCATCGTGAGTGAAGTCTGGGCTTCCGATGGCACCGTGACCGTGCGCGCCACCCTCGTGGATCGCATCCGGGACGAAAGCCGCGCCACCTTGGCCGCTTTGCATGAGCGCAAGATCCGGACGGTGATGCTCACCGGCGACCGCAAGGAAGCCGCCGTCGTCGCCGCCCGACAGGTCGGTATCCAGGCTTACGCCGCGGCGCTGACGCCCGACGCCAAGATGGCCGCGATCCGCCGCTACGCCGCTGAAGGCCACGTGGTCGCGATGGTCGGAGACGGGGTCAATGACGCCCCTGGTCTGGCGGCGGCCGACGTGGCCATCGGCATGGGCGGTCGGGGGAGCGACGCCGCCTTGGAGTCCAGCGATTTGGTCCTGACCGACGATCGCCTCGACCGCTTGGTCGACGCAATCGAACTCAGCCGCTGCGCCCGTCGGGCGATCCGCTTCAACGTCCTCATCTCGGTCGGCGCCGCCCTCGGCATGGCCGCCTTCGTGGTATTCCGCGGCGCTCCCCTCCCCTGGGCGGTCGTCGTCCACGAAGGTAGCACCATCTTAGTCTGCCTCAACGGACTGCGCCTGCTCGTCCACCGGGTCCGCCCGGCGACCCGGCGGTAAACAAAAAGGCCCCCGAGCGAACCCGGAGGCCTCGATGGCAAAGGCCCGGTCGGCTCAGCGCAGCTCCTTGCCAGCGCCGTCGAAGAGCTTGAAGGCCTCGATACTGTAGGTCGGATCGGGCTTGGTACCCAAGCGGACCTTGCAAGACTTCATGAGGTCGCGGAAGAACTCGCGGTCTTCGGTGATGATACGCTCGAGGTTTACGGGATGGAGCAGGATATTGATTTCGAGTTCCTTCTCGGCGCCCACGACCTCGCGGAGCCGGCGGATAACGCTGAGGAGCTTGCGCTGAATCTCGACGGAGACGGTCCGGGGGTTCTTCACGATGCCCCGGCCTTGGCAATGCGGGCAGGCCGTATACATCGAGGTGGTGTTGGACTCCGTGTGACGCTGACGCGTCATCTGGAGCACGCCGAGCTGCGAGATTGGTAGGATCTGGTGCTTGGCCCGGTCGTCGGCCATCGCGTCGCTCAAGGTGTCGAAGACCTTCTTGCGGTCCTTCGCGTTCTTCATGTCGATGGTGTCGATCATGATGAGCCCGCCGAGGTTGCGCAGCTTGATCTGCCGGGCGGCTTCGGTGACAGCCTCGAGGTTGGCCTGGGTGATGAAATTGCCGTCCTTGGCGCCGTCCTTACCGCGATGGCCGCCGGTGTTGACGTCGATAGCCGTCAGGGCCTCGGTCTCGTCGATGACAATCTCGCCGCCACTCGGCAGCGGGACGCGGCGCTGGAAGAGCTGCTCAATCTGGCGCTCAATGTTGTAACGCTCGAAGACCGGGATGGGGTCGGCGTACAACTCGACGCGCGAGCGGGAACGCGGCGACACTTCACCGACAAGGTCCTGGACCAGCTTGAAGTCCTCGGGGTTGTCCACAAGGATGCGGTCGACCTCCTCGGTGAGGAAATCGCGGACGGTACGCTCGATGAGGCCGGGCTCTTGATAGAGGAGGACAGGCTTGCGGTCCGGGGCGTTGATTTTCTCGACGATCGCCTGCCAGCGCTTGAGCAACATGTGCAGGTCGCGGACGAACCAACGGGCCTGCTTGCCTTCGCCGGCGGTGCGGATGACGACGCCCATGCCCTCGGGGATGGTGAGGGAGCGGAGGATGTCCTTGAGGCGTTCGCGCTCGGAGGCTTCCTCGATCTTGCGGGAGACGCCGCACGCGCCGCTGAACGGCATGAGGACGATGTAGCGTCCCGGAAGGGCGATGTTGGTCGTCGAGCGCGGGCCTTTCGTGCCGATCTGGTCCTTGACCACCTGGATGACGATGTCGGAACCGGCGGGGAAGAGCTGGGGGATATCCTTGGCCTGATAGCGGGCGTTACGCTGCTTCTGCTCGGCGGACTCGTTGTCGCGGATAAACTCGACCTGCGAGTCGTTGGCGGCCGGGAGCATGTCCCAGTAATGCAGGAACGCGTTCTTCGGCTGGCCGATATCCACGAAGGCGGCCTTAAGGCCACCCTCGAGATTCTGGACGCGGCCCTTGAAGACGGCGCCGACCATGCGGTTCTCGCCCTTGTGCTCGATCTCGAACTTGTCGAGGACGCCGTTGGTGAGGAGCGCGACGCGCTTCTCCAACGTCTCGGCGTTGATGACGAGCTCGCGGTAGACCGCGCGGTCCTTGGAGAAGTGCTTGACGATGCGCTGGAGCAGCGGGAGCTCCTTGCGGCGTTTGGCCGCCTCGTCGGCCAGCTGACGCTGGTCGATCGGGGAGGTCTGTTCGCCGCTCACAGGCGGCTCGTCGTTGATATCTTCGGGTTCGTTATGGTCGGGCATCTCGGTCAGGCGGTTAGGCCGGTTGCCGGAGAGCCTCCGTCTTCGCCGCCACCGGCCGAATGCCGGTGAACGCTCTGGACTAATCCAAGGAGCAGGAAACAGCTGAGGACGAAAGACCCTCCGTAGCTAAGGAAAGGAAGGGGGACACCGGTGACGGGCATCAGGTTGATGTTCATGCCGACGTTGATCACGACGTGCGTGCCGAGCACGACCGCCGCACCCACCGCGAGCAGAGAACCAAACCGATCCGCTGCCCGGGCTGCCGTTCGCACGACGCGCCAGAACAGGAGGACGAATGCGCCAATCACCAAAAGTCCGCCGGTGAAGCCGATCTCCTCGGCCATCCCGGAAAAAAGGAAGTCGTTGTGCGCCGCAGCTTCAGGCAGGTAGCCGAAGCGGGCTTGCGTGCCATTGCCGATACCCTGGCCACGGAAACCCCCGCGGCCGACGGCGATGACGGCCTGGTTAACGTTCCACGTGGCGCCGAGCCCCTTGGGATCGATCACCTCGGGAGCCACGAAGGACAGGATACGCTCTCGCTGGTAGTCCTTGAGGAGGAAGAACCATGCCTCGGATTCATGCTCGCCGCGGACGGCGCGCACCGGGTCCTTGGACTGCGGATTAGCCTTGGCGTATTGGTCGATTTTTGCCGCGTATTCGGACAGATCCAAGGCAACCACCCCCAACAGCAGGAAGGTGGCCACGGCAGCCACCAAGAAGAACCTATAGGTCAGGCCAGCGACGAAAAGTAGGATGAATGAAAGCGGCAGGTAGATGAGGGCAGAACCTAGGTCTGGCTGTACAAAAATCAAGACAAACGGGACCGCGGCCGCGCTCAGACACCCGCCGACGGTCCGCCACGTCGCGCGGAAAGAACCGATCGGTAATCGGGCCAGCATGGCCGCGAGCATGACCAATACGCCGATCTTGGCGAACTCCGAGGGCTGGATCGAAAACGGACCGAAATCCATCCAACGACGCGCGCCGTTGATGCTGCGGATGAAGGTGCCTAAATCGATTTTGGCCAAAGCGCAGAGCGAGACGGGCAGGAGGAGCGCCAGGCAACCCCAGTAGATCCGGCGGGCGTGGCGCTGAACCAGACGATAGTCGAGCGAGGAGACCGCCCAATAGGCCAACCAACCGATGACGACGAAGGCTATCTGCGAACGATAGAACGTGGATTCCCGGGCGCTGCCCGCCGACTGGATCGCGACGACCCCGAGGCCGCTCAAGAAGAAAATGATGACCACCTGTGTCCAATCCGTCCGCCAGGCGAAATGGGCGAACTTGTCCCACCAGACCGCGGCCGGAGACCGCTCATCGTCAAGGTGTTGTGACATGCCCGAGGCAACCCCGATATTACCCCGGAGGCAAGGCGAACCTCCCGAAAGGGCTTGCCGAAAGGGCTACGACCGCAAGCGTAACCCCCCGGGCCTCCGGAATTCGCGACGAACATGCCTCTGGCAGACGACCAAAGCATCCTCGCCGCCGTGGCGTTCTCCTCCGGGGCCATCGTGGCCTATGCGGTGGCGAAATGGCGCGAGAACACCCTCGGCGCCATCCGGGACGCTCGCCTCCGCTCCGAGGTCGAACTCGCCCGCCGGGAAGCCACCGTCGAGGCCGCCGAACTCCACGCCCAAGCGGAGGCCGAGCACCAATCGGCGGCGCGAGCCAAAGCCGAGGCCGCCGTCGAGACCCTCGCCGCGGGCGAACTCTCCCGCGAGAATCTCCGCCAGCGGGATCATCTGGTCCGCGAGCTTCAACGCCTCGCCGGGGTCACGCCGGAACAGGCGCGCGATCTGCTACTCGATCAACTGCGCGAGGAATACGGCGCAGAGGCCCAGCACCTGCGCCGCGGCCTGCTCGACCAAGTCGAACAAGACATCGATGACGAAGCCCGCCGCACCCTCCTCGCGGCGATGCAACGCCTGACCGCCTCGACGACGCAGGATGCGACGTTGCTCTCGGTCTCGCTGCCCAACGAGGAGATGAAAGGTCGCCTGATTGGTCGCGAGGGCCGCAACATCCGCACCTTCGAGCAGGCGACAGGCGCGACCTTGCTCATCGATGAAACCCCCGGATTGGCGATGGTTTCCTGCTTTGATCCGGTTCGCCGCGAAACCGCGCGCATCGCACTCGAACGCATCGTGAAGGATGGCCGCATCTCGCCGGGACTCATCGAAGACAGCGTCCGCGCCGCCGCCGAAGAAGTGGTGAAGCACGCCCGCCGCCTCGGCCGCGATGCCGTCCGCGACCTCGGTCTGCCGCCGATGGACGCGTCGGTGGAAGAACTCCTCGGTCGCCTGCACTTCCGCCTTTCGGCCAACCAGAACACCCTCACCCACTCCGTCGAAGTCGCGCAGCTCTGCGCCATGCTCGCAGCGGAGATCGGTATCGACCCGGTCCCGGCGAAACGCGCCGGCCTGCTCCACGATCTCGGCAAGGCGGTCGAAGCGGAAGCGGGCGGTAGCCACGCCCTCGTCGGCGCCGCCCTGCTCCGCCGACTCGGCGAAGACCCGCGCGTAGTCAATGCCGTCGCCGCCCACCATCGCGAAGTCGAAGCCGAGAGCCTTTACGCTCCGCTGGTGATGATCGCCGACGCCGCCTCAGGCTCCCGCCCTGGCGCCCGCTCCTCCACCCTAGAGTCCTACGCCTTGCGCGTTCGGCGCCTCGAAGAGGTGGCCATGTCCTTCGACGGGGTCCGGGAAGCCTACGCCTTCCAGTCCGGCCGCGAACTCCGGGTAATCATTGATCCGGTCAAACTCGATGATTTCGCGGCCAACGAGCTGGCCCGCCGCCTTCGCCTTAAGGTGGAGGAAACCCTTTCTTACCAAGGAACTGTGAAAATTGTGCTGATTCGTGAACAAAGGTTCACCGAAGAGGCCCGCTAAGGGACTTTCTTGTTGTTAAGCGAGAGGGGTTAATTATTCACATTCCTTCCGGGAGTCTCTCCCGGGACATTTCGGCACCCCAAGGAGGTTCGTCCTCCGTCACCAAGGGTCCGACAAACCGCGTCGCCGCTCCACAACGGAACGGCCGCATCATCCGGTCGGCCACAACGAAGGCCGCCCCAACATAAGCAACATGAGCCAAGAAGAAACCCCGGGGCAGGAGCCAGTCTCCCCCCACCAGCCCGCCGCGGACGCAGGCGCCAATGAAGTCCGCACTCCCGCACCCCGCCTTAACGAAGCCAAGTTGGAATCCGCCCACGCGGAACTCCCCCCGCTGTCCGTGATCGGGGCCTCGTCCGAACCCGCCGCCAAACCTGGTACCATCACGACGCCGAAGCAGTTCGGTCGCCGTGGTACGCCGCGTGGCGCCGCTCCCTCCGCCGCCAATGGTCAGGCAACCCGCCCGTCCATCGGAGTCGTCGAAGATCCGTCCCAGCTGACCGAGAACCTCTCCGGTGATCGTGCCCAGCCGCCTGCCCAAGGGCAACGCGAACGTCGTGAGCCGCGCCCCGAAGGGGAACGTGGTCCTCGCCGCGAACCGCGCGCTCCTCGGCCGGAAGGCTTCGCCGAAGAAGGCCGCCAGCCCGGCATCCCGCAAGGCGACCGTCCGTTCCGCGAACCGCGCGCCGAAGGCGATCGTGGTCCTCGCCGCGAACCGCGCGAACGCCGCCCCGAAGGCGCCGCCGAAGAAGGCCGCCAACCCGGCATCCCGCAGGGCGACCGTCCGTTCCGCGAACCGCGCCCCGAAGGCGACCGCGGTCCCCGCTCCGAAGGCGATCGTCCTCGTCGTGAAGACCGCCCCCGCCGCGAAGACCGCCCGCGCATCCAGATCGAGCCCGTCGTCATTCCAGTCCAGGCCCCCATCGGCTTCTGGGCTTCGCTGAAGCGCAAGCTCGCCTCCCTGTTCGGCGTGCCTAACAAGGCCGTCTTCGTCCCTTCCGGTCGCACCCAGCAACCTCACGGCGAACGCCGCGGCGAACGTTCCGATCGCGGTCAGCGCGGCGGCCGTGGTCGCGGTGAATTCCGCGGCGGTTCCCGCGGCGGACGTGATGGCTCCCGTGATGGCTCCCGTGGAGGTCGCGGTGAATTCCGCGGCGACCGCGGTCCTCGCAACGGTCCTCGCGAAGGCTGAACATAACGGGGGCGCCAATCGGCGCCCCCGCTTCTTTTATCCGCCATGCTCCAGGTCGCGCGCATCCGCGGTGGTCACGTGCTGAGAGGTACGATCCGCGCCGCAGGTTCGAAGAACGCCGCGCTGCCGCTGCTCGCCGCCTCCCTCCTCACGGGCGAGACGGTGACGCTGCGTAACGTGCCCGACCTCAGCGATGTCCGCTACATGGCCGAGATCCTCGGTTACCAAGGCGCCGTTGTCGCCAACCCGGAACCGGGCGTCTGGACAATCCGCGCCGAACAGGTCTCGCCCCGCACGCCCTATGATCTCGTTCGCAAGATGCGCGCATCGGTCTGCCTACTGGGCTCACTCATCGGTCGTCTCCGCCAAGCGGAGATGGCCATCCCTGGCGGCTGTGTCATCGGACCCCGTCCCATCGACCTTCATCTGAAAGGCCTCGAAGCCCTCGGCTGCGTCGTCACGGTCGAAGCCGGCTTAGTCCAAGTCGACGCCTCCCGCGCCCGCGGCGACACGGTCTTCATGGGCGGCCCGATGGGGAGCACGGTCCTTGGCACCGCCAACCTCGTGATGGCCGCCACCCTCACGCCCGGCGTCACCCACATCGAATGCGCCGCCCGCGAACCGGAGGTCGTCGACCTCTGTGCGATGCTCGTCAAGATGGGCGCGAAAATCAGCGGCCACGGCACGGGCACCATCCAGGTCGAAGGCGTCGTCGCCCTCGGGGGTTGCGACCACACGGTCATCGCCGACCGCATCGAGACCGGCACCTATCTTGTCGCGGGCGCCATCACCGGCGGCGACGTCACGGTAACGCACTGCGACCCGTCGCACCTCACGGCCTTCCTCGACAAGCTCCGCGAAGCGGGCGTACAGGTCGAGACTGGCCCCGACTTCATCCGCGCCCATGGCAAGCCGACGCACGCCGTCGAGATCATCACCGAACCTTATCCAGGCTTCCCGACGGACCTGCAGGCTCAGTTCATGGCCCTCCAGCTCCTCGTCGACGGACGCAGCACGGTGACCGAGAAGATTTATCCAGCCCGCTTCATGCACGCCGCCGAACTCCAGCGCATGGGCGCCGAGATCGCCATCGACGGCGCCACGGCTGCGATCTACGGCGACCGCCCACTTTCCGGTGCGCCAGTGATGGCCTCCGATCTCCGCGCCTCCGCCGCCCTCATCCTCGCCGCGCTAATCGCCAAGGGCGAGACGTGGGTCCAACGCCTCTACCACCTCGACCGCGGCTACGAACGCTTCGAGGAACGCCTCCGCTCCCTGGGCGCCGACGTCGAACGCCTCCCCGCCTCCGACCTGCCGAAAGGCTTCGCCGAGGACTGAGGGTTGCCAATTCGCCCTGAGCCCGCACCTTGCGCTCCATGGCCCGCAAGGATTCGCCCGATGACCCCCAGCCGCTCGCCGGCAAGGAAGCCGCGTCGCGTGCGAACCGCTCGCTGGACGCCGCCCTGCGCCCGCCGAAGCTCGACGACTTTGTCGGCCAGCAGCGCACGGTTGAACGCCTCCGCGTGATGATTGGTGCCGCGCGTCGCGAAGGCCGTACGCTCGATCACATTCTCCTCCACGGCCCGCCCGGCCTCGGCAAGACGACCCTCGCGATGATCCTCGCCGAAGAGATGGGCCGCCCGATCCGCGTGACCTCCGGACCGGTTGTCGAGAAAGCCTCCGACCTCGCAGGGCTGCTCACGAGCCTGCAGGAAGGCGACCTACTCTTCATCGACGAAATCCACCGCATCCCGAAAACCGTCGAGGAGTTTCTCTACTCGGCGATGGAGGACTTCCGCATCGACATCATGATCGATCAAGGTCCGAACGCGCGCAGCGTGCGCCTCGACCTACCGAAGTTCACACTCGTCGGTGCAACGACCCGCACGGGCCTGCTCACCGCCCCGTTGCGCAGCCGCTTCACGTTGCAGACGCGCCTCGACTACTACACCCGCGAACAGCTGCTCAGCATCGTCCGCCGTAACGCCGACCTTCTCAGCCTCGACATCGACCAAGGCGGTGCCGACGAGATTGCCCGCCGCGCCCGCGGTACGCCCCGCATTGTCAACAACCTGCTGCGCTTCACGCGCGACTACGCCCTCGAACGCGCCGGCGGTAAAGCCAACGCCGCCGTCACCGCCGCCGCCCTTGAACTTCTGGAAATCGATCAGCATGGCCTCGACGACATGGACCACCGCTTCCTTCGCGCGATGGCCGAAAAGCATAACGGCGGACCAGTTGGCTTGAGCAGTATCGGCGCCGCCATCGGCGAAGACGCTCACACGCTCGAGGAAGTCCATGAGCCATTCCTTGTGCAGGAAGGCTACGTCGTGCGCACCCCGCAGGGACGCGTCCTAGCCCCGAAAGGCTGGCTGGCCGTGGGCCTGCAGCCGCCTTCGTTCTGAGGTCGGTGTTCTGACGCTGGACAACGGCGTTTTCCCTCGGCTAAGGTCGACCCCTGAAAGCCATGGCAAAACGATGGGTCATCAAGCTCGGTTCCGGCCTCCTCACCCGCAAGGACGGCAAGGTCGACCGCGTCCAGATCGGCCGCATCGTCGATCAGGTCGCCGGCCTGCATAAGCGTGGCATCCAGGTCGTCCTGGTGACCTCCGGCGCCGTCGCCGCGGGCATGACCGCCATGAGCCTCGAGAAACGCCCGAAGGAGGCCCGCGAGCTTCAAGCCTGCGCCACCGTCGGCCAGCCCGAACTGATGTCCGAATACGGCAAGCACCTCCGCCGCCATAAGCTGCTCGGCGCGCAGATGCTACTCACCTACTGGGACCTCGACAGCCGTGCCTGCACCCGCAACGCCCGCGCAACCATCGACCTACTCCTCGCCCGCAAGCGCTTCATTCCGATCATCAACGAGAACGACGCCATCGCTGATGAAGAGATTAAGGTCGGCGACAACGACCGCCTCTCGGCCCACGTCGCCGCGCTCGTCGGCGCTGACCTGCTGATTATTCTTTCCGGTATCCCAGGCCTGATGACGAAGTCCGACGGCACCGGCGACCTCATCCCCTCCGTCCGCAAGATCGACGACTCCGTGCGTGCCCTCGCCGGCGGCGCCGGTTCCGAACGTAACGTCGGCGGGATGGTCACGAAACTGCTCGCCGCCGAAATCGCGGCCGAAGGCGGTGTCGATACAATCATCGCCAGCGGTCGACACGAAGGGATCCTCCTCGAACTCGCCGCCGGCAAGAAACTCGGTACGCGCTTCTCGCTGAAGAAGAAATGAGCGACCTCCTCCAGCGCGTGACGGACATCGCCCGCACGGCCAAGAAGGCCTCGCGTGCCCTCGCCCTCTCCTCGACCGCCGTCCGCGACGCCGCCCTGCGCGCCGCCGCCCAGGCCCTCCGCGCCGACGAAGCCGCCATCCTCGCCGCCAACGCGCAGGACCTCGCCGCCGCCCAAGCCAAGGGCCTCACGGACGCGATGACCGATCGCCTGCGCCTCGACCACGCCCGCCTCGAAGATATCGCCGTGGCCTGTGAAGCGGTCGCGAAACTCCCCGACCCGGTCGGCGAAGTCACCGAGGATTGGACCCGCCCCAACGGCCTGCGGATCATCCGCCGCCGCGTCCCCATCGGCCTCGTGGCCATCATCTTCGAATCGCGCCCCAACGTCACCATCGACGCCGCCGCCCTCTGCCTGAAGTCCGGCAACGGCTGCGTACTCCGCGGCGGGAGCGAGGCGATTCACACGAACATCGCGCTCTCGAAGTCGTTCGCAACGGGCCTGCGCACCGCTGGCCTACCCGCCGAAGCCGTCACGCTCCTGCCCTTCACAGACCGCGAAGCCGTCCCGGCCCTCGGCTCCCTCCGCGGTATCGTCGACATTATTATCCCCCGCGGCGGCCCCGGCCTCATCGAGGCGGTGGTCAACTCCGCCAAGGTCCCCGTCATCAAGCACGACGCCGGCATCTGCCACGTCTACGTCCACGCGCAGGCCGACCTCGCGATGGCCGAACAAATCGTACTCAACGCGAAGTGCCAGCGCCCCAGCGCGTGCAACGCCCTCGAGACCTTGCTGGTCGACGCCGCCGTCGCCGAGCAATTCCTCCCGAAGATGGCTGCCGCGCTCGCCGCGAAGCAGACCGAAGTCCGTGCCTGCGCGCAGTCGCAGCGACTGATGCCCGGTGCCAAGGCCGCGACGGAGCAAGATTTCCGCACCGAGCACCTCGGCCTCATCCTCAACGTGAAGGTCATCGCCGGTCTCGCCGAGGCCGTCGCCCATGTCGAAGATCACGGCTCGCACCACTCCGATGCCATCATCACGGCCGACGAGTCCGCCGCCCGCTCCTTCCTCGCCCAGATCGACAGCGCGTGTGTCTACTGGAATGCCAGCACCCGCTTCACGGACGGGGGCGAGTTTGGTTTTGGCGCCGAAGTCGGCATCTCCACGGACCGCCTGCACGCCCGCGGGCCCATGGGGATTCGCGAATTGACCACTTGGAAGTTCGAAATCGTCGGCCAAGGTCAAGTTAGGGGCTAATTTGGGTCGGTTTTCCGTTTGACAGACCCCCTCCCGGAAACCTTTCTTACCCTTCCTTTTGGCTACCGGGGTGGTAGCTCAGTTGGTTAGAGCGCCGCACTGTCAC
>CAMBGQ010000002.1 GCA_945866215.1 Opitutus sp. GAS368 | reverse complement strand
TGCCGAGGGCGGCGATGACCGAGAATGACATTTGACTTCAAAGAACAGGTACCGGGGACGCCCGGCGCGGAAATTACTTCTTGGCAGCCGGAGCGGCGGCCGCCGGAGCGGCACCAGCGGCGGGAGCAGCACCAGCCGCAGGAGCGGCGGCACCTTCGGCGCCAGGAACGGCGGCAGCGACGGCGACGGCCGGCTCGGGCGCGGCTTCTTCTGCGGCCATCTCGGAGCAGACGACGACGACGCGCTTGGGGTCGCCCGGGAAAGTGATGCCCTTGGGGGCCTTGACTTCGCCGACGTGGATGGACTCGTTGACCTTGAGCTCCGTGACGTCGATTTCGATGAACTCAGGGAGGTCCTTCGGGAGACAGCGCACGTTGATGGTCTGAGAAACGATAGCGAGCGTGCCGCCGTCGGTCTTGACGCCATGGGCTTCACCGATGGCGCGTACCGGGATGGCAGCGGTCATCGGGGAATTCGGGTCGATCTCCATGATGTCGATATGGAGGAACTTCTGGGTGATCGGGTGGCGCTGGAACTCCTTGATGAGGGAGAGCATCTTCTTGCCGTCGATTTCGAGGTCAATGAGGGAGGCGGCGTTGCCCTTGGCGCGCATCAGATCGCGGAAGGCTTCTTGGGCGACGGCGACGCTCTGGTTGCCAGACTTGCCGTAGATGATGGCTGGGATGGAGCCCTCGACGCGGAGGCGGCGGGCGGGACCGCGGCCATGGAGCGCGCGGCTGGAGACTTTAAGGGTGAGCTGCTTCATGTTGGTATAAGGTCTTTTGGTGCCTAGTAAGTCGCGGGCCCGCGTTAAGCGGCCGTGCCTTGCCTAGGGAAAGGAGGGTCGAACCTGATAAAGCTGGCCCCAGAGGCAAGCGGTAAATGAAAAGGGGGTCTTCCTGGTGGAAAACCCCCTTGAAACAGCGCTTCTGGCCTTGGGCTTACTTATAAGAGGCCAGATAAGCGGCGATATCGGCTACATCCTGAGCGCCAAGACCGAGCTGCTGGCTCGAAAGCATGAGGGAGCGATCCATCTTAACCTGACGGCCGGTCACCTGGGCCTTCGGGACGAGCTGGGTAAGCCCCCCAGTGGAGGTGATCACCAGCGGGTCGCCGTTGGACAGAAGTCTCCCATCGATGGACCCGGAGCCCTTGAGCTTAACCGTGGTCCCTTCGTAGCCCAGGGCGATGTCGGCCGAAGGATTGACGATGGAGCGGACCAGAGCTTCGCGGCTTTGGCGGGAAGCCCAACCCTTGAGCTCCGGACCATAGGCCGGTCCGTTGCCGTTAAGCTGGTGGCACATGACGCAGCTCTGGGCCAGGGCGGCGCCCTTGACGGCATCACCGGTCTTAGAAAGTACGTCTTGCTCCGTATAGGTCGGAGCAGGTGCCAGCGGCACTTCGATGGGGGTGACGACCACTTTGTCGGCATCGTAGACGCCGGCATTCTTCAGCTCCTTGCGGATATCGAAGGCGGCCCAAGAACCGGTCATACGCATCAACGCCCAGCCCTTGGCTTCGGAGGCGGAAGGCGAACCAGCGACGCTCAACTTGATCATCGCGAGGGCCGCTTCCTGGGTCTCGACGAAGGAGAGAGACTCGACCGCGAGCGTGCGGGAGGCCTGCGAGACCTTCGCGGAAGCGGCGCGCGTGAGGAAGTCCTGCACGGCGGAGGCGGGGTGGAGCAACCAGGCGATGCGCTCGACTTCAGGGGACCAGGCTTCGGCGCCATCCTTGGCGAGTTCGGACTTCACGGCGGACCAGACAGCGTCCTGCTTGTTGGTGGAACCGACACCGAAAGCGGCGATGGAGTTCTTGTCGGCGACGTCGAGACGACGCGCCAGGTCGATGAGAATCGGGACGGCCTTATCGGCCGGCGCGGCGTGCAGCGAGGTGGCGACGTCGCGGCGGACGGCGATGTCGGCATCCTTGGCGAGTTCAGCGGCGATGCCGATCGTGTCATGGCCGGCGCGACGCAGCGACTGGAAGGCCAGGCGGCGGAGCGACGGATTCGGATCCTTAAGCAGGGCCTTGGTGCGCGTGACGCCTTCTTCACCGAGGTGAGGCAGGAGCCAGACGCCGCGGGCGGCGACATACGGATTCGCTTCGCGGAGAATCTCGGAGACGACCGGGAGGGACTTGGCGCCGAAACCCTTCAGCGCGTTGAAGCCGAGGTGACGGACGTTGACGGCCGGATTACGCAGCACGGCGGCGGCGCCTTCGGGCGTGGAGACATCGATCTTCGGGATGACGGACTTGAAGCCTTTCGGAGCGATGCGATAGATCGCACCCGTGCAGGTATCATCGAGGGTCTGGTGACCGCCGACGCGGGGATCATACCAGTCGGCGACATAGAGGGCACCGTCCGGACCGACAGCGACATCAGACGGGCGGAAGAGGATGCGCTCGTTCGGCTTGGCGGCTTCCTCGATAGAGATCCGCTTGAAGTCAGTACCTGCGAATTCCCCGGCAGGATTGGAAGTAATCAGATTCCGACGCGTGGATTCATTGAGGGCGTAGGACCCCTTCTGCGCGGCGAGTTTATAAGCCAGGACCGTGTTGCGGGACGGTTCGCAGTTCAGGAGCGTGCCCTCCCAGGCGGTGCCAAGGGCGCCATTCTCATAGACCGCGACGCCCGTAGGGGAACCGCCGCCGTAGACGTCACCGACATCCATCGTATCGGGGTCGTCCTGACGCCAGTGAGCCCGAGGCATCGACTGGCCGAGGCGCATGACCGAACGATAGCCGGCGCCGGCTGGAGTAGTGTATCCAGACGTGCCATATTCGAGCACGAAAGAGGTGCGGCAGCTCTGCTGGTCATCGTTGTCGCCCTGGAAGAGGTCGCCGAGGGAGGAAGGCACGCTCTCGTAGCTATTGCGGTAGCCGTTGCCGATGATTTCGAGGCCGGTGCCGTCGGCGTTCAGGCGGCCCGAAAAACCAGAAGACCAAACAAAGCCATCGTCGCTCTTGGTGCCGATGTTGGCCTTGGCGTCGAAGGGCCACTTGCCGCCACGTTCGTCAACGTAGCCGCTGGTGACGCGGAATGTCTTGCCCGACTTGTCGGTGACAACCGCACCACAGTTGCCGGAGTTGATGTAGAGCTTGCCGTCGGGGCCTGCGACAACCGCGTGGAGCGAGTGGTCATGGTCCTGACCGCCGAAGCCGGTAAGGAAAGTCTCCTGCTTGTCGACGGCGGCGTCGAACTTGCCGTCGCGATTCACGTCGGTGTACTTTGTGATGGTCGGGGCGTGGGAGACATAGACGACGTTGTCGATGACGGCGATGCCGAGGGGGGAGGTCCACTCGGGGTTCTGAACGAAGGTATGGACGGAGTCGGCGAAGCCTTGACCCTTGGTGTCGCTGAGCACGATGACGCGGTCGCCCTCGGGGCGACGCATACCGCCCTTGTTGTAAGTACGGTAGTTGACGCCTTCATTGACCCAGAGACGGCCCTGAGCGTCGAAGTCGATATTCGTCGGATTGGCCAGCATCGGCGAACGAGCCCAAAGCGTGGCTTCGAGGCCTTCGGGCAACTGAAAGAGGGACGCCGGGAGCGAGCCGCCCTCGGAAGGCTTGTAGGGTTCCGGCGGAGCCTTGTCGGCCGGGGCGGACTTAGGCGCAGCGACCAGGGAGGCCGCGGCAAACAGGAAGAGGACGGAGCGGGGCATGACGGGGAGAATGTTTCTACATCCCGAAAGACCGCAAGTTCCAGCCTATCTTTTGAGAATCCCCCCGCCCTGCCGCCTCAAGCCCACCACTCCTTAAGTGTAGCGAAGTCCTTGCGGGTGGCATCCATGGCGGCCTGCAGGCCCCCCTGGTCGGTGACCTTGCCCTTCAGGTATTCGACATGGAGGCAAACTGGGCCCGTATAACCCGTTTTGCGCAGCTGCACGACGGAGTCTTTGCCGACCCTACCTTCGGCGAGCGGGCAACCTTCGGCCAGCCTCCCCTGCCAGTTGAAGTTCTTGAAATAGACCATCGAGATATGGTCACGAGCCAAGGCCAGTTCGTTCGGCCAAGATAGGCCGCCTTCGACCATCGCATGGAAGAAGTCGAAGTTCCAGGACAGTTCATCGGCCCGATAGTCCTTCATCAGCATCGCCATGTCCCAGATGCCAGCCCCGACGAACTTAGCGCCAGAGTGATTCTGGTAGCCTGGCAAGACGCGGACCTCACGACTGAAGGCGACCAAGTCGCGCAACTGCGGCTTGATGGCGTCGAGCTGATCCCAGTGCGACTTACCAGCCACATAGCCATACCACTTCATGCGATAGCTCGGGATGCCGAGCGCGCCCGCGGTGCGCAGAACTTTCTCCGTCCGGTCGTCCGCGTTGACCGCGTTGATGTCGGTCGTCATCAGCGTGATCTTCACACCGCACTTCTGGAACGCTTCGACGAGTTTAGGGAGATCTTCTTCGACGCGTGCCGGCTCGACATGCCCGCCTTTACGCACTGGCGCCTCGACGCCTTTGAAGCCGAGCGCAGCGACGGTCTCGGCGAGTTGGTCGTAAGGGAGGCCGACGAGGTGCTTCGTGAAGAGGCTGAATTCAGGGGCTTTCGGCGACGGGGTGGCCGCGAGCACCGGTCGGAGCATTGCTCCCGCCATCAACGAACCGGAAAGACCCAGCATCGCGCGGCGGGAGACCATCGGCTTACTTCTTGACGATACGTTTGACCTGACCGGCAAGCGAAGCGACGAGGACGTCCCCGTTGCTGGGATCGTGGCCGAAGCCGGAGACAGCCGAGTCGCGGGCTACTTCGCGAGACTCCCACTTGCCACCGCGGTCATGCAGGGAGAAGATACGGCCTGAGGCGAAGTCAGCGAAGACATAAGCTCCGGCGATGGCGGGGACGCGCTCGCCACGGCAGACGACGCCACCGGTCACGGACCCTCCGAGCTGGTGGCCGTATTCGTGAATCGGACGCTGGTATCCGGAAGCGTTGGCCTTACCGGGCATGCCCTTTTTACCAAGGGGGTCCTTCTGGTTGAAGTCGTGGAAACCCTCGACGTCGTGCCAGCCGTAGTCGCCACCGGAGACCAGGATGTCGATCTCCTCGTAGAGGTTCTGACCGACGTCCCCGGCGAAGCAGGCCCCCGTCTTGGGGTCGAAGGAGAAGCGCCAGGCGTTACGCAGGCCGGTGGCCCAGGTCTCGGTCCGGACGGAGCCGGGCTCCAGGGAGCGGCCGCGGTGGGAGGTGACCGCCACGAAGGGGTTATCGGCAGGAACGGAGTAGAAGGCTACCCCCGCGGAGTCGGTGATGACCGAGGGATGGGGGTTGGGGGCGGGGTTGCCTGCCTTCTTGTCCACGTCGATACGGAAGACAGCAGCATGGAAGTCCTTGTTGATGAAGCCTCCGCTATCGAAAGGGTCGCCGCCGCCGCCGCCATCACCGCAGCTGATGTAGAGGTAACCATCAGGTCCGAAGTGGAGATCGCCGCCGTTGTGATTGCCCGCTGGGTCGAGCTGGGAAATAAGGGCCTGTTCGGATCGGGGGTCGACCGTGAACGGTTGCACGCTCGAGAGCAGGAACCGGGAGATACGCTGGTGGAGCTTTCCTTCAATCCTAAGACTATAATAGACAAAGACTTGCTTGTTTTCAGCATACTTCGGGTGAACGGCGAAACCGAGGAAGCCGCTCTCCCCTTGGGCATCAAACTTTCCGTCCTTAGGGCTCAACTGGAAGACCTCGCGCTTAATAGGACTGGAGGTGGAGAGCCCGCTGATCATCTGAACCTTCCCGCCGAGAAAATCGCCACCCTTCTTCTTCTTATCGGTGGACTTGGTATCGGCGGCGGAAGGGGCGGGGTCGCCCTTCTCGATGATGAAGACCACATCCTTACTGCCGGGCAACGGGGAGATTGCGACCGGGAGGCTGAACTTCATCTCCGGAAAGGCGGGTTCCAGGGCGACGATGGTCTCATCGGCGAAGGCGGAGGCTATGCCGAGGAAGGCGGTCAGGGCGAGGGCAGAGGTCGAACGTATGCTCATGGGGGGAGGACTGGAAGACACCTAAATTGAAAGGCGGACGCATGCAAAAGATTTTTAACGGGAGACGGGGGCCCCAAGAAACCTGCACCCTGCCCTTATTTTTCGCTGGTTTTACCCGTACGGTTCGATACTTAATAGACCCGCATCACTGCACAACCAACCCACAACCCACATGTCCAAAGCCCTCACCAAATCCCAAATCGCCGGTGCCATCGCTGAAAAAGCTGAACTCAGCAAGAAGCAGGCCGTCGCGATCCTCGAGATCATCGCCAACCTCGCCTACAAGAACGCGAAGAACTCCTTCACGCTGCCCGGCCTCGGCAAGCTCGTCCTCGTCCACCGCAAGGCTCGCCTCGGTCGCAACCCGGCCACCGGCGAAACCATCCAGATCAAGGCTAAGAAGGTCGTGAAGTTCCGCGTGGCCAAGGCCGCCAAGGACGCGATCCTCGGCGCCAAGTAATCTCTCTCGAGATTCACGCCAAAAGGCGCTCCGCAAGGAGCGCCTTTTTTGTTGCCCGCGTTTTTTCATGATGCGCGGCGCACCGACAGGCACGGTTTTTCTTGCACGCACCGACGCCCGCGGAGTGAATGCATGTCCGCAATCCGCCCGGGTGGCGAAATGGCAGCCGCAGCGGACTCAAAATCCGCCGCCCTCTAAAGGCATGAAGGTTCGAGTCCTTTCCCGGGCACTTGCGGCGACGATCGTCGGAGGCGCGCAACGCTTCCGACGAAACCGCGTTCAGCGCGCCCAGACGAGGGCGGCGAGCGAGGTGGCGAGCATGAGCACGAATACGAGCGCCGAAGCGCAGCCGCGGTTCGCAAGCCGCTCCTTATAAGAAAGTCCGCTGCCCGGAATCCCCACCGTGCCGTCGACGCGATCCTTCCGGATATTAATCGTGGCGCCTGGTTGACCAGCCGACAACGACGCCCCGGTCTTGGAGAGATTGATTCGGAATAATTTTCCGAGGGGGATGATTTTGCGGAAGCGAAAGAAACCCATCGAGCAGTATCATGCCGCCCGGCACGGGCACGGCAAGCCCGGGCCAGGCGGGCGGCGGCCCAGGTTTTTATGACACTCTATCGGCCAGACCGCCCTTGCTTTCTCAGGTTGGGGTGACCATATTGAAGTCAGTTCATTATTAGCCGCATTACGAGCAGGACGGGCGAAAGCCGAACCTGCACCAACCGAGCCTTCCAAAGGCCGCGGTGGTCATCGGAGCCGAAAGGCGCCGAAATGAGAGCCGAAAGGCTAAAAAACAGTCCCCCGTGGACTGATCGTGATGCGCGTCCCTCTCACCGCCGCCCACCATGATCAACACCCACGAAGCCAACCGCCAACCCTCCGCCAAGCTGTCCATCCGAGTCAGCGAGGCTAACCGCCTGCACCACCTATGGAACAACAACGGGACCTGGTGGCTGCACTACACCGAGCACCTCGCTGACTTCACGAAGCGTCGCGTCCGCCGCTCGCTCCGCACCCACGACCTCGAGCTCGCCCTCCGTCGCCGCGACGAGTGGCTGCAACCGGCCGCCGGCTAATCAGAAGCGAGCGCCGAGACGAAGGGCCAGCCCCCATTGCGCACCCGGCTGGAAGGCGCCTTGCGTCTCGCCGTCGTGCTTGAAGCTATGGCGGGCGAAGGCGATCCATTCGGCCGACCCGCGCACGAACCAGGTCCCGGTTTTTTCCAAGAATTGCGTCACGCCAAAACGGACCGGCACCTCGCCGATGGCGACCGCGCGAGACCCGTAACTCCCATCGGTGAGCGCGAAACTCAGGGTCTCGTAGGCGACCGAAAAATCGATGATCGTCGCCCGGTCTTCGGTCGGGAAGCCGCGGATGATGATACCGTTCTGCAGTCCGGTGGCGCGCAGCTCGACTTCGGCGGAGGAAGAGGGCCGCCAGACCGCCTTGACATAAGGGATTGGCATGACCGAGGCCTCGAAGCGGTCCTGCAAAACGATTCCGAGGGAGAGATCGGTCTCGTCGTCGGGCCGCCAGCGCATGGCCCCGCCTAAGCCCCAGCGATGCGAACTGCCCAAGCTCACCCCTTCTTCGGCGGCGAACTCCAAAGCGTAGATCAGCTGGACTCCGTATTTCTGGTTCCAATCCCACTGGCGAAACCCCGTGACCATGACATCCGTGGTATCGCCGTAAGAACGATCCGTTCCGGCGATGGCCCCTTGGAAGCGATTGGCGTAGCGATACCACTCCAGGTCGACGGCCCGATCCGGGGTCTGGTAGATGAGTTCGACCCCGGTGCGGGAGCGGCCATACTCACCGCTTAGGCCGCCGGCATCCCTGACTTGGTCCGATGCACGATACTGGGTATCAGCGACCAGCACCCAATCCTTAGCGGGAAGAGGTTCTACTGCTAAAAGCCGTGCACAAAAGAGTGCGTAAAAAATGGCAAAATGCTTAACATTAAGCAGGTGCTGCATAGGTGAAATTTAAAATGTCTTAGATTCTTAGCAAAGCAACAGAAGACCTATTCTGCACAATATATGGCACACTTTTTGCTTCATAATAAGCACTATGCTTATTTCTGCCATTCCTGCTGCCGCCGCTGATAATGTCTGGGTCATGGTGAGCACCGCTCTGGTGCTCATGATGTGCATTCCCGGCCTCTTTCTCTTCTACGGCGGCCTGGTGCGTAGCAAGAACGTGCTCTCGATTGCCGCGCAATGCCTCGCCTTGACCGCCATGGGCATCCTCATGTGGTGGGCCTTCGGTTACAGCCTCGTCTTCGGCAAGAGCTACGCCGGCGGCTTCCTCGGGCACCTTTTCGGCGGGAGTGAACACTTCGGTTTCGCCGGCCTCGGCGCCGATTCCAGCGGTTACGATGCCCGGATTTCTGGCGCGACGTTCGGACTCTTCCAAGCCATGTTCGCGGCGATCACCCCTGCCCTCATCATCGGCGCCGTCGCCGAGCGGATGAAGTTCTCCGCGGTGATGCTGTTCTCGTTCCTCTGGACGATTCTGGTCTACTACCCTGTCGCGCACGCCGTGTGGGGTGCCACCGGCGACTTCTCCGGCATCGCGAACGCCGACTCCGCCTTCAAGGCTGCGGACTTCGCGGGCGGTATCGTCGTCCACATGACTTCCGGTTGGTCCGCACTCATGCTATGCTGGCTGGTGGGTCCGCGCGCGGGCTTCGGCAAACGCCCGATGACCCCGCATAGCATGGTGCTTTGCGTGATCGGCACGGGCCTGCTCTGGGCTGGCTGGTATGGGTTCAACGCTGGTTCCGCTTTGGCCGCCGACGGTATCGCGCTCCAGGCCTTCCTCACCACGACGCTGGGCGCCGCCACCGCCACGCTTGCGTGGGCGGTCGTCGAGAAGGCTCACCGCGGAAAGATTTCCGTGCTCGGTCTCTGCTCGGGCGCGATTGCCGGATTGGCCACCGTGACCAACGCCGCCGGCTTCGTCTCCGCCGGCTCCGCCGTCATCATTGGCTTGCTGGCCGGTACGCTTTCCTACTGGGCCTGCTCCGTCCTCAAACCCAAGTTCGGGTATGATGATGCGCTCGACACCTTCGGCGTCCACGGCGTCGGGGGGACCATCGGCGCGCTGGCGACGGCGTTGCTCATGAGCGCCGAGGTGAACCCCGCCGGCGGTGCCTTGATTTCAAAAGGCCTGCTGACCGGCCAGCTCATCGCGATCGTGGCTTGCATCGTATTTTCTCTGATCATGACTTGGATTATCGCCAAGTTGGTCGCAGCGACCATTGGGTTGCGGGCTTCAGAAGAAGCCGAGGCCCAAGGGCTCGACATCGCCGACCACGGCGAAGAAGGCTATAATCATAATTAAGCCTGTTTTACTGGGCGCCCGGCCACTGGTTTGCTTTTTTCCCAGCAAGCCTGCCTTTGGCTTAAGATTATTTTTAAGCACATTCAGATCAACGGCTGAAAATGGAGCGGTTGGCACGAGGGTTGCGAAAGGGGTATCGCCATGAACTCCCTGCTCCGAACTCTCACCATCCTAGCCTTGGCGGCAGTGCCTTATCTGTCGCCCGCGCAGAACGCTCCCGCCCCGGCGGCTGAACCCGCCAAAGTCGAGGCGGCGAAAGCGGCTCCGGCTGCACCCGCGCTCGACCAGCGCGTGGCCGACCTGGAAGCCTACGTTAATAACGTCGGCCCCAAGGCGGGCGACGACAAGGTCGCGGCCGGCCCCATCGCCGCTTCCGCCGGCCCTGGTCACAACGCCTTCATGATGGTCTGTGCCGCCTTAGTGCTCTTCATGACCTTGCCTGGTCTCTTCCTCTTCTACGGAGGCCTCGTTCGTTCGAAGAATGTCCTCTCCATCGTCGCCCAATGTTTCGGCCTGGCCGGTATGGTCGCGATTATCTGGTGGGCCGTGGGTTACTCCCTGGTCTTCGGTAAGAGCTTCGACGGCACCTTCCTCGGCAAGATCTTCGGCGGAAGCGAATTCTTCTTCCTGAACGGAGTCGGCGCCGCCCCGAACGGAGACTATGCCTACTGGATCTCCCAGAACGTCTTCTCGATGTTCCAGCTCATGTTCGCGATCATCACCCCGGCCCTCATCGTCGGCGCTATCGCCGAACGCATGAAATTCTCCGCCGTTATGCTCTTCATGCTCGGCTGGATGTTCCTCGTCTACTTCCCGATGGCCCACCATATCTGGGGCATCACCGGTGAGATGAACGGCGTCTGGAACGCCAAGGCCTCCATCAAGGCGATCGACTTCGCCGGCGGCACGGTCGTCCACATGACCTCGGGCTGGTCCGCCCTCCTGCTCTGCATCATCCTGGGGCCTCGTCTCGGTTTCGGCAAGAAGCCCATGACGCCCCACAGCATGGTGCTCTGCGCCATTGGTACGGGCATGCTCTGGGTGGGTTGGTATGGTTTCAACGCTGGTTCAGGCCTTGCCGCCGATGGTGTCTCCGCCCAGGCCTTCATGACCACCACCCTCGCCGCCGCGACCGCCGCCTTCACTTGGGGCGCCCTCGAGTGGATTCTCCGCAAGCACGCCAGCGTCCTCGGCCTCTGCTCGGGAGCCATCGCCGGCCTCGTCGTGGTCACCCCGGCAGCAGGCTTCGTGACCGCCAGCTCCGCGGTACTGATCGGTGTCTTGGCCGGAGTGATTCCTTTCGTGGCCGTCGTCTATATGAAGTCGAAGTTCGGCTATGACGATGCCCTCGACACCTTCGGCATCCACGCGGTCGGCGGTACCCTCGGTGCCATCCTGACCGGCATCTACGCCACCGCCGACGTCAACGGTAACCTCAACACGAACCTGAAGGACATCGTCGGAAAGACGCTCCTGACCGAACAGCTCAAGGCCATCGCCGTCACGCTGATCCTCTCCCTGGTCGCCACCGCCATCCTCGCCTACCTAATCAAGGCAGTGATTGGCCTCCGACCGACCGAAGAAGAAGAAGCCCGCGGCCTGGATATCACGGACCACGGCGAAGAGGGTTATACCAGCAACTCTTAAGCCCCCCAGGGAGCAGTCCCGCAGGCCGTCCGATTTCGGACGGCCTGCTTCTTTTAGGGGTAATCTGACAGCCGCGTTTTCACTATATTATTGCCCTTTACGAGATGCTGACAGCAGAATGTCTCTATTCCAAGCCCATGCTTAAGATCTCCGACCAACTGAACGACGAAGAATTCCTGGGCACGGCCGAGGATTTAGCCGCCTTCGTCTCGGATAAACTGGCCTCCTTAGGCTATGGAGACCGTCACCGCTCGACCGAGCGGTTAGTGCGCTTCTACGCCTACGAGGGCTTACTCTCCAAGCCCGAGCGCGCCCCGGACGACCGCCGCAAGGCCAACTTCGGCCCCCTGCAAGTCCGCCAGCTCCTGCTCGCCCGTCTCCTCGCCGAACGTGGCTGGGATCTTGACCGTATCCGCACGCTGCTCCACGAGAACCGCATCATCGCCCAGCTCAATAAGCTCATCGACGAATTAGCCACGCCCACCGAGGCGGAAAAGCTCTTTTTCCGGACACGAGGCAGCGATCAAGTGTCCCTGATGTTGAGCGAGCCCGATGCCGACAGCGTCCAGCCCAACCGCCACGCCTCGCCGATCTTCTCCTCGCGTGACTTCTCGCCCTCAGCCATGCCGTCGCCGAGACCGAGCCGCAAGACCAGCTACTCGACCGTCCAACAGCTCAGGCAGATCGCTGATAGCGAAGAAAGCCCCGCGGAAGCCCTCCGCCTGATGATAAAAAAGGAGCTGGCGCGCGACGACCTCAGTCCGGCCGCCCGCAACCTCTTCGGACAGCTCCTGGCCTTCAACCCCACCGCCCGCGGAGACGAACCCAAGACCGAGAGATGGAGCAAACTACGTCTCACCCACTGGTGCGAAGCTCACTTTAATATAGATAATCGAATTAATCCGACGAAGGAAGAACTGCTAGAAATCGTTGATAATTTTAGTAAAGCATTGATGAACAAGTATTTATAATTATGACAGTAACTTTTACATGGTAGTTTATGAAAAGTATCTGTCTTGGTGTTGACATTAGATAGGGATGGGTCAGAGTGGAGGGGATGAATCCTCCCATGAACCAACCCACGATCGAAATCCTGCCCCTCAAAAAGGGCTTCCTCCGCGCCGCTTCCGAAGCGACTCAAGTCCTCGTCCGCCTCGTCTCGCCGGCCCAGCCCCTGTCCAACCAAGAAGCGGCGCCCCGCGCCCCGCTCGACCTCGCCCTCGTCATCGACCGCTCCGGCTCGATGGGAGGTGAACCGCTCGCGGCCGCCCTTGAAAGCGCCTCGCGCATCGTCCGTGGCCTCCGTTCCGATGACCGGGTCGCCATCGTGGCCTTCGATTCGGCCATCGAAGTCGTCCAACCGCTGACGACGGCCTCCGACCGCGAAGCCATCGTCGCCCGCATCATGGAGATCGACGCCCGCGGCTCGACCGACCTGTTCGGTGGCTGGGAGGAAGGCGTGAAACAGCTCGCCCCCTTCACCCGTAAAGATCGGATCGCCCGCATCATCCTGCTCAGCGACGGACAGGCCAACCAAGGCGTGGTCAACGAAAGCGAGATCTTCGCTCGTGTCACCAAGGCCGCCGGAGCCGGCATCACGACGTCGACGGTGGGACTCGGCCACGGCTTCAACGAATCCCTAATGACCGGCATGGCCACCGCTGGCGAAGGCGTCGCCAACTTCGGTCAGACGGCCGACGACCTCGACGAGGCCTTCGAGGAGCAATTCGCCATCCTGTCGAACTCCTTCCTGCGTCAGGTTAAAGTCAGCGTGCAGGGCGGCAGCGACGTGCAGGCCCGCCTGGTCGGCGAGATCCTCAAGAACGGCGCCGCCCACAGCCGCAAGCTCGGCACCCTGCCCTGGGATGCCTCGCTCGTCGCGGTCGTCGAACTGAAGATCGGCGGGCTGGCCAAGGCCGACGCCCTCGCCGCCGTCAACTTCGAGGCCATCACGAAGGACGGCGAAAAGGTGCAATTCGGTCCCGCCCTGATCGCGCTCCCGGAAGTCGACCTCGCCACGTTCTCCGTCCTGCCCGTCGACGCCGACGTGGCCGCCCTGATCGACGAAGCGGTCGTCGCGGAGAAAATCGAAGCCATCGAAGTGCTTACGCTTAAACAGAAGTTTGCCGAAGCCAAACTGGCCTTCGAAGAGCTACTGAAGCGCCCCGGCCTCTCGGATTGGGCCAAGAAGAAGATCGAATACCTCAAGCAGCTCCTCGACGAGGACGCCATCATGGCGGCCAAAGAGATGCGCTACGGTCGCGGTCGCCTCATGAGCCAGACGAAAGAATCGACCATGGCCTGCTACAGCATGGACGTCGACGACAGCGTCGAGTTGATGAAGGCGTCCTACCTTCGCCGCAAGCGGGCAGACGGCCGGGCCTCCAAGCCCAAGCCCCCGCAGGGCGGCACGACGGGCGGCCAGACCCCGCAGGCCTAAACGGTCCAAACGGCTGATTTCGCCCGGTGGAAGCAATTCCACCGGGCTTTTTGTTGCCCGGCCAAGGCCGACGGACAAGATGCGTGTCCGTCCCCATGTCCCGAGTTCTCCGTATCAGCCTCTGGAGCTTCGTCATCCTCGCCGTCGCCCTCGGAGCCACCCTTTTCTGGGTCGAATCCCAACTCCAGCCGGAGCCTCTCGGCCGCCGCCTCAAAGGGCTGCTCGCCGACGCCGCGATCACCGGCGACATCACCCGCGTCGAAGCTTCCCTGGACGGTAAGTTCTCCGCCGAAGGTATCGATCTCACTCTGCCGGACGGGACGAAGATCGCCGCCGCCTCCCTTAAGGGCGAAGCGCACGTCTTCGATATCGTCATGGGCACTTACGCCTTCAAGGGGCTGGAAATCAAATCACTCGAGCTCGACCTGAGCCAGCGCCGGCCGCCCGCGAAGACCGCCGGCACCGCGGCTGACCCCCTCGCCAAGACGACCCTGCCGCCCTTCGTGCTCGGGCCTTACGCTGTCGCCGGGCGCGCAAAGCTCGCCGACGGCACGGTGCTGCGCTTCAGCGTGCGGGGCGACGAATTCGATGCGCGCGGCAGGGCCGATCTTCGCGCCGGCATCGCCTGGCCAGGTTTTGCCGTGGGTAAACAGATGACCGATCCGCGCGGTGAAGTGATACTGAAGGCCGACTTCCGCCGTCCGCTCGGTGCCGAAGGTATCGGCGTCGACGACCTGCTCGCCGACTTGGGTAACCTCCGGCTCGAACTTACCGCCAAGGACGGCAGCGCCCTCGCTGCTGGCTCCGTCAAGTTCATCTTAGACGCCACCAGCGATTCCGGAAAACCCGGACTTGCCCTCGCCGGCACGCTAAGCGATTCCGCCGACCGCCCGGCGGTGAAGCTCACCGGCAACCATCTGGCCGGCCGCACGACCATCAACGCCCGGCTCGATGTCGATCCGAACCGCTTCGGTATCCTTAGCCAGCAGCTGCCCGATATCCGCCTTTCCGGCACGGCTGAAGGCGAGCTCAAAGGCCCCCGGTGGCAGGCCAGCGCCGAGCTCAAGGCAGCTTGGCCCGACCTGAGCAAGCTATCGAAATCGCTCCCTAAGAACAGCCGTTCGGAATGGCAGCTCGCGGCCAAGGCCCAGAGCACCGAGGCTGGCTTCGCCGTCAACCGTCTGGCCGTCACGGGCCACGGCGTGACGATCGCCATCCCGCAGACCCTGACCTGGAAAGACGGCCTCCTCCCCGAAAATGCCAACGATGCGACGGTGACCATCGCCGCCAACGACGCCGATATCGTGGCGCTCAATCCATTCCTCGCCCTCGCGGACATCATCGCGACGGCCGGCCGCTGGACCGGCGAAGCCTCGGTCTCCTTCAAGGATGGCAAGCCCAACGTCACGAGCGTCCGCACGCACAGCCTCCGCGGCGTCACGCTGGAGCGCGGCGGCAAGCCGCTGATGCGTGCGGTCGACGCCATGCTGCCGATCAAGTCGGCGGACGGCGCGATCTCCCTTGCCCCTTTCAGCCTCGCTTGCGCCGCCGGTGACATTGCCACTGGCTCACTCACGCTTCGCCCGGGCGCCGATGGCGCCTGGTCCGTCCTGGCCAACATCGACGTCGGCCTGATTGAGCTCGCTTCCCAGCCCAACTGGGAGGAACTGCCGGTCGAGAAACTCAAGGGCATCCGCGTCAGCGCCCAAGCCTCCATCAATTGCGACGCCGGCCAGTCGCCCGTCGTCGCGGCCGCGCAGGCGCGCATCTTCCGCCAAGGACTCAACCTGCTTTCACTCAAGCTCCGTCAGCCCTACCCGTTCGAAGGAGCCAAGCCCGTCGGCGTGCTGGCGGAAGCCTCGGCCCGCGACCTGCCGCTCGAATCCCTCGCCGCGCTCGTCCCAGGCCTCAAACTGACCGGCGACCTCAAGCGCGCCGAACTCGTCGGTGGCTTCAATCGCGACGGGTTCTTTGTGCGGACCGAAGGCGCTCCGCTATCGTTTACGCGCACCAGCGTCACCTGGGCCGACAAGCTTTGGGTCAAGGATTGCGACCTGACCGCCGGCCTCGACTTCATCCAAGGCAAAAAATCCACGGTCATCGGCTTCACCCAGGCCGAGCTCAAGAATCGCAACCGCATCCTGGCCGCCGGAGATATCCGCTATGGGCTCGGTGACGCTGGCACCACCCTGAAGCTTGAAGGCGATCTCGGTGCGCTCGCCGAACAGCCCTTCGCCGAAGCCCTCCACTCCATCACCGGCGGCCAATATCGCGCGACCGCCGAGTACGCCCAGACCGGCGAGATCAAGGTCGCCGCCCAAGTCCGCGATGTCGGCCTGCGGCAGAGCGAAGGCCGCATCCAGACGGCCAGCGTCAGCGGTCGCTATGTGCCCACCGCCGACGGCCTGACCGCCGAGGGTTCGTTCAAGCTCCAGGCGACCCAACTGAGCGCCGGTAAGTTCACCCTCACGCAGAAGAAAGCCGGTCCGAGGAGCGACTGGCAGGCCATCGCGGCGATCGATAACGTCGACGTGGACGACTTCCTCTCGCTGTTACCGAAACGCGAGGAGGAGTTATCCGTCGGCACCAGGCCGAAACCAGATCGCGCGCCGTTCTGGACCAACCAAAGCGGGTCGCTACAACTGATGATCGGCACCGCCAAGGCCTACGGCATCAAGGCCGAGAAAGTCGTCGTCCGGGCGGACGCCGAGGAAAAGGGCATCCGCTTGACGCAGCTTACGGGCCAGCTCGCCGACGGAACGCTGAGGGGTCGCGGCCTGCTGGCGTTCCAGCCGACAATCAGCAACGGACCTTATTCGCTCGGGGCGACGTTGGAACTCAATCAGTTCGATTTCGGTAGCGTCGCCCAGGCGTTCCCGGCGGTGAAGGATTTCCTGCAAGGCCGGGCCGACGCCACCGCCGATCTGACGAGCGTCTGCGGCACGCCCGGCGAACTCGCCAGCAAGCTCCAAGTCAGCACCCGACTCACTTCCAAAGGCGGGCGAATCCGTGCCTTCGGCGACAAGAATAGCGCCACCTCCCTCTCGGCGGGCAAGGTCGGCGAACTCGGTGAAACGCTGGGCGCCCTCGCCTTAATCGCCGGCGCCCTCTCGAAGAACCAGCGGCAAGCTGAATCAGTGACGCGGATCGGCGCCGCCATGTCGGCCGCCGCCAAACTGCAGAAAGCCGTCGCGGACTTCCCCTATGCCACCGCGGAAATCAGGGCGACGCGTCTCGCCTCCGGCGCCATCAAACTCGAGTCGGCTGAAATCCGTAACGAGGTCCTGCAGTTGTCGGCCCAAGGCGGCATCGCCGTGGATCCGAAAACCGGCTTCGCTGACTGGCCGATGGTCTTCGCTACGAAAATGCGCGGAACGGGCGAGTTCGCCCAGTACTTCCAGGTGCTCGGCTTCGGCGACGGTCCGTCGGCGACCGACGGCTTCACCGAAGGGCCCGCCGTCAACGTCAGCGGTTCGCTCAACGCGGTGCAGACTGACTTTATGAAACAACTGGAGGCGGCCTTGGACAAGGTTCGCGCGGAGTCCGCGGCACGCCGCGAAAACGCTGCGGCCGGCGCCCCTGGCTCCCAGGCCGCCCCTTCCAGCCCAATCCCGCCACCCAAAGCCCCCGCGACGAAGAGAGCCAATCCGCTGGGCGATCTGCTCAAGGAACTCGGCCGCTGATGACGGCGACGAAGGCATGGGGCGCGGGTATCATCCTCCTGGCGGGCTTAGTCCTGCTGGCCCTTTCCGTGGGCGCTGGAGTTTTCGGCTGGGGCGAAGGCGGTTCATGGGCCCAGCTACGCCTGCCGCGCGTGCTTGCGGCCCTCGCGGCGGGCCTCGCCCTCGGTATCGGTGGCGCGGCGCAACAAGGCGTCTTCCGTAATCCGCTCGCCGACCCCGGCCTAACCGGTGTTTTTGGCGGCGCACTCTTCGGCATCGCGGTCCTCTTGGGACTCTCGCCGGAATCCGCCTGGCAGCGCGCTTGGTTTATCCCTGCCGCCGCGTTCGCCGGCGCCCTCGGCACCTCGACGCTGCTCGCACTCATCGGAAGCGGCGGTTCGTCCGCTCGCCTGCTGCTCACCGGTCTCGGCCTCAACGCCTTCACCGCCGCCGGTACGCTGGTCATCGCTTCGCGCAGCGGTGAATCACGCGAACTGCTGACCAACGGAGCCTATGGCGACTGGCTGGGGATGGCCACGCTCGAACTGGCTTGGCTACCGACGCTGCTCTGCGTGCTTGCGGCGCTGCTGCTGCTACCGCTCGCTCGCTCGCTCGACCTACTCTCCTTCGGCGAAGACGCCGCCCGGGGCTTCGGGGGCGACGTCGGACGGACGCGGCGACAAGCGGTACTCTTGACCGCGCTGGCCGCCGCCGCCGCGACGTGCCTCGTCGGCCAGGTCGCCTTCATCGGCCTGCTGGCGCCCCACCTCGCGCGCGCCATGGTCGGCCCGCGCCATGCGAAGGTCCTGCCGCTGTCGGCTCTACTCGGAGCCATCTTACTGCTGGGCGCAGATACCATCGGCCGCGGCGTCTGGTCCCAGGCACCGCTCTCCGCCGCGGCGGTCACCGCCGTCCTCGGCGCACCGCTCTTCATCTGGATCGCAAGGAGGAACCATGAGTGAGACCGTGATCCGCGCGCTCGGCCTCGGCGTCGAGATCAACGGTCGCCGCCTCATCGACGGGGTGTCGTTGGCCGCCGAACGCGGCCAAGTCGTAGCGGTCGTGGGCCCCAATGGGGCCGGTAAGACGACGTTACTGCGGGCGCTCGCCGGACTGCTCCCCACCGTCGGTGAGCTGGAGGTTGGCGGCTATGATCCGCGCGTCATCGACCCGGCGACCTGCGCCCGGACGCGCGCTTACTGCGCCCAGAAACCGCTCAGCGCCTGGGATTATCGCGTCAGCGACCTCGGCGAGATTGTCGGCGATTCCCTCGGCTACGCGGATTGGTTAGCGAAGTTGCATCTTGGCGCCTTCGCCGACCGCCGACTTTCCGAACTTTCTGGCGGGGAGCAGAAGGGGGCTCATCTCGCGATGACCTTCGCCGCGCTCACGGAACCCTTCGGCAGCGCCTTGATCCTGGATGAACCCGCCGCGGCGCTCGACCTCGGCCGGCAAGAGTCCGTCCGTCAGGCCATTTTGGCCTTCGCCCATGCCGGGGCCGCCTGCATCGTCGCGACGCATGACCTAGAATTCGCGCGCCTCTGCGACAGCGTCGTCGTGCTCGCGGAAGGACGCTTGCTCGCGACGGGTCAGCCCGCCGCGGCGCTCACGCCAGGGATTATCGCCGAGGCCTGGGGCGCGGCGACGGGACGCTGACCTTGGCGCGGGGCAATTGGCCCGCACGCGCGGCGGAGAAGAGATATTGCTGCGCCAGGCCAGCGGCCTCGCCGAAGTGCGCCTTACCAAACTGCTCGAGCTGGGCGGGCTTCCATCCGCGCAGGCCGTAGGCGTCAGCGAGCGCCTGTACGACCCAGGTATCGACCGGGAAACTTTCCAAGCGGCCGAAGCCGAAAAGCGCGACGCAGGCGGCCACCTTCGGGCCGACGCCAGGCAGCGACTGCAGTTCTTCCCGCAGGTCGGCGGTCGTCAGGGCCGCGAATTCTTCGGCCCAGCGCGGGCGGGCGAGCAGCTTCTTAGCGGTACCGCGCAGGTAGGCCGCGCGATAGCCCAACGAGCAGGCGCGCAGGACTGCGTCATCCGCACCCGCGATCGCCTGCCACGAAGGCAGCGCGTGAAAACCGCCGCCCAAAGGTTCGCCCAGTTTCGCGGCCAAGGCGGCGACCATGACGCGGATCTGCAAGATGCGCTTGTTGGAACTGCAGAGGAAACCAATCAACGCCTCATGCGGATCCTGACGCAAGATACGGAGCCCGGGATAGGCCGCGCGCGCGGACTGAAGTACGGAATCGGAACGCCACGGTAGCGCCTCGGAGAGCCGGGCCTGCGCGCCCTCCGCGTCGAGATATCGTCTCATGGCCTCCTCGGCCTGCGTCGCGCCTTTCTGGCCGCGCCACTCCAAGCCCTGCGGCCCGGCCCGAACGGCAGCGAGCGTGCGGCCGAAGACGCCGACCCAGCTGCCGTCGGAGGCCAGCGACCAGCGGAAAGCCTGACCGCCGTCCATCTGCTCAGCGAGCGTGGCAACTGGAACATCCTCGGCCAGCCGGAGCGGCCGCCATGTTGTCCACTGCACCGAGGTCATCGGACTCAGCGACGGGTCAGGTCCGAAGGCGAGCCCCAGAGAAAACTATGCTTGGCGGCGAGGAACCTGCCCTGCGCATCGACCACCGACACTCGCCAGGCGATCGGGCGCCACTTGGCGTCGCCAGCCTGCTTACCAGTGAGCCCGATTACGTATTCACCGAACGGGAATTCTGGCTTCAGGTTCACCGCAAAATCATAGCGCTCGGGCGGCGTGTTTTCGGTTCGGACCACCTCGAGCACCAGCCGGCCATCGGCGGGTGGCGTGACGTCGAGCTTCACGAAGAAATAGTAACCGGGCCGGACCGCTTCTTCGGTTCGAAAAACGATATCGGAGCCATGCCGCTCCTTGGCGTGAAAGGCTTCGGAAGCACGGGCGACATCGGCCTCGCTCCGGCGGCGTTCATTGACGTAAGCGATGCCCGGCACCTCGTCGGACGATGCCACGTGGGTGTCACATGCCGTGAAAAGCAGGGCAGCGAGCACGGCCCACGCAGTGGCCTGGCTCACCGTCCACCTCACTTCTTGACCTTCTTCTTGCTCGCGGCGACGCGGGCGGCCTTGATGCGGTCCTTCTTGCGCTCGAGGTAGGCGCGGCGACGGCGACGCTTGATGACTTTGTTGCTCTGTTGGCCCATGGTGGATGCATCCTCCCGCAACCCCTTGGATGGTCAAGGAGAAGGTTTGCGGACCTTCCCCGGAGGACCGGGGCAAGGAAAGAGTCCTTTCTGGCTGCCTGGGTAGGGATCGAACCTACGACCAAGTGATTAACAGTCACCTGCTCTACCGCTGAGCTACCAGGCAGTGCGAAAGGAGTCCAATCAAGGCAAGGTCCGGGCGGCTCTGTCAAACATATCCTCGGTCCAGACCACGCGGCTTTATGCCGATAAAGTCTTCCCTGACTCACGAAAGCTCCGGATTGGCGGGGGACGCGATGACATTCCCCCTGGGGTCCCCTAATCTCTGGACACCCCAGTGCGGCCTGTCTTTGTTGCACCCATTCCTATGCGCTGGACCCGACTTCCTGAGACCCCTAACTCGCCCGGCGTAGGCGGCGCCTACGTGGGCACCACCGGCGACCTTTTGCTCTGCGGAGGCGGTTCCAATTATCCCGATAAGCCGGCCTGGGACGGCGGCCTCAAGACTTGGCACGACGAAGTCTTCTCGCTCGCCAGCACCCGCTCCAAGAAGTGGACGAGCCTCGGCAAACTGCCCCGCCCCTGCGGCTACGGCGTGAGCGTCTCGATTCGTCAGGGACTCCTGATGATCGGCGGCGCTGATTCGCATCGCCATTACGCTGACTGCTACACGCTCTCGGTCGAAGAAGGTGAATTCAAAGTCCGCCCCTTCCCCTTCCTGCCTCGGCCGCTCGCCTACGCGACGGGTGCGCTCGTCGGCAGCAAGGTCATCGTCGCCGGCGGCACCGAACGCCCCGACGCCACCGCGGCTTCGTCCAGCGCCTTTGCGATCGACCTCGCCAACCTCAACGCCGGCTGGAAAGAACTCCCCCTCTGCGCCGGCTCCGGACGCATGCTCGCCCAATCCGCCGGCACGAAGGACACGTTCTACCTTTTCGGCGGCGTCGCGCTGAGCCCGGGCGCCAAGGGCGTCGATCGTGAATTCCTCACCGACTGTCACGCCTTCACCCTCGGCAAGGAGTGGCGCCGCCTCGCCGCCATGCCCCGCGCAGTCGCGGGGGCACCTTCGCCCTGCCCTGTCTTCGAAAATGAGATCCTCGTGCTGGGCGGCGACGATGGCAAGCTGGCTGGCAAGGTCGAAGCCGCCAAGCACCCGGGCTATGCCAAGTCGGTTCTTTCATACGATAAATCAGCCGATGTTTGGACCGAAGCGAAGGAAGGCTCGGCCAACGTGCTATCCACCGGCTGCGCCAAGTGGTCCGGCGGCTATGCGCTGACCAACGGCGAGCTCCGTCCGTTCGTCCGCTCCGCCGAAGGCTGGTTGCTCCGCACCGAATAAACGTTGGGGCTGGCAGGACGCCGGATTAGGGCTAAAAAGGCTCTACCCTGGCGCCATGCTCCGCCTCACCCCATTCCTCGGTCTCGTTGCGGCGGCGCTCGCCTGCGCACAGGGTGAGCCGTTGCCAGATCTCCCCGACCCGCTTGGCCGAGCCGGCATGATGGCCGCCGTCCTGCGCGAGGCGGACGGCCGCGAGGTCATCGTAGCCACCGGCGGGACCAACTTCCCCGACAAGCCGGTCTGGCAAGGCGGACAGCGAAAGTTTCATAAAGAAATCCTCAAACTCTCACGCCAAGACGGCGCCTGGGCCTGGCGGAAAATCGGCGAGCTGCCCGAGGGACTCGGTGGCGCGGCGTTCTGCCCGACGCCCAAGGGCGATGGGCTCATCATCGCCGGCGGCGCCGCGGCCGACGGCCACCGCGCCAGCGTCTGGCTAATTGGGCTCGATGGCAAGGTGACCCGCTTCGGGGCGGACCTGCCGCAACCGCGAGCCTACGCCGGCTTCGCCGCCGCGAACGGTAACCTGATTGTCATCGGCGGCAGCGCCCATCCTGACGCGACGGAAACCTTGCCGACGCTGACCTCGCTCGACCTCGACGCACCCGGTGGTGGTTGGCGAACGACCGATGCGGACCCAAGCTATGGCCGCATCATCCCGCTCGTCGGTACGGGCCCGAACCTGCTATTCTGGGCGGGGGGCTGTTCGCTTTCCGCGAAGGACGGCAAACCTTTCCGTGATTACCACGAGAACCTCGCTTTCCAATCGTCGCTCGACGCCGGCAATCGCTTCCACGGGCTGCCGCACGCGCTCGCCGGTGCCGCTGGTCCAGGAGTCGCGACCCGGACGCACCTGTTCTTCGTCGGGGGGGACGATGGTTCCCAATACGGCCAGCCGCATGAGACGAATACGGGGCTGACCCGCCGCATCCTTGCGGTCGAATTCGAATCCTTGGAGGTGACCGATCTTGGCGAATGGCCCCACCCCGTTGCGGTGGCGCCGCTCCTGCGGCTGGGCGATGACCTTGTCACCGTGAGCGGCGAAATCCGCCCCGGCGTCCGTACGCCCAAGCTCACCCGCTGGCCGATCCCGGCTAAATATCGATGAACGAAACTCCTTCCGCCTCCCGCACCGCATGGCTAGTCGTCATGCTGCTCATCCCAGTCGCGTTGCTCAACTATCTGGACCGCCAGATGCTCGCGACGATGAGGGCGTCCATGGTCGGCGATATTCCGGGCATCGAGACCAAGGCCCAATGGGGCCTCGTCCTCGGCTCCTTCAAATGGGTCTACGCAATCTTTAGCCCCATCGGTGGCTACCTGGCGGACCGGGTCAGTCGACGTCACGTCATCTGCTTCAGCCTCTTCGCTTGGTCGGCAATCACGTGGGCGACAGGGCATGTCCAAAGCTACGAACAGCTCCTCTGGACGCGCGCCATCATGGGCGTGAGTGAAGCCTTTTACATTCCCGCCGCGCTCGCTCTTATCGCTGACTACCACCTCGGACCCACGCGTTCACGTGCTATCGGGTTCCACCAAATGGGCATCTACATCGGTGTGATCATCGGCGGATTCGCCGGCTACGCCGCGGACGAGCCGACCATCGGCTGGCGCGGCGCCTTCGAGTGGTGCGGTCTGATCGGCATCGCTTATTCCTTCCCACTTTTCCTCTTCCTCCGCAATCGACCAGCCACGATCGAAGTCGTTTCCAAGCCAACCGCCGGCTCGACCGTGCGCTCGCTGCTCGGGAATCCCAGCTTCCTGCTTCTTGTGGTTTACTTCACCTTGCCCGCCATGGCGGCGTGGGTCGTGCGCGACTGGATGCCTGACATCCTCCGCGAACGCTTCAACCTCGCCCAAGGTAAGGCCGGCATCTCCGCCGTGCTCTACTGGCAGCTCGCCGCTATTATTGGTGCGATACTCGGCGGCTGGTTAGCCGACCGCTGGATGCGCACGAACATCCGCGGACGTATCTTTGTCAGCGCCATTGGCACGTTCCTCCTACTCCCGGCCCTCTTCGGCGTCGGTAACGCGTCCACCCTCCTCGTGGCCGTGCTCTTCCTCATCGTCTTCGGTCTCGGCTGGGGCTTCTTCGACTGCAATAACATGCCCATCCTCTGTCAGCTCGTCGGACCAGAACATCGCGCCACGGGCTATGGCCTGATGAACCTCGTGAGCATCAGTTGTGGCGGTTTCGCCGACTGGATCTTTGGCGCCCTCCGCGACCAGCAAATGCCCCTGAACGCCATCTTCGGCGTCTTCGCCGGCATCGCCTTGCTCTCCGTCTTTATCGCTCTCCGTATCCGTCCGCGCGAAAGCACTACTTCCTGATCATGTCCGCCTTCAAGTTCTCCGGCCTCTGCACGGCCACCCACACGCCGTTCCAGGCGGACGGCACGCTCAACCTCGGCGTCGTCGAGAAGCAGGCCGCCTTCCTCCGCGGCAAAGGCATCACGTCCGTGTTCATCGGCGGTACCACCGGCGAAAGCAGTTCGCTCACCGCGAGCGAACGCGCCGCCCTCAATGACCGCTGGGCCGTCGTCGGCCCGGCTACCGGCATCGACGTCATCGTCCACGTCGGCGCCAACTGCCTGACCGAAGCCGCGCAACTCGCCGCACACGCGGAGAAGAATAGCGCCAAGGCCGTGTCAATGATTGCGCCGTCCTACTTCAAGCCGCGCACCCTGGTCGACCTCGTCGCCAGCTGCGCGATGGTGGCCAAAGCCGCGCCGCGGACGCCGTTCTATTATTACGATATCCCCGGGATGACCGGCATCAGCGGCTTCCCAGTCGATGAGTTCCTCAAGGCCGCCTCGCCGATTATCCCGAACCTTGCGGGCGTAAAGTATTCCAACCCTGACCTCGACGCGATGCGTAGGGCCCAACTGCTCGAAGGCGGCCGCTTCGACCTACCCTACGGCATCGACGAACGCTTCCTGTTGGCGCTACGCGCCGGGGCCACGGCCGGAGTCGGTAGTACCTATAACTTCAACGCCGGCCCCTTACTCCGCACGATTGCGGCGCATGCGAAAGGCGACACCGCCTTGGCCGAAGCCGAACAGGCCAAGGTCCAGCCGGTCGTCGATATTCTCGCCAAGCGTGGCTATATGGGCGCGGCCAAGGCCTTGATGGGGCACCTCGGCGTGCCGCTCGGCCCCGCCCGCCTGCCTAATGGCAACCCCGACGCCGCCGAGACCAAGAAGATGATCGGTGAACTCGATGCGATCGGCTTCTTTAGCTGGAATTTCTAAACATGCGCTTCGCCCTCCTCCTCAGCCTGCTCGCCGTCAGCGTATTCGCGGCAGACGGAACCGACATCATCGTCTTCGAGGCCAAGCAGAATCTTTCGCACCCCTCGGTGCGCATCCCTTCGCTGCTACGCACGCAGCAGGGCACGCTGCTCGCCGTCGCCGAAGGACGCGACAAGCCCACCGACCAAGCCAGCAACGACTTGGTGATCTCCTTCTCGAAAGACGAAGGTGCCACCTGGTCCAAGCCACGCATCGCCTACGAACAGGGTGCGGACAGCTGCAATAACCCCTGCCTCGTCCAAGAAACTAAGTCTGGCCGCATCTTCCTTTTCTATCAGGTTTTTCCCAGCGGTAGCCATGAATTCGGAGGCCTGCCCGTCGGGCCCGCCGACCCCAAGGGCAATCGCTCTTGTTTCATCACCTCCGATGACGATGGCGTGACGTGGAGCAAGCCGACCGACGTCTCCGCGACCCTGAAACCCGACGAAGCTATCACCACCGCTTCCGGACCTGGCATCGGCATCCAGCTCAAGTCGGGCCCCAAGGCTGGCCGTCTGGTCATCCCGTTTAACTCTCAGGACACGAAGAAGAACTTCTACAACTGGATCGCCTATAGCGACGACGCTGGCGCCACGTGGAAGCGCGGCGAGAAAGTGCCGCAGACCGAAACAATCCAGCTGAACGAAGTCCAGGTGGCCGAGTCCGTCGGCGGCGGCCTTTACCTGAATTCTCGCAGCTGGCGTCGCGGGTCCAGCCTGCGCAAGATTTCTTGGTCACAAGACGCCGGCGAGACCCGGACTCAGGCCGCCGAGGACGCCGTCCTGACCGACCCCATCTGCCAAGGTAGCCTGCTTCGCCTGGATGACCGTACCATCGCCTTCCTTAATGCCGCCGGACCCAAGCGCGCCAACGGCACGCTACGCCTCACGAACGACGACGGACGCACCTGGTCCAGTTCGCGCCTCACCTTCCCTGGCCCCTTCGCTTACAGCAGCATGGCGCTCCTCAAGGACGGACGCATCGGCGTGCTCTATGAGCCCGCCAGCAACACCGTCATCAAGTTCCGCGCCATCGATCCGGCCGACCGCTGAGGCTTAGTCGGTAGGGATGAACGGAGTCGATACGACCTCGGCGACAGATTCACCGTAATAATGCCGGATGGCACCCGTGAGGAACTCCTTCACGTCAGCCGGCAGAAATGCCCCGAAGTGCGTCTCCTTGCCGAGGGAAGCGACGACTACCGATTCGACCGGCTTCTTATTTTCACGCGACCCACGGAAGGCCAACGTCACCGCGACCCCTTCGCCCACCGGAAGCGTCCACGTCCAGCCGAGATACGGCAGGATACGCCAGCGGACGACGACGGCGGCGTCGCTCAGGGTCACGCGATAGCGCGCGACGGTAAAGGCGAAGCCCACGAGGAAGAACGGTACGTAGAAGAGGGCCAACAGCGCGAAATGCCACCAGTCAGGCTGCGTGACCATCCGTCCGTTCACCTTCACCGACCCCTGGGACATCCCGTAGAAAAGCGCGACGCAGTGGACACAGGTGAAGATCAGCCAGATCCATCCGAACCAGGAACCAAGGCGCACGCCATAGTGGACACCTTGGAAATCGGTCTCAGAAGAGACCCTGGGGTGACCTTTCGCTAACTCCTCATCCGTCAACGCTTTCGCCGGGCGACCGGCCTGCAGCGCCGCCTGCCGCGCCTCTGCCTCTTCCTTCATGCGGACGAACTTAGTGCCGAGGTCTTTGATGAGTCCCATGATAGTTGATGACCTGATGGCTGGGCTTAGGCAACGCCGTTGAAGTAATGGTCGATCAGGATGGCGAGCCGGGCCCGCTCATTGTGGTCCAGTTGCGTCCCGAAGGCCACTTCCGCTGCGCCTGAGCCCACGACCACGGATAACTGCCCCCAAGTCCCGACCGATTTGGGACCCCGCGAAACCTGGACACCACGATAGGCAAGTCCGACGTGGACCTCTCCGTCCAACGGCAGGCGCCACTCTCCAGCCAGGTAGCCGAAGGTGCGACGGCGGACGACCAAGACATCATCGCCGAAAACGACTTCGTGGCTCTGCAGGATCATCCGGAACGGTAAATAGATCATCAGCAGGCAGGCCGGAATGGTCAGCAACGTAGCGTAAAGGAAGGGATGAGCAGTCTTCTGCACGTACGGGAAGACCGAGACGAAAATCGTCCCCACGCCCGCGACCAAGACTAAGGACAGTAGCAGCCAGCTACCGAAGCCGATGACGTCGGAGCGCAGCAACCAGCCGTTGGCGCGAGGCTCCTGCCCAGGGAAAGGCGTCGAGAGTTCGGCGTGGTGTTCCGGCAAGACGCGTAACCCCTTCGTGGCAACGGCGAGATACTCCTTCTCCGCCCGCTCGGCGCACCACTGCTCGCACTCGACGAGTTGTCCGGCCAATGGCTTAGGGGTGTCCATGACCTGAACCTAGGCGTATCCGGGTCGCCGTCCAGCCAACGCTGGCTTGAACCAAAGAGGTTTCTGGCTGTCCAAGAAGGACGGCCAGGTCGTCGGTCGCGTGCCGGAGAAACTCGTCAATCCGTATGGTCGGCCACTCTTTCAGGGCATGAGCTATGGCGATACGCCAGAACTACCGCTCGCCCAGATGCGCTTCATCGACAAGGGCGCCAAGGCCGGCGCTAAATACGAAGTCGTCGCGGTGAACTCCGTCGGTCTGGAGTCAAAGTAAGCGCCGCCGGTACGGACCACGAAAAAGGGCCGCCCACTGGGCGGCCCTTTGTTTGACCTATATCCAGGACTTAGGCGCCCCAGGTGCAGGTGTTACCGGCGTAGATGGCGCGGCTGCCGAGTTCCTGCTCGATGCGGAGGAGCTGGTTATACTTGGCGACGCGGTCGGAGCGGCAGAGGGAGCCAGTCTTGATCTGGCCGGCGTTGAGGCCGACGGCGATGTCCGCGATGGTGGCGTCTTCGGTCTCACCGGAGCGGTGCGAGATGATGGCGGAGTAGCCGGCGCGCTGGGCCATGGAGACAGCGTCGAAGGTCTCGGTCAGGGAACCGATCTGGTTCACCTTCACGAGAATCGAGTTGGCGGTCTTGGTCTTGATGCCGCGCGAGAGGAACTCGGTGTTGGTGACGAAGAGATCGTCGCCCACGAGCTGGGTGTTGGCGCCCATGGCGTCGGTGGCCTTCTTCCAACCAGTCCAATCAGCCTCGGAGAAGCCGTCCTCGATCGAGACGATCGGGTAGCGCTTCTGCAGGTCCTGGTAGAACTTGATCATCTGATCGGAGTTACGCTGAGACTTATCGGACTTGTGGAAGGTGTACTTGCCGGTCTTCTCGTCGAAGAACTCGGAGGCAGCGACGTCGAGGGCGAGGAAGACTTCCTTGCCGAGCTTGTAACCGGAGGCCTTGACGGCCGCGGCGATGGCTTCGAGGGCAGCTTCGTTGGAAGCGACCTTCGGGGCGAAACCGCCTTCGTCACCAACGGAGGTGGAAAGACCCTGGGCCTTCAGCACCTTCTTGAGGGCGTGGAAGATCTCGGTACCCATGCGGAGGGCTTCGCTGAAGGACTTGGCGCCCTTCGGGACGACCATGAATTCCTGAATGTCGACCGGGGCGTCGGAGTGGGCGCCGCCGTTCATGATGTTCATGAGCGGCATCGGGAGGACCTTGGCGTTCGGGCCGCCGATGTAGCGGTAGAGGGGCTGGCCGAGGGCGGCGGCGGAGGCGTGGGCGGCGGCCATCGAGACGCCGAGGATGGCGTTGGCACCGAGCTTGCTCTTGTTCTTGGTGCCATCGAGGCCGATCATCGCGGTGTCGATGCCGATCTGGTCCTGCGCGTCATGACCGACGAGGAGGGAGGCGATTTCTTCATTCACGTTCTCGACGGCCTTGAGGACGCCCTTGCCGTTGTAACGCTTCTTCGGGTCGATGCCCTTGGCGAAGGCCTTGGGGCTCACGTCGCTATCACGGAGTTCGTGGGCTTCGTAGGTGCCGGTCGACGCGCCGGACGGGACGGCCGCGCGGCCGCGGACGCCGGAGGCGAGGACGACATCGACTTCGATGGTAGGATTGCCGCGGGAGTCGAGGATCTCGCGGGCTTTGATGTCGACGATTTGGGTGCTGCTCATGATGGAAAATGAAGTCCCATAGGGGTAGGGACAAGGGATGGGGATGAGCGAGAAAAAAGGTGTCGGGACCACCCGCCAAACAAGAGCCCCGGACTGGGGGACCAGGCCGGGGCTACGAAGTGGTGGGAGTAGAAGGACTTGAACCATCGACCTCCTGAATGTCAATCAGGCGCTCTAACCAACTGAGCTATACTCCCTGCAAAGGGAAAATGAACAAAGGGAGGCGGCCACCCGCTGGCAAGCCTTCAATACACGTCCCCGAGGTAGGTCGCGGACCCTTCCTGCAAGGCCTTCGCGATGACCTCCCCCAAGCCCCGGGGCGAAAGGGGGTAATCCGCCAGTTGCGCCAACGGCAGCCACTCGAAGCCCACCTGCCGGCGGTCATGCCCCTTCCCTTCGCCGATGGGGGAGAAATCATCGCAGCGACAATGGAAGACCGCCTCGACCTGATGGAAGTGGCTGTGAATCCGGCGCAGGGCATGGTTCTTGCCGACGTATTCGCGGAGGTAGAGCAGACCCTGCGGTACGACCGCGAGGCCGAGCTCTTCGAGGACTTCGCGTCGGACGGTATCACGCAACGTCTCGCCGTGGTTCTGGCCGCCTCCAGGCAGGACGAGGAAGTCTCCTTCTTCAGACCGGATGCGAATCGCGAGCAGGTCGCCGCCCCGCAGGATTACGGCGCGCGCCGCCGTCCGGACGCCGGAGGAGATACTGCTGGGCTGGCTTCGAGGCGCGGACATGCGGTCACACTACCCGGGACGGCGGTACAGTGAAGCCGGAAAGCATGGGCGGTAATCCGCCCGACTCAGGACATCAACTTATCGTCGATCTCCTGGTTGCCGTGGACGGCTTTGACATCGTCCAAGGTCTCGAGGGCATCGATGAGTTCCAAGACCTGCTTGGCCACGGCGGCATCGCCGACCGGGACGGGGATGCTGGAGATGTAGGCCAGTTCGGCCGACTCAGGCTTGATAGACTTCTCCTGCAGCGCCTTGGAAATGGCGTCAAAGGCCGCGATCGGGGAAAGCACCTCGAAGTGGTCGCCGTTGTTCACGACATCTTCGGCGCCGGCCTCGAGCACGAGCTCCATGAGAGCGTCTTCGCCGATCTGGGAGGCACCGATGAGGAACTGGCCCTTCTTCAGAAAGCTATGGGACACGGCACCGGTCTGGGCCATATTGCCGCCGTTATCATTGAAGGCCTGACGGACTTCGGCGGCGGCACGGTTCTTATTGTCGGTGGTGACTTCGACGATGAGTCCGACTCCGCCCGGGGCGTAGCCTTCGTAGACAATCTCTTCGTAAATCACGCCGGGAATCTCGCCGGTTCCCTTCTGGACCGCGCGCTTGATGTTATCCGCCGGCATGTTGGCGGCGCGGGCCTTATCGATCAGCGCGCGCAGACGCGTATTGGATTCGGGGCTGCCTCCGCCGGCACGCGCCGCGAGGGTAATTTCCTTGGCGAGGACCGAGAAGATTTTGCCGCGCTTAGCGTCAATCACGGCCTTATGCCGCTTCGTCGTGTGCCATTTGCTATGACCAGACATGGGGAGAGGGGGTAATCAGCCTTTGACCTTCTTCGCCACCGGCGGGATTACCGTGACGGCAGGTTCATCCTTAGTAAGCCAGGTCTGGAGTATGGTCAACAGATTCTGGATCGTCATGTAGAGCGTCAGGGCGGCCGGCATCGGGTAACAGATGACCGGGAACAGCAGGGTCATCACCAAGAAGATCGTCTTCTGCGAACTGTCCGCCGAGGGGTTCGGGGTCATGCGCATCGACTGCCACATCGTGAGGCCCATCAGGATCGGGAGCACATTCACCGGGAAGTCGGCGATGCGGAAGATGGTGTCCGGAGCGGAAAGGTCGTTGATCCACAGGAAGGATTGCAGCCGCAGCTCGACGGTGGTCTGGAAGGCGACATAGAGGCCGAAGAAGATCGGCATCTGGATGAGGATCGGCAGGCAACCAGCGAACGGGTTGATCTTATTCTCGGTGTAGAGCTTCATGAGCTCCTTCTGCATCTTCTCCGGATTATCCTTCAGCTTCTCACGGATATCCTGCATCGGCTTGGCGAACTTCTGCATCCTCTTCGCGGCCTTCATCTGGACCGCGGTCAGCGGCCAGGTGACGACCTTGATGAGACAAGTCAGCAGCACGACGGCCCAGCCCCAGGACCAGCTGCCGCTCCAATCGATGAGCCAATGGACGCCGCCGAGAATGGCCAGCAGCAGCTTGCAGATGGCGCCGAAAGAGATGAAGCCGAGCAGTTTTGAGAACTGGAGCACGGCGACCTGACCATCGGGGAGCGCGGCGACGCGGGCGTATTCCTTGGGGCCGACGAAGAAGTCGCCTGCGAGGGTGCGGGAAAGGTCGGCGGCCGGGACCGTCTCCCAAGAAGCAAAGGCCTGCAGGGTCCGCTGATCGCCCGTAAGCGGCACCGGCAGCACGATAACCTCGGTCCGCTGGCCGCGGGCGGTGGCATCGGCCGGATGAAGAATCGAGGCAAAGAACTGGTTGCCGGAGGCCACCCAGAGGAGCGGCTTGGCGACGGAAGCAATCGGGTGCTCCAGCTCCGCCTTGTGCGCGCCGAGGCCGAGGAAACCGCTGGAGTCCGTGAAGGTATCGAGGCCGACGCGCGTCAGCTCGTCCCCGTCGTAGGCGAGCACGGAGAGGAACTGGTTAATGGAATCAGCCTCGGTCGGCTGCCAGCAACCGGTCGAGATCCAGATCGAAGGGGCTGGCTTACCGTCGACCGGGATGACTTTCGTGGCGAAACGCAGGGAGTAAGGTTCGGGCGTCACGCCGTCCTGCGGGGCGACGAAGGAGAAGGTGCGTTCGACGCGAGCGCCGGCGAGAGCGCCGACAAGGGTGATTGCGTCGGCCGAGGCACCCGGCTGGACGACGAATTCGGAGAGGACGGCCTCCAACTTGCCCGAAGCTTGGTCTTTCACCGCTAGGGCCAGCGCCGACTCGGCATTGCCGGCGTTGAAGATGACGATGCCAGACTTGGCGACGTCCGCGAATTCCTTCTTCAGTTCGATCTTCGAGATCGCGCCACCTCGGCTGGTGAGCGTCACCTTGAGATGGGAGTTCTCGATGAAGAAACTCTTGGCCTCGGCGAGGGGGACGGGCTGGGCGGCCAGCGCGGACGGAGCCAACGCGGTAGCCGCCTTGGCCGCAAGGGTCGTCGGGGCGACGGGGGCGGAGGCGGAGACCGGAGCCGACGGCGCGACGGGCGGCGGCACGGGCTTGGTCAGGAAGAAAAAGGCGAAGGCGGCGATGATGCAGGCCATACCCAGGAAGAAGTTCTTGCGATCCATGGAAAGGGAGAAGGTTGGGCGTAGGGAACTGCCCGCCGGGGTGCAAGGCACAAGGGAGATAAGAACCCTTAATCAGGGTTTTCTGGCGAATTTACCCACAATGGGTGCCGCCACCCGCCACCGTAATCACGAACCCGGCTTGGACGCTGGGACCTTCGCCAACTCGGCCGGCACGGCATCGGCAGCGTAAGTCGGGAAATTGAGTTCCAGCAGTGAGACGAAGGGAACGCTGAACTTGGTCTGGCCAGCCGAACGATCGACCAGAGAAGCCACGGCGACGGCGGAGGCGCCGGCAATCTTGAGCAGGTCGAGGCACTCCTGGGCGCGGCCGCCGCGGGTGACGACGTCCTCGGCGACAAGCACGCGCTCACCGGGACGGAAGGTGAAGTTACGACGCAGCACCAGTTTGTCGTTCTCCTTCTCGGCGAAGACGAAGCGCACCCCGAGCTGGCGGGCGATCTCCTGCCCGACCACGAGGCCACCCATCGCTGGAGCGAGCACCGTGTCGCAAGGATGCGCCGCGAGCTTCGGGCGCAGCAGCTCGATCAGGCGCGTGACCTTATCCATGTGCTGGCAAACCTGGGCGCACTGGAAGAAGTGACCGCTATGGAGACCGGAGCGCAGGACGAAATGACCAGTCAGGAGGGCCTTCGAATCCTTGAAAATCTGGAGAACTTCTTCTTGGGACGAGCTCATGCTGCCTCTGGATAAGGCGAAATGGGCCCGCTGGGCGAGGCGATATCCGACCGGGTACCGCAAAAGGTTCGCCCTGCCCCGCCCTTCCACCAACATGACCAATCTCCCCATGGACTCCGCCGACAGCCCGAAACCCGCCCGCAACGCCAAGGCCTGGATCATCATCATCGCCGTCGTCCTGATGGTGGTGCCCTTCATTGTCCTCGCCTTGAACAACTCGGCCGCCGCGCCCGCAAGCCCGGCAACCACCGGCATGGTCTGGATCCCGGGCGGGGAATTCACCATGGGCACCAGTAAGGCGGACGAGAAGCACGCCGAAGAAGCGCCGGGGCACGCCGTCGTCGTCAAAGGCTTCTGGATGGATATCACCGAAGTCACCAACGCGCAGTTTCAGGACTTCGTTGACGCGACCCAATATGTCACCGACGCCGAGAAGGACCTCGACCCGCGGGATTTCCCCCAAGCGCCCCCGGAATACCTCAAGGGAGGTTCGCTACTTTTCAAGAAGGTCTCCGGCGTCAATCCGTTCCAGTGCGGCGGCGCCAACCTGCCTTGGTGGAGCTTCACCGCCGGCGCGAACTGGCGTCGACCCGAAGGCCTTAATTCCACCATCAAGGAGCGCATGGACCGCCCAGTGCTCTGCCTGACCTACAAAGACGTCCAGGCCTACGCCAAGTGGGCTGGTAAGCGCCTGCCGACCGAGGCCGAGTGGGAGTTCGCCGCCCGCGGCGGGCTCAAGGACAAGCCCTTTGTCTGGGGCGACGAGGAAAAACCAGGCGGCAAAATCATGTGCAATCATTGGCAGGGTAAATTCCCTGAGCGTGACAACGGCATCGACGGCTTCACCGGCGTCGCCCCAGTGAAATCATTCCCCCCCAACGGCTACGGCCTCTACGATATGGCCGGGAATGTCTGGGAGATGTGCGAAGACTGGTACGGCCTCGAATACTACAAGGTCTCGCCGAAGGAAGGACCCATCGGGCCGGCCATCGGCTACGACCCCGAGAAGACCGGCTTCGGCCAGCACGTGCTCCGCGGCGGCTCCTGGCTGTGCGACGAGGGCTATTGCTTCCGTTATCGCGCGACGTCCCGCCAAGGCCTTGATACGCTGACCTCGACGAACCACGCCGGCTTCCGCTGCGTGGCCGACCTGCCGGCGCCCGAAAAGAAGTAAGGATTACTCCTTCTCCTGATAGTCCAGATCTTTGCCGTACGTCTCCTCCATGCCCCATAGGGCGAGGAAGGCGGCGCTAAAGCAGATCAGCGCCAAGACGCCAGCAGCCTGCGGGGCGCTGAGCCAAGGCTGTTCGCTCGTACCGGTCAGCCAGGTGAAACCCAAGGTGAGCGGCACGAGGGAACCACGGGCGAAGTTAGGCACGGTCGTCGCCACGGTGGCGCGCAGGTTCGTGCCAAACTGCTCGGCGGCAATCGTGACGAAGATCGCCCAATACCCCATACCGAGGCCAAGCAGGAAGATGAGTCCGTAGAAACGGGTCGAGGTCCAGCCCGTCGTCCCCAGCAGGTAGACGCCCACGCAGACGGCGCTGAAGACTAGGAACGCGAAAACCGTCTTGCGGCGGGACTTGATCAGCTGGCTGCCGAAGCCGCTGCCGAAGTCGCCGAAGGTGAGGCCGAGGTAGAAAAGCGCCACCGCGCGGCTGGACAGGATCGCCCCGTCGACGCCCATGGCCGGGGCGAAGTGCGTGCCGGCGCGCTGGACGAGAATGCCAATCATGAACCACGTCGGCAACCCGATTAGGATACAGCGCGCATACCGGGCGAAGCGGTCGCGGCTGGTGAATAGCGCAAAGAAATTGCCGCGCGAGACCGCCCCAGTCGCCTGTTCGGCCTTGGCTTGGTTGAACATCCCAGACTCGCGTACGCCCACGCGCATGGCCAGCAGCGCTAGGCCGAGGCCGCCGCCGATGAAGAAGTTGGTGCGCCAGGTCACGACCTCGGCCATCAGGCCTGCCACCACAGCCCCGAAGACGCCGACGGTCGCGACGAGTGCGGTGCCGTAGCCGCGGCGTTCCTTGGAGAGGGACTCGGACACGAGCGCGATGCAGCCGCCGAGCTCGCCCGCCAGTCCGATGCCGGCGATGAAGCGCCAGGCCGCGTAGGCTTCGAAGCTGTTCACGAAGCCGTTCGCGATGTTGGCCACAGAATAAAGCAGAATCGAACCGAAGAGCGTCGTGAGCCGGCCCATGCGGTCGCCGAGGATCCCAAAGAAGATACCACCAAGAAGCATACCGGCCATCTGCCAGGACATCAGGTCGTGGTACCACTGCCCTCCCTTGATGAGATGCCCGAGCCCGAGGTCGCGCAGGCTCTGCTCGCGCACGGTCATGAACAGGGTCAGGTCGTAGATATCGACGAAATAACCGAGGGCGCCGACGATGACGGCGGGATGGAGGAGGTCCCTCCAGAGAGGGCGTTGCTCGGCCGGGAATGCGGAAGTACTCATGACGGCGGGGTTACGCCTTCAGACCGTGCAGATTGGCCATGGAAATGCCAGACAACATTGCCCCGGTAACCCCCAGAAAACCTTGGTCTGTACCAATCAAGAAGAGGTTCTCGAGGTCGGTCCGGCCGTCGCGCCGCTTGACGGTCGAGCCGTAGATGGCGCCGTTGAGGTGGCCGGTAAACTTACGGACAGTCCGGGGCGTGAAGACATCGGTCGAGGTGAGTGCGGCATCATGGGCCGCGGCGGCCACGACGGGCAGATGGGCGCGGGCGACGCGATTAAGGCGGCCGCACCATTCCTGCTTGCGGGCCAGATACTCTTCCTCCGGCAACGCACACCAGGCGTCGTGGTTAGCCAAGGAAGTGACCCGCAGCCAGCCTTCGTCCAACGCCCTACCCTCGCCATACTGATAGTTATTGGGGATGCAGATTACGCCCGAACGCGGGTCCACCAATTCTTTGGGCGCACGATAACTGAAACGCTCATCATCGCAGAAGAAGACGATGGTGTCCTGCCAGCCGAAGCCGGCGAAAGCCGCCGGGTCATAGGTCGCAATGGTCTCGGCATAGCCGAGCCGGCCGATCTCGGAGGCCGCGGCCGTGGGAGCCGTGTCCGAACGTAAGCGCATCGTCTCGACCGCCCCGGCCGAAGAATAAACCGCGCCCGCGGTGACTTCGGTCCCATCGTCTAGGATGAGCGCAGCCGCCCGGCCAGCGCGCACTTCGATTTTCATGACGCCACACTTCATGCGGCGCTCCACGCCGTGCTCGCGGCAACGGTCGGTAAGCAAACGGATGACCTGTCGTACGCCGATGAACGGACGCGCAAAGCCTTCGCGGAAAAGCGAGCGCCACATCACGGCAAACTGCGAGACTTCGATATCATCCTCCAGCGCGCTGCCGTAGAAGCAGGTCGGCAAGAGCAGCATGTCGCGGAGTAATGGATTGCCGAGGCGCTCATCGAGTAAAGCGCGAGCCGATCCGCCATGAGCCTCGAGGGCGGCTTCATCCAGCCCGGCGATCCAGGCATCCAGCGCGCGGAAGCGGTCGACAGACTGGGGGAATTCGCGGGCGACATCGGCCAGCAGGGATTCGTAGTCGTTGTTCAGCCGCAGATTCTTCCCGGCCATGGTAACGCGGGATCCGAGTTGCGGACACAGGTCAAGTTCCTCGCGGCGGATTCGCAGTTGGCGCATCAGTTTCACGAGCGGCGCCCCTTTGACGCCTTCAGGCACCCAGTTCGTCAAGGCATGCAGGCCGACATCATACTTCCTTTTGCCGCGGGCGTAGAAGGAATTGAGCCCGCCCGGGGAGTTATGCCGCTCGAGCACGAGGACCTTACGGCCGAACATTCCTAAGCGGACCGCGGCGGCGAGGCCGGACATGCCGGCGCCGATGATGACGGCGTCGTAATGGGCGGGGGCACTGGACACGGGCGTAAGGTCGCAGAAGTCGCCGACAGGTCAAGCGACGCCCTCAGGGCGTCGTGATGCGGATGACCTCCTCCGCCGCCTGCGTGACCTGCTGGGCGGTGATCCGAGCCAAGGCCCGGTCCATGCGCGCCAAGTAGTCGGAGCGTAGCTCACCCTCGAACATCGCCGTATCGACCCGCACAACCCGGCTAACGGTGCCCCACGGACGGGCCCGCGCGTAGTCAGACGGGCCAAAGACGCCCACCACCGGCGTGCCGACGGCCGCCGCGAGCTGCAAGACAGAGGAATCCGCGCCGAGGAAGAGGCGTGACTCCTTGATGAGCCGGGCGAGCTGCGAGAAGCGGAGTCGGCCGCCAGTCGACATCGCCACCGGACCGATCAGCCCGCACAACGCCTCCGCCATGATGCGCTCGGCGCCGCCGGGCCCGGCCGAGACAACGATGCGCTCGACCGTGCGGGAGGCGACGAGGTCGCGCGCCACCTGTGCCCACTTATCGATCTCCAGGATGCGTTCGGGGCGGGTCGCTCCAGGGTGAATAATCGCGAAGCGTCCCTCCTCCAGCATCATGCCATGCTCCTGCATACGCGACGGGGCGAACCACATCGCCGGCGTCTCGGCATGGAAACCGAGGACGCGGGCCATGACCTCATGGTCGCGGGCGGCCTCGTGCGGGTCGACGACGGCACCGAAGACCTGCCGGTGCATCAGGGGGCGGAGATAGAAAGGCGCCTGGCCGCCGCAGGCCCGGACCGTGGCGCCGCTCAGGGCCACGAGGCGGTGCGCGAGCGGATGGCCGCCGAGCGCGAGGGCAAAATCGAAGCGCTGCCTGCGTAGGCGGGAAACTAAAGCCAGGGTTGAGCCGTCGTCGCCGAAGCCGATGGCCTCGACCACGGCGGGGCAGCCTTCGAGGGCGACTTCGGCGCCCGGCGTGGTGACGAAGGTGACCTGCGCGCCGGGATGACGTTCGCGGATCGTGCGCAAACCCGCCGTCGCGGCCAACGCGCCGCGCAGCCCGGTGAACTTGACGACCAGCAGGCGCATCTCAGACGAGGTTCTTAGCCTGGTTATCCCAGAGGCGACGGAAGAGGTCGGAAGAGGCGTAGACGGCTTCGCGCGGGCCGTCCGCCACGATGCGGCCACCTTCGAAGACCAGCACGCGGTCCACGTCGCGGATGGTGCTAAATCGGTGTGCCACGATGAGCGTCGTGCGGCCCTTCATCAGGAGCGCGAGAGACTGCTGGATACTGCGCTCGGTATCCGTGTCGAGCGCGGACGTGGCTTCATCAAGAATGAGGATGGTTGCATCCTTGAGGAAGGCGCGGGCGATGGAAACGCGCTGGCGCTGGCCGCCGGAAAGACGCCCGCCCCGCTCGCCGACCTTGGTTAGGAAGCCTTCGGGCTGGGCCTCGATGAACTCGAGCGCGCCGGCCAGACGGGCGGCGTCGCGGACTTCCGCATCGGTGGCGGCGGGCCGGCCGAGACGGATGTTCTCGAGAATCGATTCGTTGAAAAGGACTGGCTCCTGCGAGACCAACGCGATGTTGGCGCGCAGGTCGGCCTGCCGCACCTGACGGAGATCGTGTCCGTCGATAAGAATCGCGCCCTGCTGCGGGTCGAAGAAGCGGGGGACCAGGTTCACGAAGGTGCTCTTCCCGGCACCGCTTGGGCCGACGAGCGCGACGGACTGGCCAGCGGGTATCTTCAACGTGACGTCCGCCAGCACTGGGTCGGCGCCATAGCTGAAGGAGACGCCGCGCATCTCGAGATCGCCGTGGACCCGCCCGAGCGGACGGGCGTCGGGCGCGTCATCCACCTCGATTTTGGCGAGGATAATTTCCTCCAGGCGAACAAGCCCGGGAGCGGCCATACTCAGCCGGCTGCTCACATTGCCCAGCCGCTTGATCGGTCCGTAGGCGAAATAGAAGGCGATGATGAGCGAGATCAGTTCGCTCATCGTGAAGCCGTTCATCGCGCCGACAGCGATGGCCGCAGAAATCCCCACGGCGGCGGTAATCTCGACCAAGGGCGAGAGGGCTTTCTCGTAGCGCACCAGCTTACCCTGAATGCGCAGGCCTTCTTGGCTGGCTTGGTTGAAGCGCTGGGCTTCGCGTTCCTGGAGGCCGTAGGCACGGACCTCGCGGGCGGACTGGAGATTCTCGACCGCAATGCTGTTTAAATCGGAGGCCGACTCCATGCCCTGACGCATCCGGGTCTGAATACGCACCGCGACGCCGCGCACGAGCAGGACCGCGGCGGGGACGACCAAGAGGCAAGCCAGGAACCAATAGCCACTCTCGTGGGAGAAACAGATGAACACCACGTAAGCCAGCGCGAAGACCATCGACAGCGGCTGGACAATGAGGTCGTTCGAGACGTCGACCAGCACCAGCCGAACCGAATTGGCGTCGGCAATCAGGCGAGAAAGCAAGTCGCCAATGGAGAGCTTTCCAAAGAAGCCGAGATGAAGTTGCTGCAGCTTCGCGAACACATCGCGACGCACCGCCTCGATGACGCGCAGGCCGGCGAGATTGAGTAGGTAGGTCGAAAAGAATTCGCCGAGGCCGCGGACCAGCATGACTGCGGGCAGGAACGCGACGGCGAAGACCATCTCGTAGCCCTCCGGCAGAGTGAACGCCGGCTGGCCGCCGAGCCACTTGGGCCAGGACAAGAGAGGGGCGGCGCGTGCCGCGGCATCACCGAAAACCGCCGGCAACACCTTGCCGACCAAGAACGGCAGCCCGAAGGCGTTGGCCGCGGCGAAGACGATAGCCGCAAGCAACGACAAGAAGAGGAGCGTACGGCTACCCTTCAGGTAGGGCAGGTAAAGCTTATAGCGGCCTCGGAACACGCCTCCAGCGTGGCGGCGAGCCGCGCGGGTGGAAACACCAAATCTTTCCTATTTCTTCTTCGGGAACGCGACCGAGAGGGCGATGGCGATGGCCAGGACGAAGCCGATGATGGAGAGGGAGACCGAAGTCGGGACATGCAACCGGCCTTCGTGGACGAGGGCCTGCGCCCAGCCGGCGAACTGTCCGTCGGGCTGACCTAGACCGGCAGCCCACGGCAGGATCATCTTAACGCCAATGAAGACCAGGATGAAGGACAAGGCCGGCTTGAGGAAACGGAATAAGTGCATGAAGCCCGCCAAGGCGAAATACATCGAGCGCAGCCCCATGATGGCGAAGATATTGGAGGTGAAAGCGATGAAGCGCTTATCCTCGATGGACATCTCGGGAGGCAGGATGCCCAGCACGGCGGGGATGGAATCGATCGCGAAAATCAGGTCGGTGCCCTCGACAACGAGCAGCACGAGGAAGAGCGGGGTGAACCGGCGGACGCCCTCTTCCGTGACCCAGAACTTGTTGCCATGTAAACGGGGCGTGAGCGGGAAGAACTTCCGGGCCAGCCGCACGAACAGGTTCTCGTCCATGCCCTTGCCTTCATGCTCGTCCCGCGACAGGGCCAGCTTGACCCCGGTGAAGACGAGGAAAGCACCGAAGACCGGGAGTAGCCAAGTGAAGCTCTCGACGGCCGCGACGCCGACGATGATGAAGGCCGCCCGCATGACGACTGCCCCGATGATGCCCCAAAAAAGGACGCGGTGCTGCAGGTGATCCGGGATCTTGAAGTGGGCGAAGACCAGGATGAAGATGAAGAGATTATCGACCGAGAGGGCGAGTTCGAGGACATAGCCGGCGGCGAACAACTGGGCGTCCTCCGGTCCCCGCCAAGCAGACAGCAGGAAACCAAAGCCGACCGCCAGTGAGACCCAGACGACACACCAGGCCACCGCTTCCTTGAAGGAGGGCATGTGGTCCGTCTTGTTGAACACGCCCAAATCAAGGGCCAACATAAAGACGACGAAGCCCAAGAAGGCGACCCAGGCCCAGCCGGGGATCACCAAGGCGGCTTCAGCGAGGACAGGCAGGAAAACGGACATAGGAGAGAAATTGGTTCAAACCCGCCGGAGTCAAGCCCCCCCGCCGTTGCAGGCTTGCCCGACCACCCCTCGCCGGGCTAACTTACCCATGCGTTCCCGTAGTTCAATGGATAGAACATTGGTTTCCTAAACCGAGGATGTGGGTTCGATTCCCGCCGGGGACAGCAACGCGAACCGGGGGACTACTTCTTGAGCCGATAGGCCTGAATACGAGTATTCGGAGTGCGACGATAGATTTCGTCGACATCTCGGAGCCTCATCAGGGTCCATGGCGCCAGGATACTGTCTCCGTTCTTGGTCAGCACGATGTCGTCCACGATATGGACGCAGGTGTGCAGGCCTTCGCCATCATCCAGGAAGCAGAGCACGTCTCCATATCGGTAGGGCGCATCGACCGCGACGTAGTCCTTCAGGAGATGCTCGGCGGCCTGGCGGGTATCGAGGTAGATGTCCTTGGGCTCTGGATTGAAGAAATTGAGGGAGGTCCAATGGCAGTCGGGAAAGCGGTCCTTGAGACCAAGTTCAGGCTCCGGGAAACTGTAGATCCGGAGTCGGAACGCCGAAGGAAGAAAGTGGGTGACGTCGATGACCTGCTTGGCTCGGCGTTGGGTCACCGCGCGGATGAACGCCAGACGCGGCATCCCGACCTGATCAGCCGTCCAGTAATCGATGAAAGCATCACGATTCACAGTCAGCGGTAGACGGAGGCCGATGACCAGACTACGCACCCGGGTGATACTCCGGAACACGGCGCTCACCTCCTCAGGCCCCTTGGCCAAGGCGAGCAAGGCCTGCACATCACTGAAGACAAGGGCGTTACCACGTCGCCAAAGCAGCTGCCGGAACAAGGCACGCTGCCCGGAAGTGAGCGGGACCTCTTCCAGCCAGTCGTCGACATCGCCACCGAGGATGAAGACCGGGTCGCGCTGGTATTCGTTCGCCGACGACTTGGCGAGTTCCAGGTAAAGGGCGCTGCGTACCTCCAAGCTAAGGGCGACGAGGTCTTCCCGCTCGGGTAGCAAGATGATACTGTTGCCGCTCTCCACGAGCCGAACCGGGCTGAGCAGACGTTCGATGACTGCTAAGGGCACGCCGGCCTTAGCCAGGATCACGCGGACGCCGCCCTGCGTGTTCTGCTCAAAAGTCCAGCGGGTCACGGTGCTGGGTTTCGCCACCAGCGCCAAAAGATTTTCCGGAGGTTCCAGGTAGACCGTCCGGACCTCTAGCTCGCCCCACGCCCCGGATTTGACCATCCACATCGGCTCAACCGCGGCTCCGCCGACGACTCCCCAGCAGACGGCGGCCAAAAGGCCAAAGGAGCGAAAGAGGCAATCCATCTTCATTTAACAAAGGAATTCCCCAAAAGTTCCAATGAGTGGACGACGCAGGGATGCCGCGCACCTGGCGGCTAGCCTCCACCAAGGAGGCCGGTGTTTCGCATTGTAGAGTCGGTCCTTTCGCCGCACGGATAGGGTCCTTTTCCGCCGTGCCCCGACCCAAGCCCAAGAAAGCCGCCGCTCCCGCGCGCGGTCGCTCCACCAAGCCTTCCTCGCGCCGCAGCGTGAAGCCAGCCCGTCGCCAAGCCGACGCCGCCTCCACCTCCACGCCCGAGGCCGCCAAGGCCCAGGCCAATCAGCGCATCGGCGTGCTGATCGACGCGGATAACGTCTCGCACCAGCACCTACCCACCCTGCGCCGCTTCATCGGCGAGACGGCAATCGCCGCGGCCCGCGCCTATGGCGATTTCCAAGGCCGTCTCAGCGGCTGGCGCGCCGCCGCCCAGGACTGGCCCGAGCTCGAACTCGTCGACCAACGCAGCTACACGCCCGGCAAGAACGCCGCCGACATGCGCCTGACCATCGACGCCGTAAAGCTGATGGCCGGGACCAACCCGCCGACGACCCTGATCTTCGTCACGAACGACAGTGATTTCACCCCGGTGGTCGAGGATGCCAAGCGACTCGGCGTCCGCATCATCGTGATGGGCGAACGCACGCACAAGGCCCTCCGCTCCACAGCGCACCACTACCTGAACCTTTCCGAACTACGCGATCGTCTGGACGGAGAGCAGGCGGCGAAGTCCGATCCGCGCAAGGCCCTCGGCTTGCTCGCCCAAGCCCTGCGTGCGCTCCTGCCGAAGACGGACAAGGAAATCGGCGCCTTGCTCGACCAATTTGATAAGATGCTCCCGGACCTTCGTTTCGCGGACGCTCCGCGCCCGCAGCGCGAGCCCGGCCCACGGCGCGAAGCCCGGGAGCCCCGTCCGGAACGCGTCCAGCGCGAACCCCGCCAGACCCGCGAACCACGCGCCCCGCGCGAAGCCCGCCCGTCGCAGGAAAACTCCGGCCAAGATTACCGCGACCGCCCGAACCTCACCTCCGCCCAGCAGGCCCAAGGCAAAGCCGAGGCCGATCAACGACGGGCCCAACTGCAACAGCGCCAAGATATCATCGACGCGCTCGTCGACGTCGCGTCCGGCCTCGCCCCCCCGGGCGAATGGCTGAAGGTCGAGGTCATTAAGAAATTCCTGCTGCAAGAACATCCCGGCCTCGAGGCCAACGCCCCCCGCTACGCGAAGTTCTACCGCATGCTCGAGGACACCGGCCGTTTCGACGTCCAGCTCCAGGGCTCGACGGTGATGGCCCGCCTGAAGGAGTAAGCGTTATTTCCCGATCGTCCGAGCGAGGAACGCCAAGGTGACTGCGACCAGGTCGGGCTGGTCCGACGTGCTGCTGACTTCGGCTCCCTCGACGACGCCGGTGCGCTTCCAGCTCTTGCCCTTGGGGTGCAGATCGAACGTATGCGGCGCCCCTTCGACGACGATATACTCATGGGGTGTCTTCGCCGAGCGTAGCGCTTTTGCCATGTCATCCGACTGCGCAATATCGACGGTGCTGTCAGCCGTGCCGTGCAGGATAAGTACGGCGGGATCCTGCGCGTCGCACTGGGACTCAGGGAAGTAAGCGGCCTGCTCCGCCGGCGAAGTCCCTGGGACCTCCCCTTTACCGCGCTTAGCGAAATTCACGATGCCATACATATCGATGACCGCGGAGACCTTCGCCGATTGCTTCGCAGCGGGATCGCCGCCGGGTCCGGTCTTGTCGTCCGAAAGCCCAACCATCAGAGCGAGGTAGCCGCCCGCCGAACCGCCGGCGACGGCGATCTTGTCCGGGTTGACGCCGAGTTCCTTCGCATGCGCGCGCACCCAACGGACGGCATTACGGCAATCAGCGATGTTCTGCGGCCAGACGCCAGCCTGGGTCATCGGGCCGAGCTTGTAATTGCAGCTCACGACGACGTAGCCCGCGCGGCAGAGGTCGGCGCTGACGCTGGCGGAACGATACTCCGCCTTGTCGCCGCCGGTGAAGCCACCGCCATGAATGAAGACTACGGCCGGTCGATCCGCGCGCTTAGCGCCAGCTGGGAAATAAACATCGAGCTTCTCTTTGCGAGCGGCGCCGAGGAAGGCGATGTCGCTCAGCCGATAAACTGGATTCGGCAACTCCTTCGTATGCGGGCGGGCATAGACTTCGGCCGCCAGAGCGGCGCCCTTCGCGATCTCGACCGTCGCGCCGAATTTGGCCAGCTCACCGATGCGCAACTTGGAAGTATCCGCGGCAGAGACCGCCGCAGCAGCGAGGAGTAGGAAAAGCGGACGCATAAAGGACGGGGGTGATGGTTTCTACTCCGCCCTTGTAGGCAGTCAACGCGTCAGCCGGGAACTCAGGATAGTGCGTGGGCGTAACCGTCGACAATCGCTTGAAGGGAGGCTTCGACGAGATTTTCGCTGACGCCGACCGTGCCCCAGGAGGCCTTGCCGTCGGAGGAACGGATGACCACGCGGGTCTTGGCCGCGGTACCATCGGCCCCCCCGAGGATGCGTACTTTATAATCCACGAGGCTGACCTTCGCCAACTTCGGGAAAGACTTCACGAGAGCAGAGCGGAGGGCCTGATCGAGAGCGTGGACCGGTCCGTCGCCCTCGGCCACCGTCAGGGCCTCCTCACCGCCGATGCGCAGGCGCACCACGGCTTCGCAGTAGGCAGAGCCCTTGGTCCCGCGCGCGGTGACATGATAGGAGGCGACCTCAAAGGGCGCGGCCTTGCTCTTGCCGATGTGACGGCGGAGCAGAAGGGCGAGCGAGGCTTCGGCGTCTTCGAAGCTCCATCCTTCGTGCTCGAGCTTCTTCAGCTCGTCGAGCGCGGTAGCGGTGGCGGGAGAATCGCGGTCGAGGTCGATGCCGAGGGACTTCGCCTTGAGGACGATGTTGCTGCGGCCCGATTGGTCGCTGACGAGCACCGTGCGCTCGTTGCCGACGACGGTCGGGTCGACGTGCTCGTAGGCGGCAGAGAACTTACGGACGGCATCGACGTGCGTACCGCCCTTGTGGGCAAAGGCTGCGGTGCCGACCCACGGGCGACGCGGATCGGGAGCGAGATTGGCGACGCCGTCGACGAAACGGGAAAGTCCGGCGAGATTTTTGAGCGCGGTCGAGGAGACGCACTTCCAGCCGAACTTCAGCTGGGCGCAAGGGATGACGGCGGTGAGATCGCAGTTGCCGGTGCGCTCCCCGATGCCGTTGACAGTGCCCTGGACATGCGAAGCGCCCGCTTCGAGCGAAGCGAGGGCGTTGGCGAGACCGAGGCCGGCGTCGTCGTGTGTATGGATGCCGACGGGGGTCTTCTTGAGCGCAGAGATCGCGGCGCGGGTGGCCGCGGCGACTTCGGCCGGCAAGGAGCCGCCATTGGTGTCGCAGAGGACGACGCGATCGGCACCACCTTCGACGGCGGCGAGCATGGAAGCGATGGCGTAGGCCGGATCATCCTTCCAGCCGTCGATCGCGTGTTCGCAATCGTAGACGACCTCGCGGCGATGGGACTTCAGGAAGGCGACCGTGTCGCGGATCATCTCCAGGTTCTCCTCGGGCGAGCAGCGGAGCACCTCGCGGACGTGCAAGGCGGAGGTCTTGCCGTAGATCGTGACCACCGGGGTATCGACCTCGAGCAAGCCGCGTACCTGGGCATCCTCGGCAGCGCGCACGCCCTTGCGGCGGGTCGAACCGAAGGCCGCCAGCTTGGCATGCTTGAACTTGATCTTCTTGGCGCGGACAAAGAACTCGACGTCGCGAGGATTGGAGCCTGGCCAGCCGCCCTCGATGTACGTCATGCCGAACCGCTCGAGCTCGGCGGCGATACGCAGTTTGTCATCAACGGAGAAATGAATGCCCTGCCCCTGCGAGCCGTCGCGGAGGGTGGTATCATAGACTTCGATGGAGCGTGCCATGGTGGTGTGGGTGGGAAAGAGGTGTAAAGGGAGGGGGCCGTTCCGGGCGCCGCGGAACGGGGAGTCGCCCGTCGGGCGTTCCGTTCAGCGGGCTTAGAGCCCGATGATGGTAACGATCGCCGGAATGATGGCACGACCGGCCGCGGAGCGGAGGGAGGTCGAAGACTGGGCCAGGGATTCCATGACGAAGACCCTGACTTCAAAGGCGGAGACTTGCAGAGTCAAAGGCAAAGGAGCCTGCAGCGGGTCGATGCTCGCCAAAAGGCCAATAAATGCCCATTAATCAGCCCATGCGCCGCCTCGTTGTTCTCCTCCTCCTGCTGGCGGGAGCGATTTCTTCGCCTGCCCAGTGGCAGATTTTCGCAGAAAAATTACCAAAACCGGGTACCTGGGCGCGCTACCAGTACGAGACGATCCGGGAAGGTAAGGTCGTCTCGAAATCCGAACTGAGCCTCTCGGTTCGCTCCGGTATGGACATCGACGGCAAGGCCTATGTCTGGCTCACGGTCGAGCCGGTCGGCTGGCTGGGCTCGCGCGAGCGCGCGGCGCTTCGACTACTGGTAAGAAACGACATGGACCGTGCCCTCGCCAGCCGGCTGATCGAAAATTCCGCGGAAATCGTCTTCGCTAACCCCGTCAAGGGCACCTACCACATGACCCGCGAGGACATCGCGTGGGTCTCCAAGTGGGCGAACCTGACCTACGCCAGCGAACTCACCGCCGATTCGCCGGCCACGGAGACGGTCGAGGCCGCCGGGAAATCCTTCGTCAGCGAACGCCTCAAGATGCTGGCGAGCACCGTGACTGATCCCCCGGTCGTCGCCAAACAGACCATCGATTTCAAGGGTACCGTCTGGCGCTCCGACGCGACCCCCTTCGGCGTCGTGCGCGCGGAGTGGGTCGAAAAGACCACGCGGCAAGACCGTAACCGCGAGGAAACCCGCCGCCTGACCCTGCTGACCAACGGCTGGGAGACGCCGCCGACCGAACCGATCGACCGAGGTAAGGAGTTCTCGATCTGGCGCCTGATCTTCGGTCGCTGAGGCCTCCAAAGGACCAGCCCACCTGGGTTAAATCAGATGGGCTGGCGTTAAATGGTGGCCTGAGTCGGAATCGAACCAACGACACGACGCTCTTCAGGCGTCTGCTCTACCAACTGAGCTATCAGGCCAATTAACTGGACATTCAGAAGGACAAAGCCCCCCTGCCCTGTCAATCCGACAAGGCGAGGGAACTTAAAAAAGCCCTCAGAAGCTGAATTTCCAAGCCGAGAGGCGGCGTTCGACCTCAGCGATGACTTCGCCTTCGCCGGCCTCGCCCTTGTCGGAAACGAAAGTCACGGAGAAGCGGACGAATGCGCCGCAATCATCCCACGGAACGGTGGAGATGAGGTGCTCGGTGATCATCCACTGCGAGAAGGCTTCGCCGGAATCGAAGCTCACCGAGCCGGACGGGCCGGTGGCCGACTTCGGGGCGGGCATGTAGAGGAAGAAACCAGCACCAGGCTTGCGCACCTGGAAGCCGAGCTTGGCGAGCACGCCGACGAGCTTGTCCATGCGGCGGGAATACTTGGCGGAGATGGCCTTCGGGATGGAGACATCGTCGAGACCGGCGGCGCCGGCCTTCTGGATGCCGAGGAACTGGCCGGAGTCGGAATTGTCCTTCACGTCGCCGTAGGCGCGGACGAGCAACGCATTGCCGGCGACGAAGCCGATGCGCCAGCCGGTCATGTTGTGGCTCTTGGAGAGCGTGTGCAGTTCGAGGGCGACGTCCTTCGCGCCCGGGACCTGTAGAATCGACAGCTGCTCGGCACCGAAGTGCAGCGAGCCATAGGCGGCGTCCTGGATCACGACGAGGTTGTGCTGCTTGGCGAAGGCAACGACCTCCTCGTAGAACTTGCGCGTGGCGCAGGCGCCGGTCGGGTTATTCGGAAAGTTGAGCACCAGCACCTTGGCCTTGGCCAGGACGTCGGCGGGGATCGACTTCAGGTCGGGGAGGAAATGGTTTTCGGCGGTCAGCTTCAGGTTATGAACGAGGCCTCCGTAATACTTAGCGTGGGTACCGAACACCGGGTAACCCGGAGTAGTCATGAGGACATAATCGCCGGGATTGATCAGGCAGCCCGGCAGGATGGATAGCGCGGCCTTCGAGCCAATCGAATGGAGGATTTCGGTCTCCGGGTCGACGGTCACTCCGAAGAGGTTCTGCAGGTAGCGGGCGGCGGCCTGTTTGAAGTCCGTGCCACCGTTGTCTGAGTAGCCGCGGTTCTCAGGCTTAGCGGCTTCGGTCTGCAGCGCCTTCACGACCATCGGGAAGGCCATCTCATCGGGTTCGCCGACGCCGAGGTCGATCAGGGCGACGCCCGGCTTGGCCTGCTTGGCGGCAGCCTTGGCGCGCTTAATCTTCTCGAACTTATAGATGGCGGTCGACTTGCCGTAATTGACGCCGCCGATGCGTTCGGCGAAAAGCTGCTGGATGTAAGAGTCGGACATAGTGATAAGGCCTTAAAAAGAGGGGCAACGGGGCGGATGGCAAGCGGACTCCGTCCGTGGGCTTGCCAGCCGTGAATCGACGATAAAAATGCCCCCATGGAACCCAGCCTCGAAGACCTGGCCCGCGAACGGCGGGACAGGACCAGCACTCGTCCGGTCTGGCGCCTCTGCGGCCTGCTCTTCCTGTGCCTGGCCATCGGCGCCGTCGGCTCCGCCGCCACGCTGCCCGAAATCAAGGGTTGGTATGTCGGCCTGGCAAAGCCCTCCTTCAACCCGCCCAGCTGGATCTTCGGCCCGGTCTGGTCGACGCTCTACGTCCTCATGGCCTTAACCGCCAACGCCGCCTGGGGCGACCGACTGGCCCGGCGGACGTTCTTCATCATCGTGCTGGTGAACGCCCTTTGGTCGCAGCTCTTCTTCGGGCTGCACCAGCCCGCCCTCGCGCTGATTGATATCCTCGGCTACCTCATCCTGCTTATCCTCTGGATTCGCCAGCTCTGGCCGCAACATCGCGTCGCCGCCCTACTCCAACTTCCGCACCTGCTCTGGGTCAGCTTCGCCACCGTGCTCAACGCGAGCATCTGGTGGTTGAATAAATAAAAAGGCCCCGGATTCCGGGGCCTTCGTGACGGACCGGCGGACGCCTTAGTCGGCGAGCTTGGTCCAGCGGGCGTTGCCCTTGGAAGACTTCACCGCGGCCTCGATGAAGGCCATGCCGGTGACGCCGTCATCGATCGACGGGAAGTCGTAGCCAGCCTTTGGAGCCTTGCGGCCTTCGAGGCGGTCGGTGATGGCTTCCGCGGCAGCGCGATAGATATTCGCAAACGCTTCGATGAACGCTTCGGGGTGGCCAAAAGGCGTACGGCTATACTTCTTACAGGCAGCGCCGTTGTAAGAGTTGCCACGTCGATGCGTTTGGCGGGGCTGGTCGAGATACTTCACAATCAGCTCATTCGGATGCTCCTGATGCCACTCGAGCGAAGCCAGGGTGCCGTAGACGCGGAGGTTGAGATTATTCTCGTCGCCAGTGGAGATCTGCGAGGCGTGCAGGACGCCCTTGGCGCCGCCTTTGTAGCGGACGAGCATGTTGGCGTCATCGTCAAGCAGGCGTCCGGGGATGTAGGTGCTGAGGTCGGCGGCGATTTCCTTGATCTCGAGGCCAGTGACGTAATGGACGAGGTTTTCGGCGTGCGTGCCGATGTCGCCAACGCAGTTCGAGACGCCGGAGCAGTTCGGGTCCATCCGCCAGTTGGCGATCTTCTGGATTTGGCCGGACTGCAGGGCGCCAATGGCGTAGCCCTGCGGGTATTCGACCAGGACCTTGTTGATTTTGCCGAGCTTACCGGCGGCCACGAAATCGCGGGCTTCCTTGACCATCGGGTAGCCGGTGTAGTTATGCAGCAGCGCAAAGATCAGGCCGCTCTTCTTGACGATGGCGCGGAGCTTCTTGCCCTGAGCGTGGGAAAACGCGAGGGGCTTCTCGCAGATGACATGGATACCGGCTTCGAGGAAGGCCTTAGCCACGGAGTAGTGCAGGTCATTACGCGCGACGATTGACACGAAGTCGATGCGGTCGCCGAGCGGGCGCTTGGCCTCGGCCTTAGCCATCTCGGCGTACGAAGCGTACACGCGGGCGGGATCGAGGCAGAGATCCTGGCCGGAGAGGCGGGACTTTTCGGGGTCCGAGGAGAACGCGCCAGCGACGAGGTCGATCTTGCCGTCGAGGGCTGCGGCCATGCGATGCACGCCGCCGATGAAGGCGCCGCGACCGCCGCCGACCATGCCCATGCGGAGTTTACGATTAAGGGATGCCATAGGTGTAGTAATCAGAGGGAGACGGGCTTGCCGGACTTCGCCGAGGCGTAGATGGCGTCGATGACCTGCATCAGGCGGTAAGCCTGCTCAGGGGTATTCAGCGGCTTCGCGCGGCCTTCGATGGCCTCGATAAAGTTCGCGGCGGAAGCGATGCGGCCCATGTCTTCGCATGCGGGCGTGACGATGGAGCGGTTGACGCTGTTACCGTTTTCCTGGACGTAGAGTTCGCAGGTATCGATCGCGGTGTTGTCGAGGCCGTCGATGCCGAAGAGGCGCTCAACCTTGCCGCCGGCCTTGGTGCCCTGGAAGACGACGGAGACTTCCTCGCGCTTGATCATCTCGGCCCAGGAGACCTGCAGGGTCAGCACCTGGCCGGTCTTGAAGGTCACGAAGCCGTGCGCGGCGTTCTCGACGTCGGTGACGCCCCCGACGCGATCCGGAATGCCCCACGGACCCTTGAAGGACTTGTCTTCGATAAAGTCGTTGAAGGTCTGGCCAAGCACGTGCGCCGGCTCAGGGTAACCCATGAGATACATCGCGAGGTCGACCATGTGCAGCAGGTCGATGAGTGGACCGCCGCCAGAGAGCTCCTTCGTGGTGAACCAGCCGCCGAAGCCCGGGATGCCGGTGCGACGGATCCACTTCGCCTGGGCGGAGTTAATCTTACCGACCAGGCCTTGCTCGACGTACTTGATCATCGCCTGCGACTCAGGGCGGGCGCGGTTGTTGAAATTGAACATCACGTGCTTACCCGACTTCTTGGAAGCGGCGGTGATCTCGAGGACCTCGGGAGCGCTGAGCGCCGGGGGCTTCTCGCAGAACACGTGCTTACCTGCGTTAAGACACTGGATGGCGAGCGCGGCGTGAAACTTGTTCGGGACAATGACGCTGACGGCGTCGAGGTCCTTGTGGGCCGCGAGCATGGCGTCGACGGACTCGTAAGCATTCGGAATGCCCCACTTCGTGGCGGCCTTCTGGGCGGCGCCCGGTGCGGGATCCGCGACGGCGATGATTTCTGCGCCGGCCTGCTTGAAGCCAGCGGCGTGGTACTGGAGCATACCACCTGCTCCAATGACGCCTACTTTGGTTGCCATGAGATGTGTTCGGTTGAGAGGTGATTACTTGCCCTGAGCGGACTTGTCGAAGGCCGCATCGAACGCGACCTTGTTGCTCGGGAAGTCGAGCTTCTTGACGTACGCGGCCGACTCGGCGGCGCCGAAGAAGCGATCCATGCGGCCGTCTTCCCACTCGACGGAGAGCGGGCCGGCGTAACCGACGTCATTGAGGGCGACGATGACGTCCTCGAACTTGATGTCGCCGCGGCCGACGGAACGGAAATCCCAAGCGCGACGAGGGTCACAGAAATCGGTGTGGCCACCGAACACGCCGACGGTGCCATCGCCGTGACCCCACCAGACGTCCTTCATATGGGCGTGGTGGATCTGCTTGCCGAAGGTGCGGATGAACTTCACGTAGTCGACGCCCTGGTAGCCGAGGTGGCTCGGGTCGTAGTTGAAGCCGAAACGCTTGTGGTTACCGACGGCGTCGAGCGCGCGCTGGGCGGAGGCGATGTCGAAGGCGATTTCGGTCGGGTGCACTTCGAGGCCGAAATAGACGTCGTTCTTCTCGAAGACCTCGAGGATGGGCTTCCAGCGCTTGGCGAAGTCGTCGTAACCCTTCTGCAGATAGGCCTGGTTGGTGGGCGGGAAGGCGTAGATCGCGTGCCAGATGGAAGAACCCGTGAAGCCGTTGACGACGGTCTTACCGGAACCCTTCGACTTGTTGGCCATAGTCGACTTGCCGGCGTCGAAGAATTTGCGAGCGGCCTGGGCGGTCAAGGCCATCTCGGCGCAAGCACGCTGGCGGACGCCTTCTGGGTTACCATCACCCCAGACGTGCGCGGGCAGGATACACTGGTGGCGTTCGTCGATGTTGTCGCAGGTAGCCTGGCCGACGAGGTGCGAGGAGATCGCCCAGCAGCCGAGGTCGTGCTGCGCGAGGAGTTTCCAGATAGATTCGACGTAGCCCGGCTCGTTGACGGCACGGACGACATCGAAGTGGTCGCCCCAGCAGGCGAGCTCGACGCCTTCGTAGCCCATGGCTTTGACCTTGGGGAGAAGCTCGGCGATTTTAAGGTCGGCCCACTGGCCGGTGAAGAGGGTAACAGGGCGCTGTGACATGGTGAGTAGGGGTGAGTCCCCACTGTCAGCCAATCACCCCACTTTGTTCAAGTGGGCAATGCTCACAGACGCCAATTTATGCCTTACGCGACAGCGATTGGCCCAGTTCGGCCTCAAGCTTGTCGTAGGCCGCCCGGAGGGCCGGGTTCGGCTGGACGACACCCGGGGCCGGGGCGCAGAAAACAGGCTCCAGATCAGCCATCTTAGCCCCGCAGGCGCCCTCGGCGGCACGCAGGGCGGCACCCAAGGCAGCGGAGTCGGAGACAGCCAGACGGAGCACCGGGGCACCGAAGACGTCGGCGAAGATCTTGGCCACGGAAGGGTTCTCGGAAGCGCCGCCGGTCAGCAGCAGCTGCGTGGTCGCGGTACCGACCCAGCGGCTATGATAACGGAGGCTGAGGGCCTGACCTTCGACGGCGGCACGCGGGAGCGTCGCCTGAGTGGCGGCGGGGCCGAGCGCGATACGGCCGGCGGGACGACGCGGGGTGATCTCGGGCTCCTCCATCGGGAGCACGGCGGAAACGGCGGCGGTAGTGGCGTCGACGGCGGCGGAGAAAGTAGGCCAGTCGGCGTGACCGCATTCGCGGCGGATCGCTTCGCGCGCAAGCGAGCCGTTGCGGACGCAGATGAGGCTCATGCTGCCGCCCATCGGATTACCGAACGCGTGACCGAGTCCAGCGGAGTCGGTACGGATACCTTCAATCGCGGCGAAGAGTGTGTCGCTCGTACCGAGGCTGATGACGACCTTGCCGGGCTTCGAAGCGCCCATGCCGACCAGGCTCGAAGGATTATCGCCGGTGCCGATGACGACTTGGCACTTCGGCGAGAAACCGTGACGCGCGACGAAGTAAGCGGAGATACCGCCGGCGACGGTCGAACCGGGGCGGACGGGCGGAAGCTTGGCCGCGAGATCAGGCGCGGTCGCGGCGAGCGCGGCCGGAGCCCAATCACCCTTGCGAATATCCATCAGGTTCATGCCCGCACCGTCACCGGTGTCGATAGCGGCATCCTTGCCGGCGAGCACCGAAGCAAAGAAGGAAGAAACCAGGTGGACACGCTTGGTCTTGGCCCAGGCGGCGGGGTCGAGCTTGGCGAAGCGGCGGATTTGCGGGCCGGTGAAGCGCTGCGTGGCCACGGAGCCGGTGAGGTCGCAGACGGCCTGATCACCGCCGAGGGCGGCGGCGATTTCGGCGCATTCGGTCGAGGTGGATGAATCCATCCAGATTGGCGAGGAGTGACGAGAGAGGACCGGCGAGATCTTCGCGGACAGCGAGGTGGCACGATTGCCATCGGCGAGCGCGGCTTCGTAGCCGGCGGCAAGGTACACGCTGCCGTGCTGCTGACCCGAGACGGAGACGGCGTTGACCTGCGAGAGATCGGTCAGCTTGGCGAGGCGGTCGAGCGCGAGCTCGAGACCATCCAGCCAGAGGAGCGGATCGGCGTGCACTTCGCCCCCCTGCCCTCCGCGGATAAATCCTTCCGGATGTCCGCGGTCGGGGAAGTCGGCGCCGAACGCCGCACGGGCGCGGGCGACCGTCGTGCCTTTCGCCGTATCCAGCACGAGCGCTGTTGCGCTCTGCGTGGACAGGTCAAGACCCAGGACGATCGCCATGGCCTCAGCGGATGTACTCGTTGATCAGGTTCTCGAGCATCTCCTGGCGGCCGGACGCGAGCGTCGGCGCCTTGATGCCCTGGGCGTAGGCGTCGAGCTGAGCGAGGGTGACCTTGCGGGACTCGACCTTCTTGCCGATACCGCTGTCCCAGGAGGCGTAGCGATTCGAAACAAACTTATCCATCTTGCCGTCCTTGATGATCGCGTGGGCGATTTTAAGGCCGCGGGCGAAGGCGTCCATGCCACCGATGTGGGCATGGAAGAGGTCGACGGGCTCGTGCGATTCGCGACGACGCTTGGCGTCAAAGTTAAGGCCGCCTTTGGTCAAGCCGCCCATCTTGAGGATGCGCAGCATGATGTTCGTCGTGAGGTAGAGGTCGGTCGGGAACTGGTCGGTATCCCAGCCGACGAGCGTATCGCCGCGGTTGGCATCGACCGAGCCGAGGGCGTTAGCGCCGATCGAGACTTCCATCTCATGCTCCATCGTGTGACCGGCGAGCGTGGCGTGGTTGGTCTCGAGGTTCAGCTTGAAGTGCTTCAGTAGGCCGTATTCGCGGAGGAAATTAAGGCAGGCGGCCGCATCGGAATCGTACTGGTGGGTCGAGGGTTCGCGCGGCTTGGGCTCGATCAGGAACTGGCCCTTGAAGCCGATCTTCTTCGCATGGTCGACGGCGAGGTGCAGGAGCGCGGCGAGGTGGTCCAGCTCACGCTTCATGTCGGTGTTGATCAGCGTGGCATAGCCTTCGCGGCCGCCCCAGAAGACGTAACCTTCACCGCCGAGGGCCTTGGTGGCCTCGAGAGCGTGACGGACCTGGCTGGCGCCGTAGGCAAACACATCGGCATTGGGCGAGGTGCCCGCGCCCTGCGCGTAGCGGGGGTGGGAGAAGAGACAAGCCGTGCCCCAGAGGAGCTTCTTGCCGGTACCCTTTTGAAAAGCCTTCAGTTCTTTGGTGATGCGGTCGAGGTTCGCATGCGTCTCGGTGAGGGTCTTGCCTTCAGGAGAGATGTCGCGGTCGTGGAAGCAGTAGAAGTCGATTTGGCACTTCTGGAGGAACTCGAAGAAGACCGGGATGCGGCGGAGGGCGTTGTCGAGGGAATCGGAGCCATCATCCCAAGGCATGAGGGCGGTACCGGCGCCGAACGGGTCGGAGAGGCTGTTGCGCATCACGTGCCAGTAGGCCGCGGCAAAGCGCATGTGATCCTTCATCTTCTTCCCGCCGATCTTCTCGTCCGGGTTGTAGTGTTTGAAGGCAAACGGGTTCTTGGACTTCGATCCTTCGAACTCGATGACTGGGACATTAGGGAAGTGCGACATGACTTATAGGAGGGAGGCTTCTGACATTGGAGTCCGCCCCCATGCTGCCAAGAAAGGAATGGGGTCGGCCTATGAACAAAACGACAGGCTGGGTGTCCGCATACAACTGCGCCTTGCGCCTTGGCGGGACCTGCCTAGGTTGGCGGTATGGAGGTCGTCCACACCATCCCCGAACTGCGCGCCGCGGTCGCCCGGGCCCGTCAGGCCGGCAAGGCCATCGGGTTCGTGCCGACAATGGGCTGCCTGCATGAAGGCCACCTCAGCCTGATTCGCCGGGCCAGGGAAGAGGCCGCCTTTGTCGTGGTGTCCATCTTCGTCAACCCGACTCAGTTCGGCCCCAACGAGGATTTTGCGAAATACCCGCGCACCTTCGCGGAAGATCGCGCCGGCTGCGAAGCCGCGGGCGCCGACCTGATTTTCGCACCGACGGCGGCCGATTTCTACCCCACCGGCGCTTCGACCTGGGTGGACGTCGAAGGTATCTCCGCCAAGCTCTGCGGTGAATTCCGCCCGGGCCATTTCCGCGGAGTTGCCACGGTGGTCGCCATGCTCTTCAACGCCGCGCAGGCGGATGTCGCCGTTTTCGGACGCAAGGATCTCCAACAGCTCGCGGTGATTCGCCGCATGGTCCGCGACCTGCACATGCCCGTCCGGATTATCGCCCACGAGACCGTCCGTGAGCCTAACGGCGTGGCGATGAGCTCGCGCAATCGCTATCTCTCCACCGAAGAGTTGTCGCAGGCGACGGCCATCCCCGCCGCGCTGACGGCGGCGCAAGCACTGGCCCGGAGCGGCGTCACCGACGCCGCCCGCCTGCAGGCCACGGCGCAGGCGGTACTGGCCGCCCAGCCCGCGCTGAAACCGCAGTATTGCGCCATCGTCGATTTGGAAACGATGGCACCGGTCACGTCGACCGCAGGCCGGCCATGCGCGATTGCCATCGCCTGCCACTTGGGCGCGACGCGGCTGATCGACAACGCTGACCTCTAATCAGCTCAGGCTCAAGTAGACCGCGCCCAGCAAGATCAGGGCGCCGATGAGCCGGCGCGTCATGATGGCACCGCCGACCTGCTTCTCGGAATTGGCGAACCAATGCCCGACGATCCAGACCAGCGCCACGCTCCAGAGTCCGCGCGTGTTATACAGGACGTTGGTGACGGTCACCTCGTGGTAGACCGCGATGCAATAGGCGATGCCCATGGCCTGAAGGGCCAACAGTAGGCCGCCGCCGAAGGCCCAGATGACCATCGGCCGGGGCATCTGCCGCAATGGCGCCGAGAAAAATGGAATCAACGCGAACGAAAGTAACCCGACCGTAGCGAACATCACCGGGCCGAAATGGCCGAACCCGAGATCGCCCGCCCACAGCTGCTGCATGACATCGGTCGCGGCGAAGGCCAGCGCAGCGAGGACGGAGAAGCCGACGCTGACGAGCAGACGCGCGCGGTTGGCTTGCCATTCGCCGCCCAAGAGCGCCAACGCCAGCGTCGTGAGGAAAGTCGCCACCCAGAGTTTCCAACCCAACTCCTCCCCGCCAGTGAGGAATACCAGGAGCGCGACGAAGACCACCTTGGTACCCAGCACGGGCGTCGCGATGGAGATATCGCCCCGGCTGATCGCGACGAACGTGAGCACCTGGCCGATGAAAAAGGCCGTCCCGGCCATGACCGCATGGGTGACATGCGTGAGCGTGAAGGGAGCCCCGCCATAAAAGAGCCAAGACTGGAACAGAACAGCCGAGATCAGGTTGACGATGAACAGGACCCTCCAAGGATGCCCCCCGTCCATGGCCCGCTTAAGGGCCATCGCGGCAAGGGTGTAGCCCAGGGCGGAAAAAAGGGGGAGGACGGTGGCGGCGGCAGAACGCATCAGACAGGGGCAAACGAACCCCCTCCCCTCCCCGCTGGCGAGTCCGAAGCAAGAAAAGCACCGCCGCGGCCTGCCTCGCCCTTGCTCCGGGCCAAGCCGCGGGTAAGGTGTGCCCATGGGACAATTTTCCTACAAAAACGAGGCCATCGACCCGCATCGCAAAGTCCTCTCCGAACAGCTTATCCTGGACTTGCAGCATGTCGCCGATGGGCCGCTGCTCGCCTTGGCCAAGCAGATTCCGGGCGGCTATATCCACCGCAAACCATTCCTCAGCAACGCCAAGTGGCTGTTCAAGAAACGGCTCGGCCACCTCGCCGTGGACGCGGCCGCCGTCGCCGGACACCTTCCCTGGTTTGCCCAAACGCTGAAAGTCGAAAAGGCAAAGTTGCTCGAACACCTGGAGGAGCTGGCTGGCGTCATCGGCGGTCCGCGTACCGCCCTGCTCTGCGTGCTCTGGAATAACCAAGCTACCCAGAAAGACGCCACCCTGTCGGCTGATCTCTTGGGCAAGCTCATTGCGAGCACCAAGGCGCAGTCCACCAAACCCGAGACCCGCGCCTGGAAGGCGGTCTTGGCGAAGTTGGGCGGCGCGTCGGATAAAGATTCGGTCGAGCCCGTCGACGCACTGGACTCGGCCGGCAAGACCGTCCGTCGCCTCCTGCAAGAGATTTCGCAAGGCAAGGCGGCCCGTGAGAACGAAGGCCGCCAGATTCGCCGCCAGCACGCCAACGAGCTGGAAGCGAAGGACGCTGAGCTCCGCAAGGCGCGCGAGGACGCGGCGCGACAGGTGCAGGAAGCGGCCAAACAGGCGGGGGCGCTCGACGCAAACATCGTGGCCCTCCAAGCCAAGCTGACCGCGGAAGAAACCGAAGTCGCCCGGCTCCGCGGCGAGCTGGACCGAGCCCGCGAGCATGTGGCCAAGAAGGCCCGCGAGATCGCCGAAGCCCTCCTTTCGGAGGAGATTCGCCCCTGGCTGGCCGACGCCCGTACCTTGAAGTCGGCCTCGGAAGAAGTCTCCAAGTTGCGCCAGCTCACCACGGAGACAGTCGAGAAGATTCGCCGCGCCCAGCGCGACGCCGACCCGTTTCTCGCCAAGGAACACGAGCTCCGCCAAGCCATCCCGCAGATGGAGGAGATGCTCAAGCTGCTTCGCCGCTACCTCCGTACCGCCGGCCAAGCCCTGCCGGAAGTCGTCCTCCTTGAGAAACGTATCACCGACCACATCGAAAAAGTCCGCTACGACCTTGAGAAGCGTGACCAGCCCTCGGACCCTTTCCTGGAACGCATCTCGGCCCGGATCAACGGCGCGGACGCGCGCGAGCTGAAGTCGATCGAGGGTGCCCTGCTACTCGCCGAGCAAGCCGGCTTAGTCGACTCACGGCATGCGGACCTTTATCGCCGTGACCTCCATCGCCGCCGCTCCTACATGGCGGATAAGGCCTTCCACGAGCAGAAACAGTCTGGGCCCCTGGCGTTACTCGAACGCGCCGTCGCCACGGGCGAAAAAGCCCGCCTCGCCCTCGACGCCAATAATTTCGCCTGCCTCCGGCAGGATTACCTCGGCCTCCGGCTGGCTTCGAAGAAGAACGCCCAAGGCGAAAGCCGCTACCAACTCGACGCCGACGCCCGTCAAAAAATCGTGCAGCTCGCCGAAAAACTGGCCGACGACGCCGCCGGCCTGCACATCTGGGTCAGCTTCGACGGCCAGCAGACTACGCTCCGGACGACTAACTCACGCGTCCGGGTGACCTTCAGCCGGGCCGGCGCCAAGGCCGACCACGACATCATGGACCTGGTGGCCAAGGATAAGACCGTCGAGGCGCCATGGTTCGTCGTCTCCGACGATATCGAGGTGCGCGATGCCACCGCCCGCGAAGGCGCCTACATCATCTATAACGACGCGCTGATCCAGCTGCTGGTCAACCGCGGCCTGCGCCCGTAGAAAAACCGGACCCAACCTGCGCGGCGCCCGGGCGGAAACCGGTGCCGTGGCTTACTTCTTCTTCTTGGCCGGCGCGGTCGTGAGGGGCGGCGGCAGCACGCCGGCGAAATCCTCGGCCTTGAGGCCGGGATGGAACATATTAAAAGAATACTTGCTCGGCTTCCATTCCACCAGCGGGGTGACGTCGGCCTTGGCGGGCACCTCGAGGCCGAGACCCCAGAAGACGCCGTTGACGAGCAGGCGGCGGAGCGACTCATCGGCAAGGTCGCTGGACGAAGCCAATGTGGTGGTCAGCACGCGGTTCTTGGTACCGGCGACATTCGGCACCTCGCGGGTCCAGGCCACGGCCATTGCGGGCGAATTGATACCCTGCTCCTGCTTATCGGTGGCGCGCTTCTTCGCGCGTTCGCTCAGCGGGTCTTGCGGATTCATGCCCTTGAGGACCAAGCCGCGAAGGAGAATCTGGGCGTCGGCGGGCGGGTAAGCCTCGTAGACGTCGGTGTCGCCGAAGATGACGCCCACGCCATTGAGAATCGCGAGCTGGGCGGCGCCGGGTTCGACGGCCGTACGCGTGGCTTCGCCCTTGTGGCTACCCCAGTGGCTGACCCAAGTCTCGCCGAGGACGTTCTTCCCGAAGCCGCCTTGATTATTCCAATTATAGGCGGCGAAGGGACTTTCCTTCGGGATGCCATTGAAAGCGTGCGTGCTGGTGCGAGTAGCGACGATCGGCACGCCGCGTTTGAGGGCCGCGTCGAACTTCGCCAAGGCGGCGCCGTTCCACTTACGGAAGCGCAGGCCGAGCACGAGGGCGTCGGCGGTGTCCAGAGCCTCGGGCTTGCCCAGGGAGGCGCCGTTGTTGGGGTTGATCACGCCGTCGTCGTGCGAGAAGAGGACGGTGCACTTGAAGCCGTGGCGTTCGGACAAGATGCGAGCCAGCATCGGCAAGGCCTCCTCGGAGCGATATTCTTCATCACCCGCGAGCAGCACGACGTGCTTACCAGCGCCGGCGCCCTTGCCGGCAGGGAACTCGAGCCAGCCCGGACCAGCGGTGAAGGCCTCCGCGGCGACGGCCGGGAGTACGAGGACCAGGGCGGCGAGGGCGGCCCACAGGGAGAGATGACGCTTCATGGGGTAAGGTTTAGGAGACTGCACCGACGGTAGCGGGATTCAAGCGCCCTATTGGGCGACTCCCGCATCATTTCCGCTCATTCGCCCCATCCTTCTTCGCCGGAGCCGAAGAAAATGGGTCGGGACGTATCGTCTCGCGACGGCCGTCGGAATAAGTCGTCACCTGATTGCCGAACGGATCGGTGCGCGTCGTGGCGCGCGTCCCGTCGCTGTAACTCGTGGTCGATCCGCCGAACGGGTCGGGCCGCGTCGTGGCGGTCACGCCGTTGCTGTAGCGCGTAGAGGACCCGCCGAACGGGTCGGACCGCGTCGTGGCGGTCACGCCGTTGCTGTAGCGCGTAGAGGACCCGCCGAACGGGTTGGGCGTGGTCACAGCCGTCACGCCGTTATCGTAACGGGTCTGCGTTCGCCCAAAGGCATCGGTGCCCTTGACGCCCGTTTTCGGGGCTTCGCCCGTACGCACATCCGCCTTAATGACGACCGCGGGCTTCGGCTCCGGCTTGGCCGGCTCCTTGCGGGCGTCTTCCTTCTTCGGCGCGGCCCCAGCCGTGACAGCGAGCAACAGACCGGCGACGAGGAGCGCGAGGGGTCTCATGAGGTTACCTCTATTAGAATCTCCGGTGCGGGGAACGCAAGCCGCGGCCGTCCGTAAAACAGGAAGGGCGGGCGCCTCGCGGCGCCCGCCCTACGCTCGGAGGACCAGAGTCCCTTAGGCGATGATCTTCTCGACCGTCTTACCGAAGTTATCGGTGAGGCGGAAGTCGCGACCATTGTAGCGATACGTAAGCTTGGTGTGATCGAAGCCGAGGAGGCGCAGGATCGTGGCATGCAGGTCATGCACGTCGACGCCGTCCGCAGCGACCTGGGAGCCGATTTCGTCGGTCTCGCCGTAGTGCATACCGCCCTTGACGCCGCCGCCGGCCATCCAGCAGCAGAAAGCCTTGGAGTGGTGGTCGCGGCCAGAAGCTGCGTTGACGCGGCCCGCAGTGGTCGGGGTGCGACCGAATTCTCCGCCCCAGATGATCAGCGTCTGGTCGAGGAGACCGCGCTGCTTGAGGTCGGCGATGAGGGCGGCCGCCGGACCGTCGATGGCCTCGGCCTTGCCGGCAATCGCCGTGAAGAGGTTGGTGTGATGGTCCCAGCCACCCGCGTCGACTTGGACGAAGCGGACGCCGCGCTCGACGAGGCGACGGGCGCAGAGGAGCTTGGCACCAAGGTCGGACTTGCCGTACATCTCGCGGGTCTTTTCGGACTCCTTGGAGATGTCGAAAGCGTCGGTTGCGGCGGTCTGCATGCGGAACGCGAGCTCGAAGGATTCGATGCGGGCCTCAAGCTGCTCGTCCTTTTGGACGGTCTTCATGTGGCGCTCATTGAGCTGGTGGACGAGGTCGAGCTGCTTGCGCTGCGCATCCTGCGTGGTGAATTCGCTCTGGAGGTTGGCGATGATCTTGTTCGCCGGGGCACCCGGACGGAACGAGGTGTTGGCACCCTGGAAGAGGGACGGCAGGAAGGACGAAGCGCGGGCGTCGGAGCTGCCACCCAGCGAGACGAAGCCGGGGAGGTCCTGGCTTTCGGTACCGAGTCCGTAGAGAGTCCAAGCGCCGAGGGAGGGCTTGGAGAGGACCGCCGAGCCGGTGTGCATGAGCTTGGCCGCCGGGCCGTGGGCCGGGATGCCTTGGTTCAGCGAGCGGATAACGCACAGCTCGTCAGCCACGCCTTGGAGCTTCGGGAAGATTTCGGAAATCTCGAGGCCAGACTGGCCGGACTTCTTGAACTCGAAGGGCGACGGGAAGAGGACGCCGTTCATGCCGGCGGCCGACATGTCGGCGAGTTCCTTCATCTTCGGCTTCGGGTCAAAGGTATCGAGGTGCGAGGGAGCGCCGCCCGCGAAGATGTGGATGACGTGCTTGGCCTTGGCGGAGAGCGGAGCCTTGCGCGGCTTCAGGTTGGCCATCGTTTCGGCCTGGGCGTCGCTGACCAGGTAATCAGCGACCATGGTGCCGAAGGCGAGCGTGCCCATGCCGAGACCGGTCTGGCGCAGGAACTCGCGGCGGGAGTTGGGGGTCGGCACGTAGTTGCCGCAGTTGGAATCATTCATGGTGGGGAGAGTTTTAATTAAGTTATTAAGGGATTTAGGGATTTCAAATAGTATCTTCTGGGGGAATTAATTCAAGTAGACGAACTCGTTGGAACAAATCATCGACTGGGCAAGGATGACCCAGGGGTTCACTGGCACCTTCCGGTCGACTAATGCGGTGTTATTCACGATTTTCCCGCCTTTTAACGAGGTTTCGACCTTCACCTCGGGGGCGGTCTTGCTGGCGACGGGGGCCTTGTCTTTGACCTTATCCCGCCGCTTTTCTTTGGAGGAGACGACCGGTTCATCGATGTAGCCGGCAATCCGGGTGATGAACTCGCGGGAGATTTGACGCTCCTGCACGGTCGGCGAGCGCTGGTACATGATGCGATAGAGCTGGGTGATGCGCTCATCATCGGAACCGGCCTTCGTGATCTCCGCCCGGGCGGTGACGTTGCGGGCGACCTCAATCGCCAGCGGATTGTTCATGAAGAACAGCGCCTGCTGCGGAACGATGGTGGAGCCGCGGGCGGAATTGGCCATATTCGGATCCGCGAAGTCGAACTGCATCTGGAATTCGCTCAGCTTATCGCGGTCGATGAAACCGTAGATGGTGCGACGGTAGCTATAAGGTTCGTCCGTGATGTTGACCGCACGACCCCCAAGGGCCCGGTCGAGCTTGCCGGAGAGCAGGAGCATCGAGTCGCGGATCGATTCGAAGTCGAGCCGCCGGAGATTCGCATGCCAGAGAAAGCGGTTCGACGCGTCCACCTTGGTGGGATCGACGGAGGACTTCTTCACGACGAGCGGATTGGACTGCGGGTTGGCCGACTGGCGGTACGTAGCGGAGAGCAGGATACGCTTGTGCATCTTCTTGATCGACCAGCCGCCTTCGACAAAGGCCGTGGCCATCCAGTCGAGAAGCTCGGGGTGGCTCGGGGGTTCGGCCATGTTGCCGAAATCATCCGGGGTGGTGACGATGCCAGCGCCGAAATGATGCATCCAGAGGCGGTTCACGAGCACGCGCGCAGTCAGCGGATTGGCGCGGCTGGCGATGGCCAGGGCGAGTTCGCGGCGTCCGCTGCCTTCATAGAACGGCAGGCGGTCAGGACCAGCGAGCACTTCGAGGAACTGGCGAGGCGCGACGGCCCCGCGCTTATTGCGGTCGCCGCGAATATAGACGTAGCTGTCGCGTGGCTTCTCGGCATCGGCGACCACCATCGCCGTACCAGGGCCACCCGGGTGGGTGATGTCCAACGCGTTGATATCGCCGAACTTGAAATACTTGGTAGGCTTGTTGTTATTGACGAAGGTCGCGGAAATCGGGACCTGCCCGTCTTCACAGAAATCCCTGTTTTCAGTCAGACGTTCGAGGGCCGACACGGAGGAGATGTCCTCAACGTTGGGCAACGGCCAGGGGAAGGCGGCCAGGGCGGCGAGCGCGGCGTTGTCCTTGTCGCCGCGGCGACCCGGCTGGCTGCGCAGCTGGATATGGCCGACAATCTTGTCGCGATGCTGCTTGAAGATCGCCTGGTAGGCGAACGCCACTTCCTCAAGCGACTTCGGCTTGAGGCCACGTAGGCCATCCGCGATGAGCGGGTTGACGGGCGCCTTCGGGTCGGCGAGCGCGGCGGCCAGGATGCCGGGGGCTTTCGCCGCGAACTCTGCGGCGCCGAGGCTCTTCAGGCGCGTGAGCGGACCCGTGATTGCGTGACCGGGGCGCATGACGCCAGCGAACGAAGTGTCCAGCTCTCGGCTCTGCCCAAGGTCGTATTTCTTAAGGAGGTCAAAGCCGGCCGTGCTCCGGAAACCACCGAGCATGGCGGCCATGGCGCGCGGGGCGAACTCGCGATGGAAAGCCGCCTGCATACCGGCGAGATGCTTGTAATAGCCCGCGGCGGTCTCGTCGACCAGCGCGGCGTGCTTCTTGTCATAGTCGGCGCGGTAGGCGTTGCTCGGCGCGTTCTTACCGACGAGCAGCGGGTCGCGGACGACGGGGTTCTGCTGCGGTTCGACGACGGAGGCGAAGATGCCGTGCAGGGAGTAATAATCAGCCGCCGGAATCGGATCAAACTTATGGTCGTGGCAGCGGGAGCAAGAGACGGATAGCCCGAGGAAACCCTTGGTCGTGGCATCGATACGCTCGTCGATGGTGTCATCGTTGTTCTGGAAACGCTTGCCGACGGTGATGAAACCGAGGGCGGCGAGCCGCGAATCGTCTTTGGCTAGATTCGGCAGACGGTCGGCGGCGAGCTGCTCGATGATGAACTGGTCGTACGGCTTGTCGGTGTTGAACGCGTCGATGACGTAATCGCGGTAGGTCCAGGAAGCGTCGAAGGTCTCGATGTTGCCGTTCCGCCGCAGGCCCTTGGTGTCCGAATAGCGCGCCGTATCGAGCCAATGACGACCCCAGCGTTCGCCGTAGTGCGGCGAAGCGAGGAGACGGTCGACGGTGCGTTCGACGACGCTGGTCACGGCGCGGCCGGCCTGTCCCTTGCGGGCGGCCATGGCGTCCATGGCGCTTGCGGCATCAAAGTCGCGGGAGAAGGCATCGACCTCGGCGCTGGTGGGCGGCAAGCCGACGAGGTCATAGGACAGGCGACGCAGCAGGGCTTCGCCATCCGCCGCCGGACTGGGCTGGAGGCCCTTCTCGTCGAGCTTGGCCAAGACGAAGGCGTCGACTTCGTTCTGGCACCAGGCCGGGTTGCTGAGCTTGGTCGGCACGGCGAATTCTTGGACCGGCTGGAAGGCCCAGTGGTTACGCGCCTTGTCGGACAGGCCAGTCAGCTTATCTCCGCCGATGCCAGCAGGGGCGGGAGCGCCCATCTTGATCCACTGCTCGAGCGAAGCGATTTGCGGGGCGGTAAGTTTCGGACCAGCCTTGCGCGGCGGCATGGAAAATTCCGGGTCCCCCTGATGGACGGCGACGAGTAGGAGGGATTTCTTGAGGTCGCCCGGCACCACGGCGGGACCGAGATCGCCGCCCGCGAGCAAGGCAGAACGGGAATCCATGATCAGTCCGCCCTTGGAAACGCCCTTCTCCTTCGAATGGCATTCGTAGCAACGCTCCGAGAGGAGCGGACGGATATTCTTCTCGAAGAACTCCAGGCCAGCGGGATCCATCTTCGCCTCGGGCGGCGGCGCGGCGGCGACCCCGGCGGCGGACGAAGCCAAGGCGAGGAGACGGAGGAGGAAGGACGGAGAGGGCATGGCGGTCGGTGGAGGGGTTAACTGGGGATTACTCACCAAAGTGGGCTACATGTTTATACTCCTTCAAATCCAGAAGGTTTCAACCTATTCATGGGGATTTTACCAAAAACGAAAGCCGACCTCGAGGAGGCCGGCTTCGTGCAAAAAACCGTCAGGAATCTCAGTTGACGTAGACGAACTCGTTCGAGAGCAGCAAGGCTTGGACCAGCAGTTCGGTGGCCGTCATCGGGGTACGCTCGATCGATTCGCCGACGTTCTGCAAGACCCCTTCGGCCCCCCCGCCGGTCACGGCGGCCATCATGCTCTCCTCGCCATCCGGAGCCATCACGGCCACGGCCCGGGAGGCCGGAGCCATGGTGCGAGGCGCGGCCGCAACAGCCTTGGCGCCGGCCTTGGTGCCAGCGACGGCGGCCTTGGCCGCCGGGCGCAGGTTGGCGGTCGCCAAGGTCATCTTGGCCTTGGTCAGGAATTGCTGAGAGGCCAGGACCTCACCCGTGGTCGGGCGACGCTGGAACATACAACGGAACATGGCGACGATGCGCTGGTCATCGGTCATCGCGTTGGCGACGTCCTTGCGGGCGGCGACCGAGCGCGCGACCTCGACCGACAAGGCGTTGTTCATGAAGAAGAGCGCCTGCTGCGGCACGATGGTCGAATTGCGCTTCGAATTCGGCTGGTCGGGATCGGCGTAGTCGAACTGCGAGAGCGTGTCGCTCAGGCGGCTGCGGTCGACGTAGCCATAGAGGCTGCGGCGATAGCTGAAGGGCTCGTCGGTGATGTTAGCCGGCTGGCCACCGATTATGGGATTCATCTTGCCGGTCAGCAGAATCATCGAATCGCGGATGGACTCGAAATCGAGACGGCGAAGGTTGCTGCGCCAGAGGAGGCGGTTGCCGGCATCGATCTTCAAGGGATCGACCAGCCCCTTCTTCGCCACGAGCGGATTGGCGGTCGGATCGGAGTCCTGACGATAGACGTTGCTCATCACGATCATGCGGTGGAGCCGCTTCATGGTCCAGCCGTTCTCCATGAGCTCGGCCGCGAGGAAGTCGAGCAGCTCGGGGTGCGACGGCTTCTCGGCCATGTTGCCGAGGTCATCGACCGTGGAGACCATGCCTTCGATGAAGTGCTTCATCCAGGCACGATTGACGGCCACGCGGGCGGTCATCGGATTGTCCGGCGAGATGATGGATTGGGCGAACTCGTAACGGCCGCTACCTTCGACGTAAGGACGCCGCTCTCCCTTGGTGAGGACTTCAAGGAATTGGCGGGGGACAATCTCCCCCTTGTTGTTCTTATCTCCGCGCTTAAAGACGTAGCTGTCCTGCGGGGCTTCGGAGTCCTGGACCACCATCGCCTCGCCGGGGGCGCCGGGGTGCGAGAGTCGCAGTTCATTGACGCGGGTGTGACGGAAATAGGCTTGCGGGGCGCGATTGCCGATGCCGCCGTAGATGGGGCGGTTCTGCCAGTCGGCGCAGAACTTACGTGTGCTGAACAGGGAGATCATGTCTTCGTTCTCGAAGACCTCGTCGTAGCTCGGAATAGCCCAAGGGTAGCCGGTCAACTGGGCGATCGCCGGCGAGGACTTCTTCCATTCTTCGCCGGGTTTAGCGAGGAGCGCGAGATGAGCGAGGATGGGGGCCTTGTTCTCGTTGTAGACCCGCTGGTAGGCGGCGGCGACGTCGTGCATCGACTTCGGCTTCAGGCCGCGGAGGCCGGCGGCGAGAATCGGGTTCACACCGTTGTCGGGATTTTCAAGGTATTGCTGGAGGACGATCGGGGCGCGCTCGGCGAAGTAGACGAACGGCACGGCGGCCAGGGCCGCGAAGGGGCCAGTGATAGGCGAATCTTTCTGGATGCGCATCGCGGCGAAATCCGTGTCGGTCTGGAGATCGATCTTGTAGCGATCGGAATACTCACCGGCTTCGCTAGAACCACCGCGGACGGTGGCGATCATGAGACGGCCGGCCATCTCGCGGTCATAGCGGGCGCGGGTCTCACGCATGTAGCGGAAGAAGCCGGCGACCTGCTCGTCCTGGAGTTGGTTCAAGCGCTTGGTGAAGTCGGAACGAGCGGCGGCGGCAGCCTTCGAGGTGGCGGCGATGGTCGGCTGTTGCAGCGGCTCGACGGTCGAGGCGAAGATGCCGTGCAAGGAGTAGTAGTCCTTGATCGAAATGGGGTCGAACTTGTGGTCGTGACAACGGGCGCAGGAGACGGTGAGCCCAAGGAACGCCTTGGTGGCGGTGTCGATGCGCTCGTCGATGATGTCGTGCTTGTCATCGAAACGCTTGCCGACGGTGAGGAAGCCGAGCGCCGCGAGGCGGGGATCGTCAGGGGAGATACCCGGGATGCGGTCGGCGGCGAGCTGCTCGACGACGAACTTATCGTACGGCTTGTCCTCGTTCATCGCGTTGATGACGTAGTCGCGATAAGTCCAGGCGTAGGCGAAACGGTAATCCCTGAACAGACTGTCGCCTTGGTCGACCTGCAGGCCGCGGGTGTCGGAGTAGCGGGCGGTATCGAGCCAGTGGCGGGCCCAGCGTTCGCCGTAGTGGGGCGAGGCGAGCAGCGTGTCGACCTGCTTGGCGTAGACGGCTTCGACGGCCAAGGCTGGCTTGCCGGCGCGAAGCGCCATCGAATCGTTGGCCTGCGCCGCAATGATGGCCTTCTCGAAGGCATCGACCTGTTCGGAGGTGGGCGGCAAACCGGTCAGATTATAGGAGACGCGGCGGAGGAAAGACTCGGGGCTGGCGACGGGATTGGGCTGCAAACCCTTCTCTTCAAGCTTGGCGAGGATGAAGGCGTCGATCGGGGTTTTGACCCAAGCGCGGTTTTTGACTTCGGGCACCGTGGGCTTGGCAATCGGCTGGAAAGCCCAATGCTCACGGGCCTTGCCGGTCATACCGGTGAGCTTATCGGCGCCGCCACTGGGCATCGGCGCACCCATCTTGACCCACTCCTCGAGCAGGGCGATTTTATCGTCCGGCAGCTTACCGCCGGTTTTCTTCGGGGGCATCGAGAACTCGGGGTCGGTATACCGAACAGCTTTGATCAGCAGGGATTTCTCGAGATCGCCGGGGATGACCGCGGGGCCTTCATCGCCACCCGCGAAGGCGCCGCTGCGAGAATCGAGAATGAGGCCGCCTTTTGAGGAATTTTTGTCGGCGGAGTGACATTCGTAGCAACGATCGTAAAGAATCGGGCGGATATTCTTCTCGTAGAACTCGAGTCCTTCCTTCGAGGGCTGGGGTGCTTCGGCGGCGAGCGAGAAGGCGGCAGCGAACAAGGCGAGCACGAGGGCGGGATTGCGGGGCGAAGACATGGGAAGGTTGGTTAAGGGGATTGGAGAGAGGGACGAAGCGAAATAGGGGTAACTACGGAGAGCAAACTAGGGTGAAAATTACTACTAGCGACTGTTCATGAAATTAGGTGCGTCGCCCCAGAAATCAAGTGTGCATCGCCATTCGGATTGTAAAGAGAAGACCCCAAGGCGAGGGTCATTCAGACGAACGATGCGCATCTTGATCGCCAACGATAAGTTCAAGGGCTCTTTGACCGCGGAAAAAGTGGGTAATCACCTCAAAAATAGCCTTGAAAGCGTCTTTCCAGGGGCACTTTTCGACCTATGCCCGATCGCCGACGGCGGGGAAGGCACCGCCTTGGCGATGACAACCGCCTTGGCCGGAGAATGGACTCAAACAACGACCCAAGACGCCCTGGGACGACCGATCGAAGCCCCCTTCGGCTGGGTAGCCAGCTCGGCCACGGCCATCATGGAAATGAGCGCCGCCAGTGGCCTGGCCATCGTCCAAGATGCCAAACTTAACCCTCTCAAGGCCAATACTTTAGGAACAGGAATTCTCATCCAATCCGCCCTCGCCAAGGGAGCCCGGCGTATCCTCATTGGTATCGGCGGAAGCGCCACCAACGACGGCGGCCTGGGGGTGGCCATCGCCCTAGGGTATACCTTCAAGAAAGCGGGCCTGCCCTTCGCCCCCACCCTGGAGACGATCTTGGAGGCCGATCAGGTCGAGAAGCCGGCTTCCCTGCCCCCCTTCGAGCTCATCGTCGCCTGCGATGTGGACAATCCCCTGCTCGGCCCCCGTGGCGCCACGCGCGTCTACGGCCCGCAGAAAGGCGTCACCGACTTCGCTTGGTTCGAACAGCGGCTCACACATCTCGCCGACCTCGTGCAGCGCGACTTAGGCGTCGACCCCCGCAACGTCCCAGGCGCTGGCGCCGCGGGCGGACTCGGTTTCGGTCTCATGGCTTTCTTCGGCGGACGTCTCGTCAGCGGCTTCGACATGGTCGCGACGCAAGTCGGACTCGAAGCCCGCGTCGCTGCCGCCGACCTCGTCGTCACCGGCGAAGGCCGCCTCGACGAACAGAGTCTCCAAGGCAAAGGACCCGTCGGCGTCGCCCGCCTCGCGCGTCGCCTGGGCAAGCAGATCGTCGGCGTCGCCGGCTCGGTCGACGACTCAGCCGCGCTGCGCGCGCAGTTCGACCTGCTCATCGCGATCAAGCCTGTAGACACGCCACTCGCCGAGGCCATGCGACGCACCGGCGAGCTCATCGAGACCGCCGTGCGCGCTCAGGGCGCAGCGTTGCGCGCGCTTAGCCCTTGAGAATCGGAATCGGTACGCCCTTACCATCGACGGTCGCGTAGAACGGACGCCCTTCGACGTCGAAGGCGGTCTTGGGGCTGATGCCCATAGCGCGGAAGATTGTCGCATGCAGGTCCGAGATTGAGACCGGGTCCTTGATGGCGACGAGCGGACGCTCATCGGCAGTCGCACCGTAGACATGGCCCTTCTTCACGCCGCCGCCGAACATGACCACGCTCGTTCCTCCGGTGAAATGGCGATGTAGGCCGTAGTGGTCGGGGCTCGTCATGACGCCGGACTTATTGAAGGCCTGGTCCTTGGCCAATGAACCCGGCCGTCCCTCGATCATGGCGTCGCGGCTGAACTCACTGGCGATAATGACCAAGGTGCGATCGAGCAGACCGCGCTGCTCGAGGTCGCGAATGAGGCGCGCGATCGGGCGATCGATTTCGGCGTGCAGCTTGGCCACGGTCTCATGGCCCTTACCGTGCGTATCCCACTGGAAGAACGGGACGTATTCCGTGGTGACCTCGACGAAGCGGGCGCCGTTCTCGACGAGGCGCCGAGCCAGCAGGCAGCCGCGGCCGAACCGACCGGTATCGTAATCCTTCTGCGTCTCGGGCGACTCGAGCGTGATGTCGAACGCGGCGCGCTCCTTGGCGCTGAGCAGGCGGTAGGCATTATCCATCGACCGCAGCATCGACGCATGCTGGTGGTCGCTGAGCAGGTCGCGGTCCGGCGTCGCGTCGACGAGCCGGCGGAATTCGCGGTCGCGGTTCACGAAGCGACCAGCGTCCATGCCCTTGGGCGGACGCACGGCGGCGGCGGCCTCCTCCGGGAACGGGAGGTTCATCGGGCCGTATTCGCCGCCGAAGAAGCCCGCGGTGGTGAAGGCCTTGAGCTCCTCGCTCTCGCCGACGCCCTCGAGGCGCTGGCCGATATTGATGAAGGCGGGCATCACCGGATTACACGGGCCGAGCACGCGGGCCATCCAGGCGCCGAGGTGCGGGCAGGCCACCGTCTGCGGCGGCACGTAGCCGGTGTGCCAGTGGAACTGGTGACGCGAGTGCAGGATGCTGCCCAGGTCGGGCTGGACCGCCGAACGGATGAGCGTCCCGCGGTCCATGACTTGCGCGATATTCTCGAGCCCTTGGCAGACCTTGACGCCGTCGACGGAAGTGGGAATCGCCGGGAACGTGCTGAGCACGCGTTCGTAGGAAAGCCCCTGCTCATAGGGAGCGTAACGCTTGGGATCAAAGGTCTCGGGCGCGGCCATGCCGCCGGCGAGCCAAATGAGGATGCAGGAGTCCGCCGTGGCGGCGGGCTGCACGAGCTTCTCGCTTTCGGCGAGGAGTCGCGGTGCGCCCATCGAGAGTGTCGCGGCGCCAGCGGCGGCGAGCATGCGCAGGAATTCGCGCCGAGCCAGCGGCTCGGGCAAGGAAGGGTCAAGCGGTAGCGGAGAGGACATGGCGATCAGCGGATAGTCTGGAATTCAGGGAGCATGCAGACGGCCCAGAGGAGGTCGGCGATGCCTTGTTCGGTCATCTCGGCGCCGACGATGCCGGCGGCGACCTTGAGTTCGGCGGGCGCAGGCTCCCGGCTCAGCGCAGAGAGGTAGAGCCAGCGCGCGAGATCTTCGGGCGACGACCAGCTTCGCTTCTTCAGCTTGGCGGCGCCCGCAGCGAGGAGGTTCGTCAGCGCCTGACCGTTGGAAAGGTCGATGGCCTCGAGCGTGCTCAGTTCATTGGGGCGCATTGAAACAATTTGCTCACGGTTCGGACGACCCAACGCGCGCTGCAGTAGGTCGGACTTCATGAGGCCGGCGCGCGCGGGTAGGCTGCTCGTGCCGTCGACACCGGCGAGCATCTCGGCCATGCGGATCAAGGCGGCGCCCCACGCCGCGCTCTTGACGAGCGAGACCGGCTGCCAAGCAATCGTGACGGCTTTCGAACTGGTCTTCGTCTTGCCGGCGAAGGGCGCACCGAAGACGCCGCGTGCATTCGGCACGCTGGTCGTCCACTCCCAAGAGGCGTCGGAGGCCAGCTTCACGCGGGCGCCCCCCTTGAGCGTGACGTTGGCTTGAAAGAAGAGCGCAGCGAGGTTGGGGCCAGCACCAGCGTTGCGACCAACGACCACGATCTGGTTCGCCCCCTTCAGCAAGACCGGGGAAAGATCGAAATTCTGCGGTTCGGCCCAGTTGTCGCCGGCGCCGATCTTCTTGCCGTTGACGTAAAGTTCGAAGCCGTTGTCACAGGTAATCACGCAGACGGCCGATTCGACGTCGGCGTCCAGCACCAGCTGGCGGCGGAAGGAACGCGTCTCGCCCGCCGCAGGCAAACGTCCGGCGGCGATGTCGCCCGACCAAATCGGTGCCACGATTAGCGGCTCGACGATGGGTTTCTTGACCGATGCGACCGTGGGTGCCGCCCGCGGCACCTTGAGCTCGATCTTCGCCGGCGTGGTACCCGTTAGGCGCCAGACGGCGTCGACAAACTGCTCGGCGGTGAGGCGCTTAGCGCGCGGGCCACGGTAGACATACCCTTTATCGTCGGCGTCGCCTGCCAGGACTTCGGCCCGCGACTGATAGGCCTGCGAAGTGGCGATGAAGGCGAGCGTGGCCTTCAGGTCATACTGGGATTCAACCAACCGGGCGGCCAGCACATCCAAGAGATCCTGGCTCCACGGCGGGGTGTCCATCGCATCGGTGGGATGGACGACGCCGCGGCCCATGAGGCGGTGCCAGAGCCGGTTGACAATGGTCCGCTGAAAGCGTCCGTTCTCGGGATGGGTGACCAGCCCGGCGAGCTGGGCGAGGCGTTCGGCGCGCGGCTTGGCGGCGTCGACTTGACCGAGCTCGGGAAAAGGCCAGGCGGCGGCCGCGGTTTTTCCCGTCGGGATATCGCAACGCACCAGCTCCATCGGCCGGTCCGCGAACACGGCCGCGAGCCCGTAGGCGTCGCTCAGCTTCCAGCGGTCGACGAAGCTGTCGTGGCAGGAGGCGCACTTCATGTTGATGCCGAGGAACGTCTGCGAGACGCTTTGCGCATACTGGAGCTCAGGGACCTGGCCCGCACTGACGGCGCCGCGCCAGATGATGCCTTTGGCGAAGCCCTCGCTATCCGCCGTCGGCGCGACGAGCTCGCGGGTGAACCGATCATAGGGCTTGTTCGTGAGCAGGGAGAGGTAGAGCCAGTGGGTGATCTGCTTTCGGCCGCCGTCGATGTAGCCGGTGCCAGCATAATCGTTACGGAGGAGGTCGTTCCAGAACACCATCCAGTGGTCGGCGTAATCGACGTCGCGGGCCAGCACCGCGCGCACGAGCGCCGCACGCTTATCGGGATGGCGGTCGGCCGCAAAGGCGCGGGCTTCTTCGGCGGAAGGGAGTAGGCCAACGAGATCAAGCATCACGCGACGCTGGAAGGTGGCGTCGTCCGCCGGCGCGGGCGTCGGCACTCCCTTCGCCGCGAGCCAGCCATCCAGCACGCGGTCGACCGGATGCGTCCGGCCGGCCTTCGCCTCGGGCAAGACAGGTTGGCGGGGCCGTAACGGCGGCTCGTAGGCTGGCTGCTTGAAAGCAAAGCCTTCGGTCCAAGGGGCGCCGGTGGCGACCCACTTGCGCAAGGTAGTGACTTCGGTCGGACTGAGCCGATCGCCCTTTGGGGGCATCCGCTCGTCGGGATCCGCGCTGATGATTACCTCGAGGAGTCGCCCATGGTCCGCACGGCCAGGCGCGAGCACGGCGCCGTTCTCGCTGCCCTCGAGCAACGACGCGCGGGTGTTCATCGAAAAACCACCCTTCTTCTTGTCGCCGGTGTGACACTCCCCGCAATGTTTGCGCAAGATCGGGACGACCTCGTGCGCGAAATCCACGGCGACGGCCGGCGAGACGAGCGCCGTTGTCGCGAGGAAACCGGCAAGAAGACGACGGGCCATCGAGCGGACTCAGGGCACGAACACGACCGCGGCGGCGGCGGGGGCTTCGACCGCCTGCTTGGTGTCGGTGAGCTTACCGTCGCGGCCGATCTTGTAGGCGTTGAGCGTCCCAGACTTCTGGCCGGCGCAGACGAGCCAGCGGCCGTCGGCGCTGAGGCCGAAGCCGCGCGGCGTGGCGGGCGTACCGAGCACGTGCTGGAGGAGCGTCAGCTGTCCGTCTGAGGCGATGGCATAGACGGCGAGGGAATCATGCCCACGATTAGAGACGTAGAGCGTCTTGCCGTTGGGGCGGACGAAGATCTCCGCGGTGGAGACGCCCTTGGTCTCCGCGCCAGCGGGCATCGTCGGCAGGCTCTGGAGCTGCTTCAGGCCGCCGTTACCTTCGACCGAGAAGGCGACGACGTTGAGACCCATCTCGGTGTTCACGTAGGCGAACTTGCCGCTGGGATGGAAGGCGAGGTGGCGCGGACCCTCACCGGCGGTGACGCGACCGGACTTCGGCTTATTCGCCGTGAGCAGGCCTTTCTCGGCGTCGAACCGGAAGATAAAGATGTCATCCGTGCCGAGGTCAGCGACGTAGACGCGGCCGTTCTTCGGATGGAAGTAGACGCCATGGGCGTGCGGGCCGGCCTGACGTCCGGCGTTCGGGCCCGTGCCGACATGCTGAATCGAGGAGGTAGCGGGCGCGAAGGAACCGTCGGCTTTGATGGGCAACGCGGTCGTCGATCCGGAACCGTAGTTCACGACAACGAGGTTACGGCGGGCGGCGTCGACGGCGAGGTGCGTCGGTCCTTTACCTTTGGAGGCTTCGGTATTGAGCAGGCGGAGCTTGTCGCCTTCGACCGCGTAGGCGGCGACGGCACCCTCGGCGCCCTCAGCGGTGGCGTAGAGGAACTTCGCATCGGGGCTAAGCGCGACGTATGAAGCGGACTTGGCTTCGGCGGCGACGGTCGGCACCGAGATCTTGCCGGTCTTGCCGTCGAGCACGCAGCGCAGGATGCCAGGCGCCTTGGCACCGGAGGTGCCGACGTAGAAGACATACTGCGCGGGGGCTGGCTTCGGCGCGGCCTTGGCCTTCGGCGCGGCCTTGGTGGCGGCCTTCGGCGCGGGTGCAGTGGTGTCGGCGGACTGACAGCCGACGAGCGCGGCGGCGAGCGCGGCGAGGAGGATGCGGGGGGTGTTCATGATGATAAGAGAGGGAGAGATCAGCGGCCAGTCCACCAGCCATCAAGCAGGGCCGTGAGTCGCTTAACGTCGTCGGGGCGCGCCGCGGCGAGGTCTTTGAGTTCGCCTGGGTCGGCCTTGAGGTCGAAGAGGCGGGGCGGCTCGGTGGCGTCAGTGGAACCGCTCTGGGTCGTGCCGGTCTTGAGGCCGCTCGAGACGATCAACTTGAGGTCGCCGGCGACGAGCCAGCGGTAGCGCAGGCTGGCCGCAGGACGCGCGAGATCGAGGATGTCGTGGGTCGAGTTCTGGCCGGCGACGAACGGACGCGCGCGCAGGGCCACATCATCGAGTAGGTCGACGCCGTCGCCGTCGGCAGGCACGGGAGCGCCGACGAGCTTCAGCAACGTCGGCAGAATATCCACCGCGCTGGCAGCCTCGGCCATCACCACCGGCTTGATGTGTCCGGGCCAGCTGACGAAGATCGGCGTACGGACGCCGCCGTCGAAGGGCGACTGCTTGGAGCGCTCGAAATCGACCGACGGCTTATCCGTACGCGGAATCCAGCCGTTGTCCGCGATGTAGACGATAATCGTGTCGCGGGTGAGGCCTTCCTTCTCCAGATGGGCACGAATATCGCCGATGGTCTCGTCGAACCACTCGACCATCGCGTGGTATTTAGCGGCCTGCGGCGTCGGCGACTTATCGCGATACTTGGCGAGCAGCCTTTCGGGCGGCGTGTGCGGGTCATGCGGCATCATCGGCGCATACCAGGCGAAGAACGGCTTACCGTCCTTCTTCGCGCGAGAAATGAAGTCGGTGAGAGGCGCCAAGGTCTTGCGACCGATGTCGAGGCCCTCGTCGCCGTGGCGACCGCCCTTCGTCATGCCTTCGGTGAAGCCGCCGGTCTGATAAGGGCCCATCCACCACTTACCCGTTTGTAGACTGACGTAGCCCTGTTCACCGAGTAGGCGGGGCAGGATCGGCGACTGTTGGAAGAGTTTGATCATCTGGGCGCGCCCTTCGAGGAAGGCTGCGCTCTTCTGTTTCGCCGCGGCGGCCTTGCCTGCGCCTTTCACGCCTTCGACAGTCGGCATGCGTGGGTCGTTGCCCGTGATCCCGTGGCGGTGCACGTGGCGGCCGGTCAGCATCGAAGCTAGGCTCGGTCCGCAGAGGGAGTTCGTCACGTACCCGCGAGGGAAGAGACGGGATTCCGCCGCGAGCTTGTCGAGGTGCGGCGTGCGGACCGCCTTCGAACCCATGAAGCCATAATCGAACCAGGTGTGATCATCGGAGACGATCATCAGGATGTTCGGCGGACGGTCGGCGGCGGGCAGGGACAGGCCTAGGCAGGTGAGCGCAACAACGCAAAGAGGGAGAAGTCGGGGCATACAGAAATAGACTCTCTAAAGCCGCTTCCGTTCCCACCCAAAAGTTATCCCAATTCATCCCCCTATGACGCACGCGGGGGGGGGCAATCTCCGGCCCTCCCATTGACGAATCATGACCCCAAGGCATAATCGAACCCAGCCCCTCTCTTCAGGCCCTGAAGGACCCCCCAGAAGGCCCATCCTGAAGTATTATACGATTTTATTTCGTTGATAATCAGTAACTTGTGTAATTAGACCCCCGAACACCCCCCTTTTTAGCCCTATATATACAGGCCCCTTTCTTTTTCCACATGATCAACCACATCACCCCCCGCACCGCCAAGCCCGACGCCCTCACCTCCCTCCTCCGTTCTCCCCTCCCCGAGCTGAGCCCAATCCGGGTCAGCTTCGTCGAAATCTCGCCCGAATCCTCCGGCGAAGGCGACACCCTGACGCAGTACCTCAACCAAGTCGCCCGCTGGCCTCGGCTCAGCGCCGAAGAAGAACTGGCCCTTGGGTGCCGGATCAAAGCCGGCCAGGATACCAACGGCGGCCTCAGCCCCGACGCCTGCAACGCGTACGCTGAACTGGTGAACCGTAACCTCCGCCTGCCGTACCACATTGCGAAGGGCATGCACGTACCCCGCGAGGAGATCCTCGAGCTGGTCGCGGCCGGCAACTTGGCGTTGCACCAAGCGGCTCGCGCCTTCAACGCCGACCTCGGCCACCGCTTCAGCACCTACGCCTTCTGGGGTATCCGCAGCGCCGTGTTCCGCGAGCTGAACTTCCTCCGCCGTACCGTCCGCCTGCCGCGCAACCTCCACGAGCAGCTCTCGAAGCTCCGTAAGGCCGAGGCCGCGCTGCGGCAGGAAGTCGGTCGCGAACCGACCGATGTCGAAGTCGCCACCCACCTGAACTGGACGCAGGAAAAACTCGTCGAAATGCGCTGCTACCAGCAGCACGGCCAATCGCTGGACGCGCCGATCAGCGAAGAAAGCGATACGAAGTTCGGCGATACGCTGACCGATGAGGACGCCGCGACGCCGGCCGACGCCGCCGCCGACGCCGATTTCCAAGACGCCCTGGCGGAGGTCATGGCCCAGCTGACGCCGCGCGAGCTCGAGGTGATCCGCCTGCGCCACGGTCTCGACGGCGAGGAGATGACGCTCGACGCTATCGGCCAGATCCAAGGGGTCTCCCGCGAACGCATCCGCCAGATCGAGGCGGGGGCCTTCCGCAAGATGCGCCTGGCGATCCGGCGTTAAGCCGGGTCCGGCGCAAAAAAGGCCGGCCCTCGACGAGGGCCGACCTTGAGGCAAACCCGCCCGCGGCTTATTTAACGAGCGAAGCCAGCTTCTCGCGAATCGCGTCGGCCCAGATCTGGTAGCTGGCGGCGTTGAGGTGCAGCAGGTCAGGCATAATGGTCTTCTCCAAGGTGCCGTCCGGCGAGAGGAACTTCGGACCGATGTCGAGGAAGTGGACTTTCTGGCCGTCGTCGAACTTGGCGAGGAGGGCGTTCACGGCCTTGTTCTTGGCGCGGCCAGGATTGTTGGCGTCGGTGGCACCACGCGGGAAGATCGCGAGGAGGAGCACCTTGGTGGCGGGGGAGCGCTGATGGATCGCGGCGAGGGTCTTCTTGATGCCGGCGGCGATCTGCTCAGGGGAGTTGTCTGGGGCGCCGGAGTTATTGGTGCCGATCATCAGCACAACGGCCTTGGGCTTGATGCCGTCGAACTCGCCGTTCTCGACGCGCCAGAGCACGTGCTGGGTGCGGTCGCCGCCGATGCCGAAGTTGGCGGCCTTGTACTGGCCGTATTCTTTTTCGAAGAGGGCCTGCTGTCTGTTCCAGCCCGCGGTGATGGAATCGCCGAGGAAGACGACCTGCGCTTCGCCCTGCTTAGCGACCGCGACGAAGGATTCATGGGACTTGGCGAAGCCGGCCTGGATTGCGCCGTCCGGGCCGAGCTTGGGCGCGGCGACATCGGCGGGTTGCGAAATAGCCGGAGCGGCGGGCTTCTTGGCGGGAGCCTTCTTGGTCTCTTGGGCGGCGAGGGAGGCACCGCCGAAGAGGCCAAGTGCGAGGAGGAGGAGGAGGGATTTTTTCATGGGGATGCGTGGGGGACTTGATTCCGGCTCGAATCTGAGCCGTGTCAACGCCCGGCCCCGTAGGCTTGCTCACCGCCATCTCGTCTGGTTAGAAGAGCGCATGAGCAAACCGCTGCGTTTCGTGACCAAGGCCGAGGCCATCAAGGAAGAGTACAAAGGCCGCACCAATTACTGGCTGACCCGGCCTGAGCTGACCGGCGCCAAGGACCTGCAGGTCTGCGAAGCGACCTTGCCGGCGGGCGAGGGCCACGCCTTCCACACGCACCCCGAGCTCGAGGAGATGATCTATGTCCTCGCCGGCGAGGTCGAGCAGTGGGTCGAAAAGGAAAAGCGCATCCTCCGGCCCGGCGACGCCGCGCACATCCCCGCGGGCATCGTGCACGCGACCTTCAACGTCTCGAAAGCGGACGCGACGATTCTCGCCATCCTTTCGCCCGGCGCGAGCAAGGGACCTTTCATGGTCGACGTGAGTGGCGAGGCCCCTTGGAAAGACCTGCGCGCTGGCGCATGAGCTTCTTCGTCCGTCATCGCGCCCTGCTCGTCGCGTCGACGCTCCTGCTGGCCGGCGCAATCGTGCCGTGGATGATTTGGGGCGACGTACTGGAGACGGCGTTCTCCGTCCAAGGCGCGCGCGCCTGGATGGCCAGGTATGGCGCCGGCGCCGGCGTCGCGGGCATAACCTTACTCGTGGCGGACATCCTTCTGCCCATCCCGAGTACGCTCGTGATGTCGGCACTGGGCCTGACCTACGGTCCACTCGTCGGCGGCCTCTATGCAGCGACTGGTTCAGCGCTCGCCGGACTGATCGCTTATGGCCTCAGCCGCTGGCTCGGTCGTCCGCTCGCGTTGCGTCTCGCGGGCGAAGCGGGCCTGCGCGAAGGCGAAGGCTTTTTTGCAACCGGCGGCGCCTGGCTCGTCGCGTGCTCTCGCTGCATACCCATCCTGCCCGAAGCAGTCGCCTGCTTGGCTGGCCTGAATCGTATGCCCTTCCAGACCTTTCTCCTCGCGGTACTCTGCGGAAGCCTACCGATGGGCTTCGTCTTCGCAGCGATCGGCGCGCTGGGTCAGGACGAGCCTGCGTGGGCGCTCGCGCTCAGCGTCGTGGTACCAGCGCTACTCTGGCTGGGTGCGCGTCGCTGGATGCGACGCTGATTAGCGCAGCTCCTTGATCCGGACGTTGCGGTACCAGACGTGCTTCGCCTCATCCTGGAAACCGATGTGACCTTCGACCGGACGGTCCTTCATCGGCGAGGTGGCCAGATCGAGGACAATCGTGCGTTCACCGTTGAAGTCGACGGTCAGCTGGCGGTCCTTGAGCGTGAGCGTGTAGCGGTTCCATTCGCCGGGCGCCTTCACCATATTCTTCGCCGCGCCCATCGCGCGAATGATGCCACCGCAATCATGGTGACCGGGCTTCGCCAGCCCGTGCGTGTCGAGGATTTGGAGTTCGATGCCTTTCGACACCGGATCAAGCGGGTCGGCGACACAGAAGAAGACGCCGGAGTTGCCGGTGGGCTCGAACTTGAATTCGAGGTCGAGGACGAAGTCGCGGTATTTGCGCTCGGTAAAAATATAGGCGTCGAAACGCTTCCAGCCCGTCTCGCCGGGGCGAGGCTTCAGGGTGACGGTGCCGTCCGTGTCGTAGACCCAGTTGCCCTTGGTCTTCCAACCGGCGAGATCCTTGCCGTTGAAGAGCGGGGCGAAGCCCAGGGCGTCGGCGGCCGGGTGCGGCACGGCGGCGACGGTCGGGCTGACGGGATACGGGTCAGGCGCGGCGGCGAGGGCGAGGGGCAGCCAGGCGGCCAGAAGCAGGGAGCGGGGCATGCGAATGAGGTAACGTGCGGCGGTCAGAGGTCGAGCCACATATCAGGTTCGACTGCCCTCGGGTTGTCATAATAAATATAAGACATGGTCCGCCCCACCCTGTTCTCCGTCCTGCTCTGCGCCGCCGCCGTTCAGGCCGCGGTACCGCCCAACATCGTCGCCGAAGGCGTCCCGCCGTTACCGCCCACGCTCGCCGCCGAACTGGCGCCGTACCTCGGCCTCGGCGGTGCGAGTTTCCGCGGCTGGCACTCCACGCGACGGGCGGCGCTCGTGACCACCCGCATCGGCGACGCATCGCACCTGCACTTAATGGACGCGCCCCTGGCGAAACGCGCGGCCCTGACGGGCGGCGTCGAGCCGGTGAAGGGCGGCCTGATGCAGCCCGGCGGCACGCAGCTGCTGTATTCCAGCGACGTCGGGGGCGACGAAAACCACCAGCTCTTTCTCAAGGACACCGCCGATCTCAAGGCCCCACCGCGACGCCTGACCGACGGCAAGTCGCGCAACATCGAAGCCTGCTGGTCGCGCGATGGCCAGCGGATCGCGTTCTCCACCAACCGGCGCAACGGCAAGGACAGCGATATCGTGATCAAGGAAATCCAAGCGCCTTATGCCGAGCGCGTCGTGCACACCGGCACCTCCGCGGGCTGGGGGCCCCTCGAATGGTCGCCCGACGGGAAGCTGCTGCTACTGCGCCAATCGATGAGTCTGGCGGAATCGCGCCTGTGGACGATGGACGTCGCCACCGCGCAAAAGACCCAGATCACGCCGAAGACCGGCCGCACCTATTTCACGCAGGCGTCCTTCGGCGAAGGCGGCCGGGCCGTCTACGCCCTGGCGAACCTCGACTCCGACTTCCTGACGCCGACGCGGATCGACGTCGCCACCGCGGAACTCCGTAGGCTCGCCGGCGGGCCGGCCTGGGACGGCGAAGAGCTCGTCGTCTCGGGCGACGGCACGCGGCTTGCCGTCACCTTCAACGTCGAGGGCTTCTCGGCGCTTCGTTGCTGGGACCTGGCCACCGGCCAGCTGCTACCCGCGCCGAAACTCAAGGCCGGCGTGCTCAGCAACCTCCAGTTCCGGCCCGGCAGTCATGAGGTCGGCTTCTCACTCAACAGCGAAGACTCCCCGAGCGACGCCTGGTCGGCCGACCTGGACAGCGCCGCCGTCACGCGTTGGACCAGCCGGACGAGCAAGCCAAAGCTAGAGATTCCCAGCCCGGAGCCAGTGATCAGCCGCACGCTAAGCTTCGACGGCGTCAGCATCCCTTCGCTCATCTATCACCCCGACCCGCGGAAGTTTCCCGGCAAGCGGCCCGTGCTGATGATCTTCCATGGCGGGCCGGAAGGCCAGTCGCGCCCCGGCTTTCGGGGTAGCTCCCACTTCTACCTCAACGAACTCGGCGTCGCGCTCGTGTATCCGAACGTCCGCGGTTCCACCGGGTATGGCCGGAAATACCTCGCGCTCGACGACGGCGTGAAACGCGAAGGCGCCATCCGCGACATCGGGGCGGTGCTCGACTGGATTGTCCAGTCCGACCGGCTCGACGCCACCCGCGTGGCTTCCTACGGCGGCAGCTACGGCGGCTTCATGAGCCTCGCCTGCCTCGTCAACTATCCCGAGCGGTTCCGCTGCGGCGTTGACAACGTCGGCATCGCCAATTTCGCGACCTTCCTCCGGGATACCTCCGACTATCGGCGCAACGCCCGGCGCATGGAGTATGGCGATGAACGCAAGCCAGAGATCAAGGCGTTCCTGGACCGGATCTCGCCGGCGAACCATGCCGAGCGGATTCGCGCCCCGCTGCTAATCGTCCAGGGGAAGAACGACCCCCGGGTCCCGTTCACCGAAGCCGAGCAGATGCGCGACGCCGTAAAGGGCCAGGGCGGCACGGTTTGGTATGTCCTGGCCAAGGACGAAGGCCATGGCTTCGCCAAGAAGGTCAATGCGGATTACCAGTTCGCCACTACCATCCTCTTCCTCCGGACCCACCTGCTGAACTGACGGCGAAATCTTAAACGACTACAAATGATGGTGGGATGGTGACAGATTCCCCTCGCAGGCTGAGGGATAATCGCCAACAACAGGTACCTCGACTGCACCCCGTGGTCGAAACCCCTACCCCCCCCACTGACCATGAACTGCGTGAAGAAACTCACGGCGGCCCTGCTGCTGTCCCTCCCCGCCCTCGCCCGTGCCGGCGAAGCGGATATCCGAATCCCTGACCTGGCGAAAACGACCTTCCTCAATGGCGCGCTCACCGGCCATCAGATCTTGTGGTTCGGCCTGGTCGTCTGCGCCCTCGCGACCGTCTACGGTTGGTGGCAGTACCTGCAGACGCGCGCCCTGCCCGTCCACCGCTCTATGTCGGACGTCTCCGATATCATCTGGGAGACGTGTAAGACCTACCTCTGGCAACAGGGCAAATTCCTCGCCGGCCTCTGGGTGCTCATCGCTGGTTGCATGACCTACTACTTCGCCGGCCTCGAGCACAAGGACGCCTCCTCTGTCGCGGTGATCCTCGCGGCTTCGGTCCTCGGCATCCTTGGCAGCTACGGCGTGGCTTGGTTCGGTATCCGTATCAACACCGTCGCCAATTCGCGCGCCGCCTTCTCCGCCCTGCGCGGCAATCCGCTCGCCACGCTGCTCATCCCGCTCAAGTCCGGCATGAGCGTCGGCCTCCTGCTCGTCGCCATCGAGCTCTTCTTCATGATCGGGATTCTCCTGTTCCTGCCCAAGGATCTCGCCGGGCCCTGTTTCATCGGCTTCGCCATCGGTGAATCCCTGGGCGCCTCCGCCCTCCGTATTTGCGGCGGCATTTTCACCAAGATCGCGGACATCGGTGCCGACCTGATGAAAATCGAGTTCAAGCTGCCGGAGGACGATCCCCGCAACCCCGGCGTCATCGCCGACTGCACTGGCGACAACGCGGGCGATTCCGTCGGTCCGACCGCGGACGGCTTCGAGACCTACGGCGTCACCGGCGTGGCGCTCATCGCCTTCCTTGCGCTCGCCCTGGCCGCCAACCCCGCGCTGTGTGCGACCCTCATCATCTGGCTCTTCGCCATGCGCATCCTGATGGTGATTACCTCGCTGCTTAGCTACTGGATCAACGACGCCGTGAGCCGCGCCGTCTGGGGCCAGGCCAAGGACTTTAACCTCGAGCAGCCGCTGACGAACCTCGTCTGGATCAGCTCGGTGGTCTCAATCGCCATCACCTACCTCGCCAGCTACTTCCTCCTCGCCGACCAGCGCGACGGACTTTGGTGGGTGCTGTCCACGATTATCTCGCTCGGCACGCTCGCCGGTGCGCTCATTCCCGAGTTCACCAAGGCGTTCACCTCGACCGAGAGCCGCCACGTGAAAGAAGTCGTGACGTCGTCCAACCAAGGCGGTGCCTCGCTTAATATTCTCTCCGGCCTCGTCGCCGGCAACTACTCCGCCTTCTGGACCGGGCTCTGCATCCTCGGCCTGATGTTCGGCGCCTACCTGCTTTCGGCCAATGAGGCCGTCACCGGCCTGATGCCGCTGAAATTCGCCTTTGCCGCACCCATCTTCGCGTTCGGCCTCGTCGCCTTCGGCTTCTTGGGCATGGGGCCCGTCACCATCGCGGTCGACTCCTTCGGCCCGGTGACCGATAACGCCCAGTCCGTCTACGAGCTTTCGCAGATCGAGAAGCAATCGGGTATCGCCACTGAGCTCGAACGCGACTTCGGCTTCCGCCCCGACTTCGAAGGCGCGAAGCACCAACTCGAGAAGGGCGACGGCGCTGGCAACACCTTCAAGGCGACCGCCAAGCCGGTACTCATCGGCACCGCGGTCGTGGGCGCGACCACGATGGTCTTCGGCATCATCATGATGCTGCAGGAACACTATCAGGCGTTGGACGCGAAGTTCAACGTCCTGGAGAAACTCTCGCTCGTCCACCCCGAGGCCCTCATGGGCCTCCTCATGGGCGGCGCGGTGATTTACTGGTTCACGGGCGCCTCTATGCAGGCCGTCGTCACCGGCGCCTACCGCGCGGTGGTCTACATCAAGGAGAATATGAACCTCAACGCGACGACGGCGACGACGGAGTCATCCAAGGAAGTCGTCCGCATCTGCACGCAATACGCGCAGATGGGCATGACGAACATCTTCATCGTCATCTTCTGCTTCTCCCTGTCCCTCGCGCTGTTCGACCCGTTCTTCTTCATCGGCTACCTGGTGGGCATGGCCTTCTTTGGCCTCTTCCAAGCGATCTTCATGGCCAACGCCGGCGGCGCTTGGGATAACGCCAAGAAGATCGTCGAAGTCGACATGAAGGCCAAGGGCACGCCGCTCCACGCCGCCACGGTCGTCGGCGACACAGTCGGCGATCCCTTCAAGGACACGTCCTCGGTCTCACTCAACCCCGTCATCAAGTTCACGACGCTCTTCGGCCTGCTCGCCGTCGAGATCGCGGTGAAGATGCCGGACGACCCGAAGCGGCTGCTCGGCTCGGTGATCTTCCTGGTCGCCCTTTTCTTCGTCTACCGGAGTTTCTACGGGATGCGCATCCCGGTGGCGAAAAAAGCCCCCTGACCCAGCCGGGCCGACGGCCCCAAGGGCTCCCCGACTGGGGAGCCCTTCTTTTTGCCCATAAATCGGGGGGTTATATTATTTTTGAAAACCGCCGGCGACCCGCTGGACATCTTGAGGGTCCGGGGCATACTGCTGTCCTCGGATAGTTCTCCGCCCACCCTGGCGTCCCTGTCTGAAACTCCATTCCATTGCTCACCTTTCCAGCCGCGCACCGTTTTCCCACGGACCGCACGGCAGGGACTCCCTCTCTTCTTCTTAAAACCAAACCATGAAACGCCGCCATCTCCCCCCTGCCCGCCCCCGCTCGCTCCTCCGCCGCCGCTTCGACACCCTCCTCACTCCTGCGGACATCTGCACCCGCCTCGAAGCGCACGCCTGCGCTGAAACCATCCCGCCCACGCTATTCGTGCTGCCTTCCGTCAGGGATTCCATCCGCCTGAGCGGGCCCGACCTGCATGGCGAAATCCATGTCCAACTCGTCGTCCGCTGGTCCTACAACGAACACCATAAAGGCAATAAGACCGAGGTCACGATCGACTACCGGGCGGCGGATAAGGCGGTCATCCACGCGCTCATCGCTGGCCTCGGCTCGGAACTCGTCGAAGCCAAGGTGCGGCGGCCGAAGCAGGAGGTCATGGGGCACTACGTGACCGGCCACCAGCCGAACGTGGGCCACTTCCTCGCCTGGGCGGCGCGCATGCCCAGCATGGCCGACCATGTCATCCTCGAATCGGCGGTCGACGCCGGCTTCGCCAGCGAGTTCGACTGCTTCGAGCACATCCACGCCGCGATGCGCGCCTTGGACTTCATGCGCATGGTGCGGATGGAGGGCGGCATCGGCAGCGCGTGCGACGGCGACGAGATTCCGCCGCATCTGCGCCACCCGACCCGCCAGGGACTCACCGGCAAAGCGGCCATGCGCGTGGCCCACTCCGGCCAGAAAATCAGCCTTAACGCGACCATCGACTCCAAGCCGAACCCCGTCGGCCTCCGCCTGCGTATCCACTATGGCTGGTGCCCCAAGGCCCAGCGCTACCTCGTTGGCTGGGTCAGCGACCTCGCGCCAAAGGCTCAGTGATCGTCGTGCCGCTGCATCTTCTCGCCCCAGGCGAAAAGGATCATCGAGGCTAGGAATACGCCATGGATGATGGACTGCCACATGATCACCTTCTCCTGCCCCGCGGTGAACGTGGCGCCGCCGGTGGTGGTCGCCGTGATGTCGATGAAACTCTTGAGCAAATGGATCGCTGAGATACTGGCCAGGCTACCGGCGAGCTTCACCTTGAGGGTGTTGGCGTTGATGTGGTCGAGCCAGTCGGGGCGGTCGCCGCTGGCCCCGAAGTCGATACGGGAGACGAAGGTCACGTAGCCGCCGACGACGACCATGTTCACGAGGTTGGCCACCATCGAGATGTCGACCAAGGAAAGGATACCGAGCATGATGGAGCTCTCGGTGGCGGTGGAGAAGTCCTGAAGGATGTGAAAGAGCTCCTGGACGCTCTTCCAGGCGTAGGCGAAGGCCGCGAAGATCAGCGCGACGTAAATCGGCGCCTGCACCCAGCGGCTGGCGAAGATGAAATATTCCAGCCCGTGCTCGAGCTTCTTCAAGATGCCTTCGTCCTGGGAGTCTTTAGCCATGCCCGGAGATTTGCGATTCCGAGCCGACCGTCAAGCCGTCGAACCGGGTGTCAGACGCCGGCGCTCGCCGCGGCTTCGCCGAGCGGGTCGGCGTTTGGCTCACGCAGGTAGGCGTCGGCCTTGGCCGAGACGATCACGCCGTAATTGATGGTCCCCAGCCAGCCGGACATGATGATACCGACGCTACCAGCATGGTAGAAGCCGCCGACCTGCTCGGGCAGAGCCATCGAGACCTTGAGGCCTTCGAACTTGGTGCCGAACGAGGTGCCACCAATGTGACGGACGTAGCGCTGGACGGTGCGAGGGGTCGCAGCCTCGGCATGGTCGACCTTAGAGCGGATATCGGGAATGAACTTCTCGAGGCCGGTGAAGGACTCCTCGATGACCCGGGCCTTGTGCGTCGCGTAGTCGTCGGCGGAGAGGCCAGCCCAATCCTCGAACTTCTGGTTGACCGAGGTGACGACGGAATAACGCGGGTGCTTGGTGTGCGGCCGGGTGTCCGGGTAGTAGACCGAATAGGTCCGCGAGGTGGTGTGGAAGTCGACGAGCTCGTGGCTCGAGAACGGCTTGGCCGCGGAGGTGAAGACGAGGTCGCCGATGTGCGGGATGCTCTCGCCCTCGCGCACGCCCATGTAGACCTGGCAGGAAGAGGTGTTCACGCGCACCTGCTTGGCTTGCTCGAGGAACGGGGCCTCGAAGGCTTCCGCACCGCCCATCTTCAGGACGGTATCCTTAATGTTGGCGTTGGAGACGACGGTCGCACAGGCGACCTCGGCTTCTTCGCCGAGACGCGTGCCGCGGAGTTTCACGCCCACGACGCGGCGACGGCCGGAGGCGTCTTTCTCGACCAGGACCTTCTCGACCAGCACGTTCCGGCGGATATCGACGCCGTTGGCCTTCATCTCGGCGGTCATGAGATTGATCATGGTGTCGGTGCCGCCCTGGAAGATGAACACGCCCTTCGACATGAAGTTGGAGAAGACGATGCCGAAGGTGATCGCCGGGTCGTCGAGGGTGGAGCCGTTGGCGTAGGCGATCGGCTCGAGGAGCAGGCGCTGCACGTCCGGCCGGCCGGGGAAGAACTGCTCAAACAGCTGCCGCGTGGTGCGCGGGTCGTTGTCGTAATAGTTCATCTCGCGGAGATGCGCGAAGAAGGCCTCGACGGTCTCGGCGGAAAGCTGGAACTGCTCAATCAGGATGCGCGTGAAGTCGGCGCGATCGAAGGTCGTGCGCACATCGAAGTCGGGGTTGATGAAGCGGATGTCCTTGAGCTGGTGGATGCGGTCCGAGATTTCCTTGGTCCAGTAGCGGCGGGTCGACTTGATCATACCGTGCGGAAAGCCGTGCAGGGAGATATCGAAGACGTGGCCGCCGACGCGCTTGAAGTAGGTCGCGAGGCCACCGAGCTGGTAATGGTGCTCGAGGAGGAGCACCTTGCGTCCGAATTTCGCGAGGTTGTTCGCCGCGGTCATCCCGCCCAGTCCGGCACCAATGACGACGGCGTCATAGCGAGGCAGGAGGTTGTCGAACGGCGAGGGCATGGCGAAAGAAGATGAAGTAGGACGAAGCAGGGGTTAAGGGGAAGTCGAAAGCGGTCAAACCGCCCCGCCGACTACTCGCCGGCGACCGTCAGCGCCCAGCCCGCCCGGCCCTTAGTCAGGCGGATCTTACGCCCGAAGAGCTTCGACAGTGCGGCGGGCTTCAGGACGTCGGCCATCTTGCCAGCCGCAAGGGCGGTCCCGTTCCGCAGGAGTAACGCATGCGTGAAGGTCGAGCGGATCTCCTCCACGTGGTGCGTGACGAAGACAATCGCCAGACCTGGCGTGAGTTTTGGCAGGCGTTGCACTAAGGCGAGGAACTCGGCGCGCGCGATGGGATCGAGGCCCGCGCAAGATTCATCAAGGATCAGCAGCGCCGGCGCCGGCGCCAGGCCACGCGCGATGAGCACGCGCTGGCGTTCGCCTTGGGAGAGATGGCCCCACGGACGCGCGGCGAGCTCGCCGACCTTGAGCAGGCGCAGGAGACGGCGCGCCCGCGCGAGCGCCGCAGGCTTCGGCCGGTGCCACAAGTTGATGAGGCCGTCGACGCCCCCGGCCACGACCGACAGCGCGGGTTCGGACGGCGCAATCATCGCGGCGACGGACGGACCGACCAGGCCGATGCGGCGACGCAGTTCGCGCCAGTCGCTGCGTCCGAAGGTCTCGCCGAGAACGGCGAGCCGCCCGGAGGACGGCGCGAAATAACCCGTGAGCGCGGCGAGGAGCGAGGACTTGCCAGAGCCGTTCGGTCCCAGGATCACCCAGTGCTGCCCGCGCTCCACGCGCCAATCCAAGCCGCGCAGGATGACCTTGCCCTCCCGCGCAATGCGGAGGCGGGAAACTTCAAGCACGGGGATGGCGGGACGAGGCACACCGACCCTATGAGGCATCCGACCTCGGCTTCCAAGCCGCAACCACGCTTGCCCCCGGCCCGACCAAGCCTTACCCCTTCGCCATGCGCCGGCCCCTCGCCTTGCTCCTCTCGCTCTTCGCCCTCGCGGCGGTCGCGCGCACGACGCCACTCGATCTCGTCATCAAGGAAGGCGTCGAGACGCGCATCGCCTGCGACCATAACGGCGGCTATTCGAAATACGCCGACGTCTACCACTACCGTGTCGTGCTACCCAAGGGCTACCACGCCGATGCGAATAAGACCTGGCCGGCCATCTTCGTCGCCTCGCCCGGCGGCAAAGCCTCGATGGGCCACATGGCCGACTGGATTAAGAAGCGCGGCTACATCGCCCTCCTCCTCGACGAATCCAAGAACGGACCGTGGGATCCCAGCGTCGGCAATTTCCTCGCCGCCAACCAGGACGCCGAACAGCGCTTCCGCCTCACCCCCGGTCGCAAGATCTGCACTGGCTTCTCCGGCGGCGCGCGGGCCAGCTCGATTTTTGTGAGTATCGGCGACAACTTCGGCGGCGTAATTCTCCAAGGCGCCGGCACAGGCGCGCTGGACAACGGCTTCCGTGGCCTCACTGGCGTCCAGATTCCCGTCGTGGTGACTATGGGCAAGAAGGATACCAATCGCGGCGAGATCAAGACCCTGCGCGAGACGCAAGGCGACCGCCTGGAGGTCTTCGAATTCGAGGGCGGCCACCAGTGGGCCCCGAAGGAAGTGATCGAGAAAGCCCTCGATTTCGTCGACGCCAAACTGCCGAAGTAAGCGGTCGGTCTTGCCAACGTGCGACCGCGCGGACATCACATGCGTACCCCCATGCGCATCGTCCTCGCCTGCCTGTCCCTCGGCTTCGTCGCTTCCTTTGTCGACGCCGCCCCGGTGAAATTCAACGACCCGAAGCCCCAGGCCTACCATTTCACGGTGCGCGCCAGCGAGGTCGACCCGTCCGCAAAGTCTTATCCCGACATCGAGTTCGGCCTGGAGAGCAAGGGCAAGCCCGCCGATACGCAGACGGCCGACGTCGACACGCGCGTCGCGCCCCGCGGCCAGCTCGTCGTCTGGCTGATGGGCCACAACCCCGTCATCGCCGAGAAGGTCAACGGCTACGGCTACCACCATATCAGCGTCGCCTACGCCCGCGGTTGGTTCGGCAAGCTCAACACCGTGCCCGCCGACACGCAGCACCTCGGCAATATCCGCCTCGAGGCCACCGCCGGCGTCGACGCTTCGAAGTCGGTCGAAATCGCCGAAGCCGATTCGGCCAAGGGCCGCGCCACGCGCCTGGTGAAGTGGCTCGTGAAGAAGCACCCGCAGGGCCGCTGGGAACAGTTCCTCATCGCCGGCGGCAAGGAACTCGACTGGACCAAGGTCGTCGTCGGCGGCTCTTCGCACGGCGCCACTTCCTCCGCGCGTTTCGCGATGCACCAGCAGGTCGCGCGCGTGATCATGTTCTGCGGTCCGCGCGACAACACCGAAGACTGGCAGGCCGGCCCTTCGGCCACGCCGCTCAACCGCTTTTTCGGCTACACCCACGTCCTCGACAGCGGCTGGACTGGTGACCATTACCAACGCTCCTGGCTGATGCTGCGCCTCAACGCCTATGGACCGATCGTAAATGCTGAAAAGGAAAAAGCCCCCTATGGTCATTCGCGCCGTCTCATCGCCGACGCTCCGATGAAGGGCGACGAAAAGAAACAAGCCGGCGCCGCGCACGGCTACGTGACGCCAAGCAAGGGCTCGCCCAAGGACGCCCAAGGTCGACCGCTGCAGGAAGACGTCTGGAAGTATCTGTTCACCTCGGATGTGGACGTGACCGGCAAGCCCGTGCCGGCGGAAGCTGGCGTCCGGATGGACCAGCGCTCCGAGGCCAAGCCGAAGAAGAAGTAAACCGCCGCAGGGACGGCTTGCGCTCGGCGGCCTTTCGGCTGTTGGATGATTGCGTTCACCGTGGCCATCCGCATCGACCTCGTCACCCTCTTCCCGGCCATGGCCGACGGCTTCCTCCAGGAGTCCGTCATCGGCAAGGCCATCGATAAGGGCCTAATCGAGTTCAAGGCCCACGACCTGCGCGCCTACTCCAAGGACAAGCACCGCAAGGTGGACGACATGCCCTACGGCGGCGGGCCGGGCATGCTCATGAGCTGCCAGCCCCTGTTCGACGCCGTCGACGCCCTGGCCACCCCGGACTGCGAAGTGGTCTACCTTTGCCCAGATGGCGAGCAACTGACCAACGCGCTGGCCAAGGAACTCGCCCAAAAAAGCCATCTTATCCTGATTTCTGGCCATTATGAGGGTATCGACCAGCGCTTCCGGGACCGGAAGGTCACCCGGGAGGTCTCGATCGGTGATTATGTGCTCACTAATGGCACTTTGCCCGCCTGCGTCCTGGTCGATTGCCTCGGCCGGCAGATTCCTGGGGTGCTCGGGGAGGAAAACTCCTTGACGGGGGATAGTTACAACGGCAAGTTGCTCGCCTTTCCGCAGTTCACCCGACCCGCTGTTTACGATGGTCTCGAGGTGCCCCCCGTCCTCCTAGGAGGAAATCACGCCGAAATCGAAAAATGGCG
>CAMBGQ010000001.1 GCA_945866215.1 Opitutus sp. GAS368 | reverse complement strand
CCGCCGTGACGATGCGCAGCAGCGCGTAGGTCTCGTTCCCGAGGGCGAGTCCGCCGGCCGTCGTCGCGGTCGCAAAGAGGGGCAGGATTTTCGCCATGTGGATTTCGCTGGCCCGGTAGAATAGAACCAGGCCGAGGACTGCGGCGAGCCGTGGGTCGACGCAGAGTGAAACGAGGCCGTCGCGCATTTCGCGGAAGCGGGCGGACACGGAACGTTCGTCGGCAGCTGGGTCGGGTTCGGACCGCAGGCCGAGGGCGTTAGCGCCCACGGCGAGTAAGGACAGGAGGCCGACCGTGCAGAGGGACAGTCCCCAAGCATCGGCGGACTGCGGTCCATAGTCCATGATGCGACCAGCGAGCCAGATCAGCCCTGGTCCGGCCAGCACCATACCGAGTTTAGAGGCGAAGTTGAGCAACCCTGAGTGTGTGGCGCGAGTCCGGTCATCGAGCGAGGAGACGAAATAGCCGTCGAGGGCGAAGTCGTGCGCGGCCGAGACGAACGAAAGCAGGACGAGGCAGGCGATGATGGCCGGCGAGGAAGGTTGCTCGGCGGTCACCTGCCATGCGAGCGCGCCCAGCAGCACGGAGACCGCCAGCTCGGAGCAGAGGATGAAGCCCCGCGGACGAAAGGCGGCGACGATTGGGGCCAGCAGGATCTTGAAGCCGAAGACGAGTCCCAGCATCGCGACGACCTGCGTGATTTCCTTGTCGGGATAGCCGGTGTTCTTGAGGGCGACGGGCAAGGCCTCGTCGCGGACGGCCGCTGGGATGGCTTGGAAAAGGTAGGCCGCGGAGACCCATAGCCAGGCGCGTCGGGTTGTCGCGGCCGGGTTGTGCATCGGTCAGGAACTTTCGCCGAGCTGCGCGCGACCGAAATGGTCGACGGAGCGGAGCAGGCCGTCGACAAACTTGGCGACGGTGATGTTCAGGCCGAGCAGCTCGGTGTCCGTCAGGCTTAGCATCTCGCCAGGTTTGAAGGTCCGGCTCGTGTCGGTCAGGCGAGCCAACGTCTTGGGCTGAGTCTCATCGCTGAGGGGATGGCGGGTGACGCCCGGCGGGAGTTCGAGTGGCGCTTCCGACCCTTTGGCTGGCTCGGCGGGGACCTCGAAATCCTTCATCGCCTTGAATTCAAGGGTCAGCGCGCCATCCGGGGTGATGTCGTCGTTCGTGACGAGCCCTCCGCGGACGAGCACGCGCAGCGCGGCGGCCAGGCTGAAGACCCCGTCTTCGAGGTCGCAGACGACACCAAAGTTCCCCTCGAGGGACGTGAAGCGATCCTGCAGGGACATCTTTTGAAAAGCTTGCTGTTTTTCCGCGATAATCTGCTCGATCAAAGGGTCGCGCCGTTTGTTCTTACCTTGTTCGCGGATGAACAGGCACAGCAGGTGGCACTGCACCATACATTCCGACGAAAGGGTCAGCAGGTCGTTAATCGTCGTACGCATCATCAGGCCGCGGGCGTAAGCGAGCATCTGCTCGGGCGGCAGGTGGGCTTGCGGGACGGGCATTACGCGGGACACCGCGGAGAAGTGCTCGTAGGCCTTGGGGTCGGCCGTGTGCAGGCCGGCGATATTGAACGCCAGCATGTCGTGCTGTCGCTGTAACGCCGTGAAAAACGTGCGGCTGATATTCTGGAGCGAGAGGACGTTCTCGCCGTTGCCGGGCGGAGGCTGCGACATAGGATTAGCTGGTCGGATTGGAACCCTTGTCCTTGGCGTGGCGAGCCCTTTTACGGGACAGGAAGCCGTCGGCACGGGGTTGGGGCGTCGAGGCGAACCAGGCGATGGCCAAGGGGGCGATTTCCGCAAGGGAAAGGGCGGGTTGGCCGACGAGTCCCGGGAAGCGGTAACAGTGCTCGACGCGCGGCTGGATATCGGGATCGAGCTTGCCGCCCGGGATGAGCAGGGCGAGGTGGCGGGCCGGGACGCGGACTGGGACGGCCATGTCGATCTTGCGGCCGATGTCAGGCGAGAGTGCCACGACGCAGCAACGGTCTTCGACGAGCTTAAGGAGTCCGCCGAGGGCGGCGGCGCGCATGAGGCGAAGCTGTTCCATCGCCCCACGGGAAAGGTTCCAGGCTTCCGGATGGAACGACAGTTTCTCGGTACCGCCGGAGAGTAGCAGGCGCTTCAGCCCGAAGGCGGCCATGGAGCGGGCGATGGCGGCGAGGTCGGCCGCGTCGGTCACGCCATCGGCGATGACGATGCTTTCGCGGCTTTCGCGCCATTCAGCGAAGTCGGCGATGCGGGCCAGACCGAAGTCGGGCCGCATGGTGAGCGCGCAGACGTCGTCGCAGGGACCTTCGGCGGTCTGGGCCAGTTCCATTGGTCCGACGATGCGGGTCTTGACGCCGAGTTCGGCGAAGGCGGCGTCATATTCGGCGAGGTTCGGCGAGAACGCCGCGGTGGCGACCACTTCACGTAAAGCCTTAGGATGGTGCTTGAGGCAGGCGAGCAGCGCGGCGATGCCCCGGATGACCAGGCGGTTGGGATGGGGGTCGTGGATATTCACAGAATGCGTCCTTCGTCGAAGTCGATCATGTCCGCGAAGGAGATCACATCGGTGCGGTTTTCAGCGCCCATCTTGCTCTTGGCGTTGGCGAGGGCCTCGCGCCCCATCTCGCTCATGCCTTTCTGGACCAGCTCGCGGTTCCAGACGTGCACGCGCAGGTCGGCGGGGAAAAGGGTTTTTAGGCGGAGGTCGAGAGCTGGTTCCGAGTTGGTTTCGCGGACACACTCGATGACCTGTTCGGGGTTCACCCCGAGGTGCATGCAGAGGAAGCGGTCGAAGCCCTTGCAGAAGTTGCGCTGGTAGGATTTCGGCAGCTCGCCCTTGAGGTGCTTGCGGATCTTGGCGAGGAAGCGGGGCAGGTGCAGCAGGCCCGTACCCAGATGCGGGAGGTAGGATGAGGGAAGATCGTAACAGATCTCACCCGTGGCCTCCGAGAAGCCATTCGGGCGCGGGTCGGAAGGGGTGGTCATGGGGACGGGGGCGCGGAGCGAAGCCCTTGGGCGAGTTCAGTGGCGAAGTCGGCCAGGTTCGCCGACTGGGCCTGGACGAACTCGGAAGGGGTGCGCCCCTTCAGCGGGCGAGATTGCGTGTAAGTCTTGGCGGCGACCAACGTGCCGTCGGATTTTTCAAGACGATAGGAAACCACGAGCACGGCCGTGTCCGGATTCGCCATGCCGGGTAGGGTGAAGAGCGTTCGGCTGGCGCTGGCGGGAGCGAAGACCTCCATCTTCTCCAGGGTCAGGAGCAGCACGAGGTGCTCTTCGGCTGGTACTTGCAAAGCCGTGGCGAACCCGGTGGCGGCGGTCAAGTGTCGTGCGACGGTCTCAGGGATGGTTCGGTCCAGCGGGGCGATCCAGCGGTGGGCATCTTCGATGCGCACCCAGCCCGTGTCGTCGAGCAGGACGATGTTCGGGCGGCGCAGGGCGGAGGGGACGACCGCGCGGGGGATGAAGACTGTCCGCCCGCTGGCGGGCGGCTTAGCCGCGGCGACCGGATGGCTCAGCTGGTAGAAGGTGACCGCCTCACTCTTCTTATCAAAGATGATGCAGCCGCTAAGCAGAATCCCGAGGGCGAGGAAGACGAGGGGCAGCTTCATTTGGCGGCGGGTTGCTCCTTGGGTAAGGCGTCGGGCGAGGTCGACTTACTGCGACCTTGGATAATCGTTTCCGGGTTACGCTCGATGAAATCAGCGAGCGAACGGATTGCCTGGGCGGCCTCGGAGACGTCGGCCAGCGCTTGATCGAGGTCGCGGCGGGCGGGGGAGCCGGGCTTGGTTAGGGTACGTAGGTTTTCGGAGGTCTCGTTCAGGCGATCGAGCGCCTTACGTCCGGCGGTGGCCATCGCCTGGATGTCATCGGTCACCGGGTCGACCTTGCCACTGAGCCGTTTCACCAGCGCATCGATACCTTGCATCGCTGCCGAGAAATCACCGACCGCGCGATTGATGGCGGGGTCGCCGGTAATCTTGACAATATTGGACGACGCCTGCACGAGGTTGCCGTTGATCTTCTCGAACTCGATCTGGGAAGCGCCTTTATCGATGCGCGTCAGGATGGAGTCGACCTTCGTGGTGATGGAGACGAAATCGATGCGGCTCAGCTGGTCGAGCGTCTGGGAGATTGCTCGGGTGAGGGCGCCGAGATTCGAGGGCTGGGTGGGGATTTCCGGCAGCTCGCCCTTGGGGTCATGCAGCCGATAGGCCGTGTCTGGGAAGTAGTCCAGTTCCACGTAGAGGACGCCGGTGATAATCGACTGTTGCTGGAGCTTGGCGCGCAGCCCTTTTTCAAGCGAGAGGCGGAGTCCTTGTTTTTGTAAGAGGGCTTGGTCGAGGCCGCGTCGGGTGAGAAGGTCAGGGGAGAACTCCATGACGACGGGCACGGCGTAATCGGCAGCGGCCTGGCCCGAGGTGCGGAGGAGGACTTGGCTGACCTTGCCGATTGTCACGCCGCGGAACTTGACTGGGGCGCCGATGTCGAGCCCGCTGACCGAATCCTCGAAGTAAGCGATGGCGGCGGGTTTGGCGCCGGTGAAGGAGCCGGCCCCGAGGAGGACGACGGCGGCGACGATCAGCAGGATACCTGCGGCCACGAAGGCCCCGATCAGTGTCATGTTGGCGGATCTGCGCATGGTCAGTCGATACGGGCTTGGGTGAAGAAGGCGTGCGCCTTGGGCGAATTGCCAGCCTGAAGGAAGCTCTTCGGGGACCCGTAGGCACCCATGGTGCCGGTGTCGGGGTCGAGGTAAACGCAGAAGTCGGCGGTCCGGAGGATGCTGGGGACCTCGTGGCTGACCAGGACGACGGTCGTCCCGAAGGCCTCGCGTAGGCGCAGGATTAACTCATCCAGGCGGCCGGAGCTCATCGGGTCGAGGCCGGCGCTGGGTTCGTCGAGGAAGATCAGGTCCGGGTCGAGCGCCATGGCCCGGGCGATGCCCGCGCGCTTGGCCATGCCGCCGCTGATTTCGGAGGGGAGCTTGTCCATGGCGTCAGCTAAGCCGACCAAGGACAGCTTATATTCGGCGAGCTGGCGGATCTCCTTGCGCGGCGCGGCGAGGAACTCGCGCATGGGCATCTCGATGTTCTCGCGGAGGGTAAGCGAGGAGAATAGCGCGGCACCCTGGAAGAGGAAGCCGGTCCGGCGGAGGATGGCCGCGCGTTCCTCGCCGTGGGTCGCGTGCAGGTCGACGCCCATGAGCGTGCTTCGCCCGCCGAGCGGTTCGTCCAGTCCGCCGAGGGCGCGCATGAGGGTGCTCTTGCCGCACCCACTCGGCCCGACGACAGCGAGGATCTTGCCGGCGGCGAGCGAAAAGCTCAGCCGGTCCATGACGACGACCTGGCCGTGGCCGATGGCGAGGTCCGCGCAGGTGAGGATATCAGCCGGGGCGCTCACAGGTCGAAGAGGTTGAAGATCACCGCGAAGACCGCATCGGCGATGACGATGAAGGTGATGCCCAGCACGGCGGCGGAGGTGGCCGCCTCGCCGACCCCTAAGGCCGAGCGCTTCGCGACCGAGCCCCGGTAGCAGCCCGCCCAGCCGGCGATGAAGCCGAAGGCGATTGATTTGATGAAGCCGACGAGGAAACTCTTGAACGAGATGGCGCGGATGGCCTGGGTGAGGTATTGCTCGATACTCAGGTCGCCGGCGCAGGCGACCACCATGCCGCCGAAGATGCCGACGAAGGTGGCGAAGACGGCGAGGAGCGGCACCATCAGCGTGACGGCGAGGATGCGGGGGAGCGCAAGGTATTCGACCGGGTGGAGGCCGAGGGCGCGCAGGGCATCGGTCTCTTGGCTGACGTTCATACTCCCGAGTTGCGACGCGAAGGCGGTCGACGTGCGTCCGCAGGCGATGACTCCGGTCATCAATGCGCCCATCTCGCGGGTCATGGCGAGCGAGACGAGGTTGGCGACATACACCGTCGCGCCGACCTGTCGTAGCTGGATCAGGCCCACGTAAGCCATAATCAGCCCTGTCAGGAAACCGAGCAAAGCGACAATCGGGAGCGCGTCCACGCCGGCGGTCTGAAGTTGCAGCGTGAAGTCGCCCCAGTTGACCTTGGCCCGACCAACGAGCATGCGGAGAAAACCCGAAGCGGTGTCGCCGATATGTTCGAAGGCTCGGCCCCACGAAGAACTACTTTCGACTCCCCAGTTGCCAAACTTTTCGAGGAAGCCGGTCTGCTCGGGCACGGCCTGCTCGGACGAGGCCTTCTCGGCGATTTGCACCAGCGATTGCAGTCGGGGGGGCAGGGGGGAGAGGTCCAGCTGCCGGACGTTCTTGAAGTTCGCGTAAAGCCAGGCGGGCAAAGAGGAATCAAAGTCGGCCAAGCCCTCCGTCACGACCCGGACCCGGTCGCCCTTGGTCACGATCGCCGGAAGCGGCTGGTCGAGGGTCCACGAGCCTCCGATGGTGACCAAGGCGGTGCCATCGGCCAGGACTTCCGTCCGGGCAAAAGGTGAACCTGTGGGCGCTTGGGACATCCTGATTGTCAGATACTTGGGCGAGAGGATGTTCACAAGTCAGAAAGGCGTGGACTGACTTGAGCGGAGGCTATTGGCTATGGTTTCCGCCATGCCGTTCGCCCGTCTCATCGTCGCTGCTCTGACCACCGTCGGCGCCCATGCCGCTGAAGCGCCGAGTGCTGAGCCTGCCCCGGTGTGGGTCGTCTCGCTCACGGAGGAGAACGATAAGTTCACGCCACAGAACAAAGACCGTTACTACACCCAAGGGCTCAAGGTGGCCCTCAACCGTGGCGACAACATGTTCTTCTCGCTGACGCAGGAGATCAATACGCCGTCCGACTCGCTCAACCCCAATCCCTCCCTCGACGATCAGCCTTATTCGAGCGCCCTTTATCTGGGCTGGGGCTATGGCGATATCTTGCATCGGGGAGGCCGCCGCGACTGCCTGTATTCCGTGGAGGCGAAGCTCGGCGTGATCGGCCCTGCGGCCGGCGGTCAGACGATTCAAGATAAGTTTCACGAATTGATCGGCACATCCAGCGCCGCGGGCTGGGGGACGCAGATCCAGAATGAGCCGCTCTTGAACATCGACGCCGAATTCCGCCGGCGCTTCGACCTCGACGCGAGCGGGCGCGGCTACCGAGACCTCATCGCCCGCGGTATGGTCGAGCTGGGTACGATGCGTACGGGGCTCCTGCTCGGCGCCCAGCTACGTTGGGGCATCAATCTCGACAAATCTTGGGGTCACTCCTTCATCCGACATTCGAACGGCTATGATCCGGTCGATGCGCTGAAGGCATCTTCGGGTCGCCCCAATTTCTCTTATTGGGCCTTCATCGACACGCAGGTCGAGGTCGTCATCCGCAACTATGCGGTGGACGGCGGCAATTTCCGTGAGTCCCGGGGGGTCGCGCGCACGCCGATTGTATTGCAATGCGCGTTCGGCACGACCTTCCAGGTGCACACTTGGTCGGCGACCTATTTCATCGCGGTGCGCACGAAGGAATTTGAAACCCAGGAAGCCGCCCATTTCTTCGGCGGCCTCAAAGGCCAACTCTATTTCTGAACATGTCCGCCATCGCCGTCGTCGACGTAGGCTCCAACTCTATCAAGGTCGCCGTCGTGGCCATCGCCGACCGTCGCGAGCTCGCCCGTAAGTCCGAGGCCGTCCGGCTTCAACCCGAGGGTGGTCCGGCGGAACCGTTCGCCCCGAAGGCGCGCGCCGAGGCGGTCGCGGCCATCGGCCGTCTGCTGGCCTTCGCTCGTTCATTGGGAGCCACGCGGTGCTGCGTGCTCGCTACCTGCGCTGTCCGTGAGTCGGTCAGCCGTCAGGATTTTGCTCGCGAGGTGGAGTCGACGACCGGCGTGCCGCTGACGATTGTCTCAGGCGAGGTGGAAGCCCGGCTGGCGGCGGCGGGCGTCCGCGCCGATCCTGCCTACCAGGCCTATGCCGATATTCTCTCCTTCGACCTCGGCGGCGGCAGTCTGGAGGTCTCGATCCTGCGCGGTCAGCGTTGCGTGCTCGCCCGCAGTTTCCCCTTGGGCTCGGTCCGCTTGACCCATGGTTTCCTTCGTGGTGGGCAGGGCCCAGTGGACGAGCTCGACCAGCTCTCGATCCGCACGCATCTGCTCTCCTCCCTGCAGACCGTGATCCCGGCGGCCGCCGCCGAGAAGTTCCTGATTGTCGGCGCGGGCGGCGTCTTCGCCGCGATTGCCCTGCACCTCGAGGCCTTAGGCGAGCCGCCGGCCGGGGGTCGGCTGCCGATATTGCGCATCCGCGAACTCCGCGACCGGATGTGCGCGACCGATCTGGCTGGTCGGTTGACGATACCGGGCATCCCGGCCGACCGTGCCGATATCATGCCGGCGGCCCTAATCACCCTTTGCGTGCTGGCCGACCTCACGGGGGCCGAAGCGTTCCATCTTTCTCACCAAGGTGTTCGACATGGCATGATTGACCTGCTCCTTGGTCCTTCTGGCGAACACCTTTGAACATGACCCGCATCCTGTCGCTCTTACTGGCCTTCGCCGGGCTCTCTGCCGCCACGGAGACCGGACGGGTGGAGTCCGTCTCCGCCGATGGGTGGGCGAAGATCCTGCCTGCCGACGGTAAGGGCGTTGTCCAGTCGCGCCGTTTCTACGAAGGCGATCGCCAGATCGGCTGGGTCGGTCGTCTGGTCCGCTACGAAACTGTCGCCGAAGGCGGCGAAACGGGGGCTCGGGGCGTCGTCTCGGCCGATCCGGAAGAACTGCGTCGCGTGGCCGAGGTCACCGACGTGCTGCGCCGCGAGACGGTCGACAAAGGCCGGGTGGTCACCCGGATGCCCAACGAGCTGATGCCCAACATGGCCCTGTGGGACCAGGACGGCCGATTGGTGTTAAAGAAGGATTTCCTCGGACACGCCATCGCGCTCAATTTCATCTTCACGACTTGCCGTGTCGCTCGCATGTGCCCGGCTGCGACCGCCAGCATGAAGGCCTTGGGCGACCAACTCGCCCAAGACCCTGCCGCGGCCGGCATCCGGTTGCTGACAATCACCTTCGATCCCGAGACCGACACGCCGGGCCAATTGCGGGCTTACGCCAACGGCTATGGCATCAATCATGCACGTCATCGTTTCCTCACTGGTGACGTCGGCCAGATCAAGGACCTGATGCGTCATTACGGCATCCAGACCCTGCGGGAAGATGGAACCATCGTGCATAACGCCGCACTCATCGTGATCAGCCCCGAAGGCCGAATCACCTACCGCAACGAGGGTGCTTCCTTCGACGCCGTCGCTGTCGCGGAGCGCCTGCTTAAGCTTGCCGGCACCGCTGGGACGAAATCCCGATGACGTCTCAGCGACAGACCTTGCTCATTACCTTGCTCGCGGTGGCCGGTTTTTTCGGGCTGCGCGCCTTGCCTGATACTCAGTGTGCTTTCTTGCATGCCGACCACCAGCCCATCGTCGTGGAGGGGGTGCAGTTCTGCGGTCTCAACGAAGAGGCCAATTTTTATTCACCGAAGGGGCTCCGCTTTCCCGTCGAATTAAAGATCGGGCTTTCCGCTGATGGCGCTCAGGGAGAGCTGCGCTTGTTCAAGGAGGACGGGCACCCTTATTACGCGCACGAAGTAGCGGTGTCCCACACGCAAAAAGTGCACCTGCATCTGCGCCAAGTGGGCGGCGTTCGGGCCTATGCGCATCTCCACCCGGTGCCGGGCGACGACGGTTTCTGGCGTTTCGATGTCCCCGCGCGACTGCGCGGCACGGACCTCGAGGCCTATGTCGATTTCGCCGACGTGCGCACCTCGCGCGTGATGCTGGCCCAGACGGAAATCAAGGCGATGGGTTCCGCGGTCACCCCCATCGTTCCGGGGCGTAACGCCATCATCTCGATGGAAGCCTCCACGCTCAGGGCCGGAGACTCGGCCACCTTGCGCGTGCAGCTTTCTGGTCCCGAAGGTAAGCCGCTCAAGTTGCTGCCGATCATGGGTGCCTTGGGCCATGCGGTCGTCTTTTCCGCCGAGCGCCGGCTGGCCGGCTATGCCCACATGCATCCTACGCTGGAGGGCGGGGAGTATGCGCCGAATCCGACCCTCTCCTTCCGGTTGCGTTTGCCGGCAGCCGGAACCTACGACCTCTGGCTGAACCTCAACGACGGTCAGGAGGAGCTCCTGCGCACGACGTTGGTCGTCACGCCCTGAGGCCGCGGAAGTGCTCAATCGTCTCCGCGAGGCCGGCGCGGAAGGACGAGCAAGGTTGCCAGCCCGCTGACCGCAGCCTCTCGGTCGAGGCGACCGAATGGCGCACATCGCCGGCGCGGACGGGAAGATGCTCAATCCGAGAACGCGAGCCTGTCAGCTCGATGATCGCCTCCGCCAGCGCGCGGATGGACTGGCTTTCTCCATAACCGACGTTGTAGGTGCCTTTCATCGACGCGGTACGGCCGGCGAAGGCAAGGGCGCTGACGACATCGGTCACGTGGATGAAGTCTCGGGTCTGGCCACCGTCGCCGTGGATACCGATGGGCTCATTGCGGAGGGCGTGGGCAATAAAGATGGGCACTGCGGCGGCGTAGGGCGAGAGTGGGTCCTGCCTCGGACCGAAGACGTTGAAGAAGCGTAGGGCCGTGGCGCCGAGGCCATGGGTGCGCTCATATTCAGCCAGCAGGTGCTCAGCGGCGAGCTTGGTCGCGGCGTAGGGCGACTTCGGCTCCGGCGGCATCGACTCATGCTTCGGGACCGTAGGATTATCTCCGTAGATGGCGGAAGACGACGCAAGGACGACCTTCTGGACGCCAGCGGCCAGGGCGGCGGCGAGCACGCGTCGGGTACCCTCGGTGTTGAGCTCGGCGCATTCGGCCGGCTTGGCGACGGACTCAGGGACCGAGACCATGGCGGCAAGATGGTAGACCTCGGTGGCGCCTGCGGCGGCTTGCCGCAGGACGGTCTCGTCGAGGATCGAGCCGCGCAGAAAGCGACAGGCCACGCCTTGCAGGTTACGTTCGCTGCCGCCGCGCAGGTCGTCGAGGACTGTGACTTCGGCTTGGCCCACGAAATGCCGGACCAAGTGGGAGCCGATAAATCCCGCGCCGCCGGTGATGAGGATACGCTTACTCATGCGCGGTCGACGCAAGCCTGCATGGCGGGCAGCTGGGCTTCAATGGATTCGACCAGCTTGAATTGGGTACGGGCGCGGTCGAGGTTGTGGGTGGGTCGCGTGATTTTGAAGTAGGTGTCGCCTTCCAGCCAGTCGGTGAGGAAACGCAGGCCGATCTCGAAGGTGATGAGCTTGCCGGCGAAAGGCAGGAGGCTCTTTTCCCGCGGCGTGAGGAAGCCGCCGGCGGAGCTCAGGTAGCCTCGAACGAGGGCTTCGAACATCGGAAATTGCATTCGAATCTTGGCGAGGTCGGTTTCGTCCTCGGCGGCGGGCGAGGTAGAAGTGCGAACGAGGTCCCCAAAATCATAGAGCGCCGAGCCGGGCATCACTGTGTCGAGGTCGATCACGCAGACGCCTTCTTGCGTGACGTCGTCGAGCAAGACATTGTTCAGCTTCGTGTCATTGTGCGTGACACGCTCGGGCAGTTCGCCGGTGCGCAAGGCGTCTACGACCACCGATACCTCCTGCCCTCGGGCGAGCGCGAAGGCGATCTCGGGGACGGCGGCCGCCGCTCGACCATGTCGATCGTGGGCTAAGGCCTGCAGGAGACGGGCATAGCGGGAGGGCGTATGATGGAAGTCTTGGATGGTCTCGTTGAGGCGGCCGCCCGGCAGATCGGCCAGCAAAGCTTGGAAGGCGCCAAACGATCGCGCCGCCGCTTGGGCCTGGGTGGGCGTACGGATTACGTCATGGCCGGTCGCACCCTCAATGAAATGGTAGCAGCGCCAGCGGTTACCGGTGGCATCGACGAGCCAGGACTTACCGGACCGGGTCGGAATCAGGCGAAGGCAGCGGCGTTCGGCATCGGGCACGCCGGCCTGCTGTAGTTTGGCGTAGGCGTGGGCGCAGACGCGTTCGATATTGGCCATGAGTTCATCTGGCTGGCGGAAGACCTGGTGATTGATGCGCTGGAGCAGGAAATGGGTTGGCCCGTAAGAAGCCTTCACCTCCACCTTGAAAGTGTCATTGATGTGTCCGCTGCCGTAAGGCGGGGCCTGCAGGATTTCGCCGGTGAAATCGAATGCGCGAGCGATGCCGAGGACCTCTTTTCCGGCGACGGTCATCGTCATTTCCAAAGGTTGGCCGGGTAGGCGCCGCTGGCGACCTGCCCAGCGATGCTGGCTTGGACCAGCGGCTTGTCCTCCCGGTAGGTCACGCCGAACCAAGTCGAATCGGAACGCAGGACCTGGCACGTGGCCTGACCGCCGCGGACGAGGTTGCCGACGGACATCGGGATATAAGCTTCGCTTTTCATCTCCGCCCCTTTGGCCGTAAGGAAGGCGCGGAAATCAGCCTCTAACTGGGGGAAGATTGCGGGCGTGAACCCCCACATGTTCATCGAGACTGGTTCTTCGCCCGTGAGAGGCGTGACCGCACCATCTTCGCCATGGTTCTCCGCGCCGAGGGGAAGCCGGGCAATCTTCAGCAGTTCCTGGATGTCGGTCAGTTTACCGAACGCATCTGTCCGGCAGACTCCGCGGGCGACGGTGCCATGGTCGGACAGGGTGTTCTTTAGCGTGAAGCCGACCATCGCATATGCCGTCGACGCTGGGGAGAGGGTCGCGAGATAGCGGCCGAGCGTGGCGTAGGAATCACGTCCGTAGAAATCATCGGCATTGATCACGGCGAAGGGAGCATGGACGGCGTCGCGGGCGCAGAGAATCGCGTGCGTTGTCCCCCAGGGTTTCTCGCGACCAGCCGGGACGGTGAAGTCGCCGGGGAGCTGGTCGATGGTCTGGAAGGCGAAACCGACGTCGATGCGGCCAGCGAATTTCGCCGCGATACGCTCACGAAAATCTTGCTCAAAGTCGGGCCGGATGATGAACACCACCTGGCCGAAGCCAGCGCGGAGGGCGTCGAAGACCGAGTAGTCGAGGATGGTTTCGCCGGATGGGCCCATCGGATCGATCTGCTTGAGACCACCATAGCGGCTACCCATGCCAGCGGCGAGGACAAGGAGGGTGGGCTTCATGGTCAGAGGAAACGGCGGAGGCGGGCGGCGACGTCGGCCTTGAGCCTGTCGATAAAGCCGGTCGCATAGGCGAGCGGATCGAGATCGTCGTCCAAGGCAAGCGGGGTGAGGTCCATCGCCCATTGCACGGCGGTTTCTTGGTCGGAGGCATGGGCATGGCCGAAGGTCGCGTTGGCGGCACGGCGACCAAGGACGGCGAGGTCGTAACGTTTGCCGCCGGCGATCTGCGTGGCGAAAACCTCGTTGAGCGCGCGGGCGAGCTCGGGGCGGGCCGAGACCGGCAGGGTGCTCTTCTCGTTATCGACCAGCCAGTCGAGGTCGCGCCAGACCTCGCAGCCGTAGACCCGCTGGGGGCGGTCGGCTTTGGGTAGCTGCCGGATGGCCTCAAGGGAGCGCAACGCGCAGCCGACGTGGGTGTCGTGTTTATCGGCGAGGTTGTGGAGGTAGACGGTCTCGGGGCGGGCCATTTCGAGTAGGTGGCGGAGGTCGTCGCGGACGGCGGATTGCCCGGCGGCGCGGACGGCGGATTGCCCGGCGGCGCGGACGGCGGCGCTGTCGAAGCCCAGTTGGGCCATGAAGGCATATTGGCCGATGACGGCCGCGGCTTCCTGCTCGCGAATACGTTCGGCGGCGATTTGGGCATCGGTCCAATCCTTGAACGGCCCCGCGCGCGAGCTACTGCGTCCGTCGGTGACGGTCACGCCGCCGAACCAACGGTCGGCGCTGTCGTAGCAGGCGAGGATGCCATGGAAGGCCATGAATTCCAGGTCGTCTTGATGGGCGCCGATGCCGAGGTGGGTCGTCCGGCGGAGGGCCGCGGGTCCGTCCATCCCGTCCGGAACCATGAGGCGCGCTTGAGGGTTGAGGGGGATCATCAGCGAAGGGAGGGGAGGGAGGCGGCTGCGATAGCCTGACCATGACGCCTATCTTTCTCATCTGCCACGATGAGGTCGATGCGAAGTTCGGGGAATTCGTCCTGCAGGACTTGGTTGGCCTGTTCGATGATGACTGACCCGCCTGGGCCGGACGTGACGCGGCCCATAATCAGGAGGCAGTCTAGCTCGTAGAAGCTCGCGAAGTGGGCAATCGCGTAGCCGAAGGCAATCCCGATGGCCTCGTAGACGAGGCGGGAGCGTGAATCGCGGGCGAGCATGAGGCGTTGGAGTTCCTCGAGCTGCTCGGGGAGTTTCAGCGAAGGAGGCAGGATGATGCCGGCCAAAGGCAGCAGCCGTCCCACTCCTTGCTGGCTGAAATACTGGACTGCGCACCCGCGGTCGCCCGACCATTCGTCGACGGGTCCGTCCGGGCGGAAATCGATGGGCACGAAGGCCAGCTCGCTGAGCCGATCGGTGAGGTCACCTGCCGGGTCGATGTAGCCTGCGGCGACGCTGGTGCCCATGGCGACGCCGAGGACAGCGTTACGACCGAGCGACATCGACGCCGCCAATGCGGTGACATCGCCGTCATTGAGCACCTCGAAGGGCACGGCATGCTCCTGGGCGAGATCCACGAAGATATTCCTGACTTGGGCGTCGAAGACCTGCGGATCCGTGACACCACGGAAGAGCGAGGCGATGCGCACCTGGTTGTCGACATAGATGCCGGCCGCGGAGCCCCCGATGGCGTCGACGCGCGGCAGGTGGCGGGCGGCGAGCGCAAGCGAGGCGCGGATACCCTCCAGATGGTAGCGGGGGTCGGTCTGGAAGTAGGGATCCCACTTCACTTCTTCAGAGAACACCACCTTACCGTCGATGAGCGCGGCGCATTTTCGGTCGGAGCCCCCGAGGTCGAAACCGATACGACAGCCATCGAGGTGGCGGCCGCGCGGGAGGCGGGCATCGCCGGCCGCGGACGTCTCGATTTTCGGCGCGGTCGAGAAGGTCAACGGCCGCGCGAAGACCTTGCGAAAGAAGTCTGCGTCGAATGCGCGCGGACCCCGGACGGCATAGTCGGCTTGGAGTTTGGCGCAAAGCGGAGCCGCTTGCGCGCCGCTGAGTAGGACCTCGGCGCCGCCGCGAGACCAGAGTAGGAACTTCAACGTGCGTTCGACATGGAAGTAGGTCGCGACGTCATCTATCCCGGGGGCCAATACCTGCGTCTGGTAGAGCGAAGTCGCGCCAGTTGCCCGCCGGAGCGCAATCGTCAGGTCCGAAGATCCCGCCGTGGTGTCGCAACGGCGAAGGTAGGCACGGGTCCAGAGGGCCGCGGGCAATAATCCAGGGTCGATGACGGAGCGATGGCGCGGGGTGACGTCCATCTTCGGTCTCAGAGGTCCCTGGCGGCGGCCGCGTCGAGGTGGAAAGTGCAGGCAGGGTGGTGTTGCAACCACGTCGCCGGGCAGACGGCGGAAGGGGTTTCGTTGAGGGCGCGGGCGACGATCTCCGCCTTGCCTTCGCCGAAGGCGAGGAGCTCCACCCGGCGCGCCTCGAGGATGGTGGCGACGCCCATCGTGAGTGCGCCTTGCGGAATCTGGGTGGAATCGCCGAAGAAGACTGCGTTATCCCGGCGCGTGAGCGCGTCGAGGGTGATCCGGCGGGTCCGGCTGTCGATGGCGGAGGGCGGCTCGTTGAAGCCGATGTGCCCGTTGCGGCCGATGCCGAGGATCTGCAAATCGAGGCCACCGGCGTCGCGGAGGGCCGCCTCGTAGTCGGCGCAATGGCGGGCCGCGTCTTTCGCCAACCCGTCGGGGATGCGGATGTTCGCCGCGGGGATGTCGAGGTGGCGAAACAGGTTCGCTTCCATAAAGAAGCGATAGGACTGCGGGTGGTCGGCGCCGAGGCCCTCATATTCGTCGAGGTTGAACGTAAGGACCGAGCGGAAGCTCAGGCCCTCCTCGCGATGGAGGCGGATCAGTTCGGCGTAGAGAGGGAGCGGCGTGGAGCCCGTGGCCAGCCCCAGCACGGTCGGCTTGCCCGATTTCGAGCGTATCTTAATCAGGTCGGCTATCTCCCGGGCGACCGCCTGCGCAGCGGATTGCTTGTTGGAGTGTAGCCGGGTGTGGATCATCTTAGCCGAGCGTGGTGAGCATGCGCGCAATCTCGTCGCGCTTGGCCTTGGCTTCGTCGAGCTGCTTGCGGGCGCCATCGAGGATCTTCGGCGGGGCCTTGGAGACGAACGCCTCATTGGTCAGTTTGGCCTCGCCGGCGGCGACCGCCTGTTCGAGCTTGGCGAGTTCCTTGCCCAGACGGACCTTCTCGCCAGCGACGTCGACCGACCCGGAGAGTTCGAGCATCACCGTGCCCAGCGCGGTGAGCACCCCGGTGCGGTCACCGGCGTCATCGGCGAAGGCAATCTCGGCGAGGCCGGCCATATTGCTAAGTTTGTCGCGGTTGGCCTGCAGGATTTTCTTGGCCGTGGCATCCTTGGCGACGACCGTGATGACTGCGTCGCGCCGGGTGGCTTGGTTAGCCTGGGATTTGAGCCCGCGGACCGAGGCGACAAACTCGCGGAGCAGGGCGACGTCGCCGACCTTGGCAGCGCTCAGCTTGATGCTGTGCTCACGGAGGACGCGGAGCAGGTCGCCGCCCGAGCCCGTATGGTGGTTCTGGATGAAATCCTGCTCGGGTCCGTAACCCAGCAGATGCCAGAGCTCTTCGGAAATGAACGGGGCTACGGGGTGAAGCAACAGAAGGAACTGGCGGAGGACGAGATCCTGCACCGCGAGGCAGTTGCCCACGAGGGCGGGGTCCTTGAGGCGGACCTTGGAGGCTTCGACATACCAGTCGCAGAAGTCACCCCAGAAAAAGGCGTAGAGACCTTGCGCGTAGGCCGTGAACTCGTGTTCGTCGAGGTGCTTGGTCGTGCCGTCGGTCAGCTCGGCGAGGCCTTGCAGGATGGCGTAGTCATCATCGTCGAGCTGCGCGGGGTTGAGGCGAACGACCACGGCGGCGAGCGTCGAGTTATCGGCCATCGGGCCGGACATCTGGCGGAAGCGGGCGGCGTTCCAGAGCTTGTTGCAGAAGTTACGTCCTTGGCCGACGCGATCTTCGTCAAACAGGATGTCCTGGCCCTTGGGGGCGATGGACAGCAGGCCGAACCGCAGTCCGTCGGCGCCGAACTTCGCGATGAGATCGAGGGGTTCAGGGGAGTTGCCGAGGGACTTGGACATCTTGCGGCCGAGCTTATCGCGGATGATACCGTTAAAGTAGACCCGCCGGAATGGAACGCGCTGGCGAATCTCGTCGTCGGTCAGAGTCTTCTTCTCGGGTCCGTGCAGTTCGAGTCCTGCGATAATCATGCGGGCCACCCAGAGGAAAATGATGTCGGGGCCGGTCGCGAGGGCGCCGGTCGGATACCAATGTTTGAGCTCTTCGTTCGTCTCCCCGGGCTTGCGCCAGCCGATGGTCGCGAGGCACCAGAGCCAAGAGGAGGCCCAGGTATCCAGCACGTCGGGATCCTGTTCCCAAGCGGCCGCGTCACCCGGGGCGGTCAGGGAGACGTGAAGGTTGCGCGGGTCGTTACGATCGGCGCCCTTGCGATACCAGACCGGGATGCGGTGCCCCCACCAGAGCTGACGGCTGACGCACCAGTCCTGAATGTTTTCGAGCCAGTGCAGATAGGTCTTGGTCCAGCGTTCCGGGTGAAACTTGATGATGCCCGCCGTGACGGCGCGTTTGGCCTCTTCGACCTTCGGATAGCGGATGAACCATTGTTCGCTGAGGCGAGGCTCGATGGGCACATCGGCCCGTTCGGAATAGCCGACGTTGTTCTCGTAGGGTTCCGTCTTCACCAGTGCCCCGAGTTCTTCGAGGAGCTTTTCGGCCAGCGCCCGGGCCTTGAAACGCTCCACGCCAGCGAGCGGGCCTGCCGCCGCGTTCATCGTGCCATCGGGGTTCATCACGTCGAGGACCGGTAGGTCGTGCCGCTTGCCGATATCGAAGTCGGTGCGGTCATGCGCTGGAGTGACCTTTAGGACGCCCGTACCGAAGGCCTTCTCGACTGCAGTATCGCCGACGATCGGGATCTGGGCGCGCGGGAAGGGACGCCAGACGTGCTTGCCGATGAGATGCTGGTAGCGTTCGTCCTCGGGGTGGACCGCGACGGCGGCGTCGCCCGGGATGGTCTCGGGGCGTGTGGTCGAGATCTCGAGATAGGTGCCGGGGAGCTCGGCGACCTCGTAGCGCATCCGGTAGAGCGAGCCCTTGGAGGGCTTCATGATTACTTCTTCGTCGGAGAGGCCGGTCTGCGAGACTGGACACCAATTGACCATGCGCTTGCCGCGGTAGACGTAGCCGCGTTCGTAGAGGGTGACGAACGTCTGGAGGACCGCTTGGGAATAGCCGGCGTCGAGCGTGTGCACCGTCCGGTCCCAGTCGCAGGATGCACCGAGCTTACGGAGCTGGCCGAGGATGATGCCGCCATGCTTGTCGCGCCAATCGGCGGCGACCTGGATAAATTTTTCGCGACCGAGGTCATGGCGCGTCTTGCCTTCCTTCTGCTTGAGCTCCTTCTCGACGCGGGATTGGGTGGCGATGCCAGCGTGATCGGTGCCGGGCAACCAGAGGGCCGATTTTCCCTCCTGACGGGCCCGGCGAACCATGATATCCTGCAGCGTGTTATTGAGCAGATGTCCCATGTGGAGGACCCCCGTGACGTTGGGTGGAGGGATCATGACCGCGAACGCCCCACGGGTCGGGTCGACCTTGCCCCGGAAGCAGCCGGCCTCTACCCAGCGGTCATACCACTGCTGTTCGACCCCTTGGGGCTCGTAGGATTTCGGGATTTCAGCCATCGGAGAAGGAATGCTTAGGGGTTAAGTTGAGGATTGAAAAGAACGGAGTCGGTAGGCATACATATTGGTAAGCCAGGCCCCATGCAATGGGTGGCCGACGAATCCCGCCAGGTCCGGAAGGAAGCAACGGCAGTCAGTTCATCCGTGTGCCGTGGCAAGCCTGGCCCCTGCATTTTCAATCGACGCCTTCCTCTCGTTTGGGAGGGACGGCCGCTCAGAGGGGGTATTATTCGCACCCTTTCGTGCGATAAGGAGGTCTCCGCTTCAGAGCGAGTGAATGCTCATCTTGCTGACGGCCATCGCGGCTTCCTTGAAGGATTCGCTGACGGTCGGGTGGGCAAAGCACGTCCGCGCCACGTCTTCGGCGCTGCCGCCGTATTCCATGTGGGCGCAGGCGGCGGCAATCATCTCCGAGGCGCCCCGGGAGACCATCTGGACGCCGAGGAGTTTGTCGGTCTTGGCGCAGGCGACGATCTTGACGAAACCGGTTGTGCAGTCTGAGGCGATCGCGCGACCATTGCCGGCCAGTTGGAACTTGCCGATGGCCACATCGATATTCTTCGCCTTGGCCTCGGACTCGGAAAGACCCACGCACGCGACTTCCGGATCGGTGTAGATGACGCCAGGGATGATGCCGTAGTTCACGTGGCCAGGCTTACCGGCGAGATTTTCAGCGACGGCGACGCCTTCGTCCTCGGCCTTGTGCGCGAGCATGGGGCCGGCGACGACGTCGCCGATGGCGTAGACGCCCGGTAGATTGGTCTGGTAGTGAGCGTCGATGATGACGCGTCCGCGTTCGTCGAGCTTGAGCCCGGCTTCCTGGGCGCCGAGGCCAGAGGTGTTGGCCTTACGGCCGACGGCGACGAGGATCTTATCGGCGGAGAATTCGAGGGGCTTGCCGTCGCGTTCGGCCGTGAGGGCGGAGCCATCGGCGAGCTTCTTGACGCCGGTCACCTTGGCGCCGAGCTCGAACTTGATGCCCTGTTTCTCGAAGGCGCCCTGGGCCGCTTTCGCGACGTCGGCATCATAGGAAGGACCGCCGATGGCGGTAAGCATCTCGACGACCGTAACTTGGGAGCCGAGGCGCGCCCAGACCGAACCAAGCTCGAGGCCGATGGCGCCGGCGCCGACGACCACCATTTTGGCGGGCACGGACTTGAGCGCGATACCGTGGTCGGAGGAGATGACGGTCTCGCCGTCGAACTTCATGAACGGGAGCTCAATCGGGACGGAGCCAGTGGCGATCAGGATATTCTTGGTTTCGAGCGTGCGGTCGCCCGCGGTGGAGCGGACCAGCACCTCACCGGGCTTGGCGAGACGACCGAGGCCACGGACTACTTCGATGTCACGCTTCTTGAGGAGCGCGCCGACGCCCATGTTGAGCTGGGCGACGACCTTGTCCTTGTTCGCGAGCATCGCGGATACGTCGAAAGAGAGTTTCTCCGCGCCGACCAGCCCGTGCTTCTTGCCGTGCATCGCCTGGTGGTAGACTTCCGTGGAGTGGAGCAGGGCTTTGGATGGGATGCAGCCCACGTTGAGGCAGGTGCCGCCGAGGGTGTTGTCCTTCTCCACGAGGGCCACCTTGAGGCCCAGCTGGCTGGCTTTGATGGCGGCGACATAGCCACCAGGGCCGGAGCCGATTACGACGAGATCGAATTGAGACATTGCGGGAGGGAGTGGGAGGGAGAGTTTAGACGCCGAACAGCAGGCGTTGCGGGTCTTCGATGGATTGGCGTACCTTGACGAGGAAGGTCACGGCTTCCTTGCCGTCGATGAGCCGGTGATCATAGGACAGCGCGAGATACATGATCGGGCGGATTACGACTTGGCCGTGCTCGACGACGGGGCGTTCGACGATGTTATGCAGACCCATGATGGCGGCCTGCGGGTGGTTGAGAATTGGCGTCGAGAGCATCGAGCCGTAGATACCACCGTTCGAGATGGTGAAGACGCCGCCTTGGAGTTCAGGGAGCTGGATTTTGCCGTCGCGGGCGCGTTTACCAAAGTCGCCGATCGCCTTTTCGATGCCGGCAAAGTTGAGCTGGTCACAGTCGCGGACGACGGGGACCATGAGGCCTTTATCGGTACCGACGGCCACGCCGATGTCATAGAAATGGTTCTCGATGACTTCGTCGCCGTCGAGTTGCGCATTGATCGCGGGGACTTCCTTCATCGCCTGGACAGCCGCCTTCACGAAGAAAGACATGAAGCCAAGTTTAACCCCGTATTTCTTGAGAAAATCCTCGCCGTGACGTTTACGTAGTTCCATCACCGGCGCCATGTTGACCTCGTTGAAGGTCGTGAGCATCGCGGTCTCGGTCTTCGCCTGAACAAGGCGCTCGGCAATCTTGCGGCGCAATGGAGATAGGCGCTTGCGCGATGTGCGTCCGTCCCGGGAGGGGATGGCGGCGGGAGCGGGGGCGGCCGCTACGGCGGTCGAGGTGGTGGCGGGTGCTGCTACCGCGACGGGCGGGGCGGAGAAGATCGGCGTCTGGCCGGCGAGGGCGGCGAGCATGTCACCTTTAGTCACTCGACCAGCTTTGCCGGTGCCAGCGAGTCCAGCGGGATCGAGGCCAGTTTCAGCGAAGAGACGACGGACGGAAGGAGAGAGCTCAGCCGCGGCGCCAGATTTGACGATGAGGGGGGCGGACTTTGTCGTTGGCTTGGCCTGGACGGCCGCAGTCTGGGCGGGCTGGGCGGCTGGCGCCGGGGCGGACGGCGCATTCCCTGCGGCGCCTGCTTCAATCGAGGCGACCACCTGACCGACGAGGACTTCGGAGCCGGCTGCGACGCCTAGGGTGATTTTGCCATCAACCTCGGCGGTACCCTCGGAGGTCACCTTGTCGGTTTCGTAGGAGAAGAGGGGCTGCCCTTTCCGCACGGTATCGCCGTTTTTGACTAACCAAGCGGCGAGGAGGCCCCCGGTGATGGATTCACCCATGGGTGGGATTTTGACTTCGACGGCCATGTAAATTGAGTAGGTCGAACCTTGGTCGCCATTCGGGCTCGTTTCAACGGGTAAATGACCCCGCCAGCTGACATTGACCACCAGAAATGGGGGTAGTAGGGGGTACTGCCGCCCAAAGAAAGCCGGCTACTGTCGGCACTTAGGCGGTAAAGGCCTGCTTCAGAACATCCGCCTGTTCGATTCGGTGGACCGAGAGCGAGCCGACCGCCGGGGAGGCGGCCGCATCGCGTCCAGCGAAGATGGGTCGGAGGCCGAGGGTGGTCTCGATTTGTTCGGCGACGAAGGACCAGCCCCCCATATTCTTAGGCTCGTCCTGGACCCAGACGACTTTGGTCGGTGACCCCAGGGCCGCGTGAACCTTGGCGAGCGCTTCACGATCGAAGGGGTAGAACTGCTCAAGTCGGATGATGGACGTGCGCGTGTCCTTGCGAGCCTCGCGTTCGGCGAGGAGCTCGAAGTAGACCTTACCGGAGCAGATGAGGAGCCGTTCCGTCTTGGCGGCGGGCGCAGCGTCCGTGAGTACGGAGTGGAACCTGCCCGCGGTGAAGTCTTCCAGAGAGCTGACGCAGGCCTTGAGCCGGAGGAGGCTTTTGGGGGTCATCACCACGAGCGGTTTGCGGTGCTCGGACTTCACCTGTCGGCGCAGCACGTGGAAAAGCTGGGCCGGGGTGGAAGGCTGGACGACCTGCAGGTTATTTTCGGCGCAGAGCTGCAAGAAACGTTCGACCCGGGCGGAGGAGTGTTCGGGACCTTGGCCTTCGTAGCCGTGGGGAAGCAACATCACAATCCCGCTGGTCTGGCCCCATTTCGATTCTGCGGAGGCGATGAACTGGTCGATGATGATCTGCGCGCCGTTTGCGAAGTCGCCGAACTGCGCCTCCCAGACCACGAGCGCATCCGGGGCCTCGAGCGAGTAGCCGTAATCAAAGCCAAGGATGGCGTATTCAGACAACGTGGAGTTCACGAGCTCGATCTCGGCGCCGGCGATGGAGCCAAGCGGACAATACTCCGCGTCATTAGCCGGGTCATGCAGCACGGCGTGCCGGTGGGAGAAAGTGCCGCGTTCGCAATCCTGCCCGGATAGGCGGACCGGGTAGCCTTCGGCGAGCAGGGAAGCGAAGGCCAGCCCCTCGCCAAGGCTCCAGTCGATGTTGAGCCCGGACTTATAGGCCTCGGCCTTGGCCTCAAGCTGGCGCCGAATCTTGGGGTTGGGGGAGAAGTCTGGCGGGAGTTGCCACAAGACCGGGGCGACCTTGTCGAGGATCGAGCGCGGAGTGGAGGTGTCGACCGAATGCGTGTAAGGAGACTGGAACGGGCGGACTCCGATGGGGGTCTTCTTCCGCTCCTCGATTTCGACGGCGAGCGCGGCCTGGGCGCGCGTCAGGGCGGAGTTGAGCAGGATGTCGAACTCGTTACGTAGCGCGACCAACTCGCCGTCCGGCGCCGAACCGCATTCGGTAAGGCGGGCGGCGTAGAGTTCGGCAACGGACGGGTGGACCGCGATTTCTTTATAGAGCATCGGCTGCGTGAAGGCCGGTTCATCGGCCTCGTTGTGGCCGTACCGACGGTAGCAGACGATGTCGACGACCGCATCGGCGGCGAACTTTTGACGATACTCGAGGGCGATCTCGGTGGCGAGCAGCACGGCATCGGGGTCGTCGCCGTTGGCGTGCAGGACAGGTGCTTCGGTGAACTTGGCGATCTCGGTGCAGTGGCGGCCCGTCCGGGACTCGTCCGGATCGGTGGTGAAGCCAACTTGGTTATTGCTCACGAGGTGTAGTGTACCCCCGACCTGATAGCCTTTGAGCTCGGCAAGGTTGAGCGTTTCCATGACTACGCCCTGGCCGGCGAAGGCGGCGTCGCCGTGCAGCAGAATCGGCAGGGCCTTCGCGCGGTCGCCGCCTCCTTGAAGGTCGACGAGTGCGCGGGTCCGCCCAAGCACGACGGGATTGACCGCTTCCAAGTGACTGGGGTTGTAAGCCAGCGTGATGCTAACCTCCTTACCATCGACGAGACGGGCGCCGGCATAGCCGAGGTGATACTTCACGTCGCCGTCGCCGTGGGTGGTATCCGGCACATGGTTTTCCGAGAAGCCGGCGAAGAGTACCTCGGACTTCTTGCCGCAGATGTTGACGAGGACGTTGAGGCGCCCCCGATGGGCCATGCCGATGATGAGGTCGCTCACGCCGAGGCGTGGGGAGAGGGTGATGACCTGATCGAGGGCGGCGAGCATGACTTCGCCACCTTCGACGGAGAAGCGCTTAGCACCAACGAAGGTTTTATGGAGGAAACGTTCGAACTGCTCCGCCTGCACGATCGTGCGCAAGAAGCGCCGGCGGTCGACCTCGGCATAGGCGGGCCGCAGGCCGCAGGCTTCGACGCGCTCCTGTAGCCAGCGACGCCGTTCGCCGTTCTGGATGTGGGTGAATTCGACGCCGATGGGCGAGCAGTAGATGGATTTCAGCTGGGCGACAATCTCGCCGAGCGGGAGCGACTTACCGCCGAGGAAATCACCGGTGTGAAAGACACGATCCGCCGGGATGCCGTCGAGGCCGAGCGCCTTTTCCGTCAGCTCGAAGTGGGGAATCGGGTCGGCGAGCGGGTTGAGGCGCGCCTGCTGGTGGCCAAGCATCCGGTAGGCCTGGATGGCAGCGAGGACTTTCCATTGGGCGGCGGCATCCACCCCGGTGGCAGCGGGTACGGCGCCCTTGGCGGGCTTTGGCGGGAGACTTAGGCCGAGTTCGAAGCCTTCGAAGAACGCCCGCCATTCGGCGTCCACCGACGAGGGGTCCTTTGTCCACTGCTCGTGATAAGAGGATACGAGATCCGCATTCCAACGGGAACCGACGCTAAGATGTTTCATTTCTATGCCTGTAAAAAGGTGAGGCTTATTTATACGCTCGAAGTGATGCTTAACAAGCCCAGACCCACCTCTGTGCGTTTCGGAGGATGCTCATATTTCCCCTAGTTTGGGGATTGTAAGAGGAAAACGGGGCAGGTTTAATTCAGTTCCGTCGATGTCGTCCCCACGTCCGGCTAATCGCTCCTACTCCACTGAAGCCCTGGAACGGTGGTTCGTGTCGCTGCCAGATGAATGGGAGGAAGCCTTCAATGAGGCCGATCTGCTTGAAGGGCGTCGACTCTACACCGAAGGGTTGGTCCGGCAGATTGAGCTTAAGATCGAGAATGCCGAAGCGGTCACGCGTACCGAGACGCAGACGGTGCGCGCGGTGATCGAGATCAATGGCAAGAAACTCGAATGGCGCACTTCTCTCCCCGAGGAGGAAAACGGGGCACCTTTCGCCGTCGCATCCATCTATGAGATTGAGGAACTCATCGCCGATGAGATCCCGGCAATCGACGAGTCCGCCGCCACGACGACGACCCCGGCACCCAAGGAGCCGGAACGCAAGGACGCTCATGGGCGCGCCTCCCTAAAACTCCAAGTCACGTTCGAATTGACGTCGGAATGGCTCAAGGTCTCCGCCGCCTGGGCGGGGCGGGGCGGTCACGCCTTAAACTGCTTTGGGCCGGGGGCGGTCCCAGTCGACGAGCTTTCCGACGAGCAAAGGCAGACGCTCTTCCGCTTCAATACCGTAGCGCACCGCGCGGGGTTCGTCTACAGCAAGGCCACCGGCGCCTGGGCAATTGACAACATCGGACGAATCGAGCGTTTCGTGCGCGAAGAACTCAACGACTGGCGCAAGCGCTTCAAGCTCGTGGGCGAGGATGCCCTCAATATCTTCCGCAACGAGCAGCTGCAGGTCGCCATCGACGCCGACGCTGAATCCGTGGCCGACGGTAAAACCTTCCGGCTGAACTGGCGCCTCAAGGCTGGGGGGCATCGCCTCCTGGCTGATGAGCAGAAACTGCTGCTCAAGGCCGGCGGACGTCCAGTCATCCTGCCAGGCAAGGGCGTCGTCGCCTATAACGCCGCGGTCGCCGACTTCTCCGAAGACTGGCGGGCCAAGGACGGCGAGGTGCCCCGCTACCTACTCCTGTCGCTCTTCGACCACGCTGCGGTCGGGGCACTGAAGCTCAACGACGACCTCAAGGCATGGAAAGATAAATTGCTGCAAGAGCCGACTCCTTCCACCTGTCTGCCCGCGCACCTGCGCCCTTACCAGGCCAAGGGCGTCGCCTGGCTCGGCCGACTGTGCGAACTCGGGGCTCACCCGCTGCTCGCCGACGAGATGGGTCTCGGCAAGACCCTGCAAGTCCTCGCCTTGCTCAGCTCGCGCCCGTCCGGCGAACGCTCCCTTATCGTCTGCCCCGCCAGCGTCATCCCCGTCTGGCTCGGCGAGATCAAGCGTTTCCATCCCGAGATGACCGCTGGCACAGCGGTGCTAACCGCCGACGATGATTTCGTGCGAAATCCCACGGCGCGGCTCTGGATCTCCAGTTACACCCAACTGCGCCGCCATGCCGACCTGCTGCCCAAGACCCGCTTCGGCTACGCGGTGCTTGACGAAGCTCAGGCGATCAAGAACCCGGAGTCAAAGACGACGCAGACCTGCGTCTCGTTGTTGGCTGATCATCGCATCGCGATCACGGGCACGCCCCTCGAGAACCGTCCGACCGATATCTGGACAATCTTCCGTTTCCTAATGCCCGGGCTGCTGGGCAAGCGAGCCCATTTCGAGCGTCTGATGCTGCGCGACGCTTCCGTCGCCCTCGGCAAGGTGCGCCGGCAGGTCTCCCCCTTCATCCTGCGCCGGCTCAAACGTCATGTCGCCGCCGATATCCCGCCGAAGATGGAGGTCGTCCTCCCGTGCCCGCTCACCCACGAGCAGCGCGCCCTCTATCAGCATCTGACGCAGGGCAGCGGCCTGTCGGGCGAACTGGCTACCTTGCTCTCGAAGGACGCTACCTCGGTGCTTACCTTGCTCATGCGCCTGCGGCAGGTCTGCTGCGACCCCGGCCTGCTGCCGGAGAATTCGCACTGTCCCTCGGCCCATTCCGGCAAGGTCACGCTGCTGGTGTCCAAGCTTGCTGAGATTGCCGCCAACGGCTCCAAGGCGGTCGTCTTCTCGCAATTCGTCTCGCTCATCGAGCGCGTGAAATCCGCGCTGGCCCGCGACCTCCCGTCGCTCCCCATCTACGAGCTGACCGGCGAGACCAAGGATCGCTCCGCCCCGGTCGAGCAATTCAAGGAGACCAAGGGCCCCGCCTTGTTCCTCGCTTCCCTCAAGGCAGGGGGGACCGGCATCACGCTCAACACCGCCGAATACGTCTTCCTCATGGATCCGTGGTGGAACCCCGCCGTCGAGGCTCAGGCCGTCGACCGCGTACACCGTATCGGCCAGAAGAACCCCGTGCTAATCTATCGCATGATCGCCCCCGGCACCGTCGAGGAGCGCATCGAGGAACTCAAACAGGAGAAGCGTGAGTTATTCTCCGCCGTCGTGGGCGACATCCCGGACATGACCGATTGGACGCGGCACTTTTCGTCCCTCGACGCGCTTATCCGGCTCAGTGACTCCCCGGCCGCCGCGGCCTCCGCGGAGGCGGCGCCGGAGCGCGACGTCGAGTCCTGATCACTTAGCAATCAGGTCGTATTCCTCGGCGCCGGTCACAGTCACCTCGGCGAACTGGCCGATTGCCAACTTCTTCGGCACCTTGACGACGCCGTCGATTTCCATGGCGTCGCCGACGCTGCGGGCGACGCCCGGGCTTTCGACGAGGACGCGGAGCCGGCGACCCACGAAGGCTTCGCCCCGCTGCTTGGAAAGGCGCTGGAGGAGGAGCATGGCGCGGGCGTGGCGATCGGCTTTCACCTCGGCGGAGAGGTGACCATCCATCTTCGCTCCCTTGGTGCCTTCTTCCTTGGAATACTTGAACACCCCGACGCGATCGAACTTGGTCTCCTCAAGGAAGGTGAGCAGCTCGGTGAAGTCCTCTTCGGTCTCGCCGGGGAAGCCGACGATGAAGGTGGTGCGGATGACGAGCTCTGGGATACCGGCGCGCATGCGTGCAATCAGGTCGCGGATGTAAGCGCCGTCCGTCTCACGCTGCATCGTGCCGAGCATCCGGTCGGAGATATGCTGGAGCGGGATGTCGACGTAGCGCACCACGTGCTTGGACTGGCCGATGGTCTCGATGAGCTCGTCGCTCCAGTGGGCTGGGTGCGTGTAAAGCAGGCGAATCCAGAAATCGCCCTCAATCTGGTCGAGCTCGCGGAGCAGCGAGGCGAGCGATTCGCCTTTAGAGGAGTCGACCTTGCTGCGCGGGTTGGGGCGGGCCTCGGTCCAGCGGTCCATGCCGAAATAGGTCGTGTCCTGGGAGATGAGATTGAGTTCCTTGACGCCCTCGGCGACGAGTTGACGGGCTTCCTTGACGACGGATTCGACCGTGCGGCTGCGATGGCGCCCGCGGATGCGTGGAATAATGCAGAAGGAACAGGGGTGGTTGCAGCCTTCGGCGATCTTGATGTACGCGGAGTGGCGCGGGGTCAGGCGGAAGCGCGGGGTGTCGAAATCCGGGATGAAGGTCGTCGTCTTGGAGAGGAACTCGGTCATGCCGGCTTCGCCGCCCATGACCTTATGGATGACGGGCACAATGTTTGTGACTTGGTCGAGGCCGATGAACGCGTCGACCTTGGGTAGTTCGACGTGACCCTTGGCACCCTCGACGACCGGGAGGGCGCCTTGGTAGCGCTGGGACATGCAACCCGCGACGATTAGCTTCTGGCCCTTCTTGCGGGCGGTGGCCTTGCCGTCGCTCATCTCATAAATAGCCTCGAGGGCTTCGTGCTTCGAGGCGTCGATGAAGGAGCAGGTATTCACGATGACCACGTCCGCTTCGGAGGCGTCGGCCGTCATGGACATGCCGGCCTTGGCCAGGTGGCCGATCATGATCTCGGAATCGATCAGGTTCTTGGCGCAACCAAGGGAGACAAGGCCTACTTTGACGGACATAGCGGAATAAGGAGCAGAGACGGGCCGGAAAGCAACCTCTGGCGTCAGAGAGTCAGCCAGGCTTCAGCGGGAATCGCCTCTGGCCGCGCCAGCCCGGTCAAGCCGTAGCGCGGGAGTTCGCCCAGCCAGGCCGTGACATCGGCGGCGCCCGGGAACAGCTTCTTGGCGGCGGAGGCGACCTGCTTGCGACGTTGGGTGAAGAGCATACGGGCGACCTCACGGGCCCGGGTTGAAAGCCGCCGGGCGTCGGGTCGGCGGCGCAGCACGAGCAGGCACGAATCGACTTTGGGCGGAGGGTTGAACGACTGGGCCGGCACCGGGTGGACCTTGATCTTCTCGAAGGCCAGGTGGACCTGCGCGGTCACGGCGGACCAATGGCCAGTCCCGACCTCGGCAGTCAGGCGTTCAGCCGCTTCGCGCTGCAGCATGAGCACCATGAGCGACGGGTGAGGCCCGGCGCAGATTGCGTCCATCCAAGGTGTGGAAATCGCATACGGAAGATTGGCGATGACCTTGAAAGAGCCGTCGGTCGGGTCGACGAGACCGGCGCGGGGGAAGTCGACGGCGTCTCCCTCCTTGAGGTGGAACGTCTGCGGGAAGCGCGCCAGCAACGACTCCGTCAAATGGAAGTGCATCGTCCGGTCAGCCTCGACCGCATAGAGGTCGACGCCGGCGCCGAGCAGGGTGCGGGTCAGCGTGCCGAGGCCTGGCCCGACCTCGACGATGGTCTCCCCCGCTTTGACTTCGCCGAGCTCGAGCGACTTGCGGACGATATTACCATCGATGAGGAAATTCTGGCCGAGCCACTTCTTGGGCATATGCGCAAGACGGGCCAGCAAGTCCCGGGTCTCATTCGGCGAAAGTGGCCCCTCGTTCATGCGGTTTGCAGCGCCCGCAGCAACGCTGCCGGATCCGGCGAACGCATCAGGGATTCGCCGACCAACAACGCTTGCGCGCCGGCGGCCCGCATGCGGGCGGCATCCTCGACCGTCTTGATGCCGCTCTCGGCGACCTTCAGGACAGACTTTGGCATATGCGGGATGACGCGTTCAGCGAAGGATAGATCAATCTGGAAGGTGGACAGGTTACGGTTGTTGACGCCGATGAGGTCAGGATCGTGCCGCAAGGCGCGTTCGAGCTCGGCCTCATCGTGGACCTCAAAGAGCGTGTCGAGACCGGCCAGTCGCGCTGCCCGGTGGATCGAGATGATTTCCGGGTCGCTGAGACCGCGCACGATGATTAGAACGCAACGGGCGCCGGCCTGGGCGGCTTCAAGCACCTGGTAGGGATGCACCATGAAATCCTTGCGCAGGCAGGGCAGGGGTCGCTTCCCGTTGGGCTGGTCCTGCACGACGTGGATAAGGTCCTCGAGGGCGCCCTTAAAATACTGCGACTCGGTCAGGATCGAAAGGCAGTCGGCCCCGGCGGCGGCATAGGCGCGTGCTTGGGCGACGGCGTCGACGCCTTCACGGATCTGGCCGACGCTGGGCGAGGCTCGTTTGACCTCGGCGATGACCGCCAGTCGTCCGGAGACCTGCAGGGACTGGCGAAAACCGGGCGTCTGGTGTCGACTGGCGAAGGCCGCCAGCTCCTCGTCCGTGACCGCACGGGCAAACGGGGCGATTTCCCGGCGCTTGGCGTCCATGATTTCGGTCAGCTTGTCCACTGGCTCTAAAGCAAGCGCTCCCGGGCCTTCTGGCAATCGTTTTGACTCCGTTCCTTCCTGCCTTCTGCATCTTGTGCATGCCCGGCATCGACCTTCTGCTCACTACAACCGCCCGTCTCCGCGCACCCGATGGTTGCCCGTGGGACCGCGAACAGACGCACCTTAGCTTGTGCGATTGCCTGGTCGAAGAAGTCGCGGAAGTCCTCCAAGCGATCGACCGCGGCGACGACGCCAATCTTCGCGAGGAGCTCGGCGATCTCCTTTTTCACGTTACGCTCCATGCGCAGATGGCCGCCGAAGCCGGTAAGTTTACTTTCGACGACGTCGCCCGGGAGGTGAATGACAAGATGATCCGGCGTCATCCGCATGTCTTTGGCGACGGCGCCAAGCTCGCCTCGGCCGCCGCCGTCGTCACGCAGTGGGATCAGATCAAGCTCCGGGAGAAGGGCGCCCGGCCGGCCAGCGTCTTCAAGGAGTTGCCGCCTTCCCTGAATGCGTTGCTGACCGCGCGCGAGGTCTGGAAGCAGGTCCGCAAGAAGCAGCTCGACGTCGGGGCGACGGTGGCGATTGACCAGGTCGATGCGCAGTCCGCAGGTTTGACTGAAGAAACGGCGGGGCGGAAGCTCTTCGAACTGATTGCCGCTTGTCGCGATGCCGGCGTCGATCCCGATTCGGCCCTGCGGCGCCGGACGAACGAGGTCGTCGCCGAAGCCGAGCGTCGCACCTCGCCCGCCTAAGTATGGCGTCGGAAGATCCCCCCATCAGCGTGCATGTCGCCGGCCGCCCCATCGCGGTTTGGCCCCGCGTCTCCGCGCGGACCACGCGTGTCCGTCTGTCGGTCAAGCCCGGTCCGAAGGTCATCCTGACCTATCCGCCGCACGCCACGCCGGCCTCCGCCTTGGCGTTCCTGCAGGATAACCTGCCTTGGTTGGAGCGCGTCCTCGCCAAGGCGCGTCCGGTCCAGGCTTCGCTGACTTCGCACCTGCGCAAATTTCCTTGGGTGACGCTGGATGATCGTCTGTTGGCGCTCGAGCTGGCGCCGGGAGCGCGCGGCGCGATCCGAATCTCGCAAACCGAAGACAAAGTGAACCTCGTGATACCTGCCGCCGACCCCGAGGCTGGTGCCGTGCGCGTCCTCCGCCGGCTGGCCGAGACGGGGCTGACCTTGGCGGTCGCGCGCCTGAGCGCGCAGGTCGGCGTGACAGTCCAGCAGGTCAGCGTCCGCGACCAGACCTCGCGGTGGGGGTCATGCTCCACGGCTGGGACGCTTTCCCTCAACTGGCGGCTGATCCTGCTACCGCCGATCCTGCATGATCATGTCATCCTGCATGAACTCGCGCATCGGCGGCATATGGATCACTCCGATCGTTTCTGGGGTCAGCTTGCTGCCTGGGATCCCGAATGGAAGAAGCATGACCGGGCGCTGACGAAGCGCTGGAACGTCATCATGGATCTCGGCCGATGACCCGGGAAGAAGTCGGCCAGTCACCGGAAGAGATCTTCGACGTGGTCGATGAATGCGATGTCGTCATCGGGCGGGCGGCACGCCGCGAGATTCACCGCCGCGGACTGCGGCACCGGGCGATCCATATTTTCTGGCTCCGGGACGACGGCCAGCTTTGCCTGCAACGCCGTTCCTACGCCAAGGACAACGGACCCGGGCTGCTCAGCACGTCGTGCGCGGGCCATGTCGACGCGGGAGAGGATTACCTCAGCGCGGCGGTCCGCGAGCTGCACGAGGAGCTGGGTATTGCCGTCTCTCCGGCGGCCTTGTCCGAGCTCGACTACGCTCCGTGCCACGCCGACTTGGGCAATGAGTTCGTGCGCACCTATCTACTGCGCGGGAACGCGGCGGTGACTCTCGCCGCGTTCGAGGTGGACGCCGTCCTCTGGCGCACCCCGGCGGAAGTCGAGGCCTGGGCTTCAGCCGAGCCTACGTTGTTTGCCACCGCGCTGAGGCATCTCTGGCGGCGTCCCGGAATCAGGCGTGCCTTGGGACGGTTGGCGTAATTGTTTGAACTCACCTCGGTTAGATGAGAGATAAGGGCGTGATTGACGCACCCCCCACTTCCGCCGACGACCCTGAGGTGGTGTCGTGGTTCCATTGGATTTGGGTCGGACCGTTAGCCTGCATGTTGCGGCTCTGGCTAGCCACGCTGCGTTTCCGTTGTAATGTCGACCGCTTCGAGGACTCCGCCGGGCCAGTTGTGCTCCTGCTCTGGCACGACAAGCTGTTCGTCTCGTCGTGGATTGCGAACCGGTATTTCTCCCGGCCGGTGACCGCACTCATCAGTACCAGTAAGGACGGCGCCTGGCTGGTCGCCTTCTTCCGGTTCATGGGTATCGCCGCAGTCCGGGGTTCCTCGAACCGCCGCGGTGTCGCCGCGCTCATCACTTTGACGCGCGCGATGCGCGCGGGTCATCATGCCGGCATCACGCCAGACGGTCCGAAGGGCCCCGCGTTGGAATTCAAGCCGGGGGCCGTTGCGTTGGCGCGTCTGGCGCGCAGTCCGTTCGTGATCATGGGCATTCGTTACCACGCGTGTTGGCGGATGCGGAGCTGGGATCGTTTCGCCATGCCGTTACCGTTCTCGAAGGTGGACGTCACCTTGCTCGCCGAACCAGCACCGTCGGAGACCGAGGACGACGCGCGGATTGTCCAGCGGTTGCAGATGAGGTTGAACGAAACTTCGACCGACCGGGCCTGAACGGCTAGGCTTTCCCCAGTAGTTTCTCGGCGTATTTGGCCAGCAGGTCCGACTCCAGATTGACGCGGTCGCCGGTCTGGCGGCCGGCAAGGTTGGTCACTTCCAGTGTATGGGGGATGATCCAGAGCCGGAAGCCGCCCGGAATCAGGTCGGCCACCGTGAGGGACATCCCGTCGACGGCCACGCAGCCTTTGCGGACGACATGACGCAGGAAAGCATCGGAGGCCTTGATATCGAGCTGCCAGTCGGCCCCAGTTTGTCCGAAAAAGAGGATCTCGCCGCAGCCGTCGATATGGCCGGTCACGAAGTGGCCTCCCAGTCGGTCGGTCGGGAGAAGGCTCGGTTCCAGGTTGACGACCGAGCCAGTCCGGAGGTCGCCGAGGTTGGTCAGCCGGAGAGTCTCGGCGAGCAGGTCGAAGCTGGCCTGATCGCCCTGGGGGGCCACGACGGTCAGGCAGCAACCGTTAGTCGAGATGCTGTCACCGACCTTGGCGTGGGCGAGCAGGGGGTGGGAGAGGGTCAAGCGGGCGCCATCCTTTTCCCGGGGAGAAAGGGCGACTACCTTGGCGGCGCCTTGGACTAGCCCGGTAAACATCGGTAAATAAAAAGGGGCCTTGGTAGGCCCCGTTAAGCTTAGTTCTGGTTACCGTCTTGCGCCCGCTTAGAGCGTTCTTCGGCCTCGATTTTGGCACGGACTGCGGCGCGTTCTTCATCCTCGACCTGTTTCTGGCGGTACTTCTTTCTTTCGTCTTCTTCGACGGCGTTGCGCACCTCGTCCTCGACATCATCGGAGGCCTTCTTGAATTCACGCTTGGCCTTACCCAGACCGCGGGCGAGTTCGGGCAGCTTGGAACCGCCGAAAAGGAGCAAGACGACGAAGAGAACAACCCAGATGACTGGGCCGTCGAGTAAGGCGAGGGGGAGGTTCATGGCGAGATTGCGGTTGCTGAGAGGGAATGAGTTACAATTATTTATGCAAGTTTAGGCTATGTCAACCCATGTCTCCCATCGCGATGCTTGGTATGCTGGAAACGTCCAAGGGGTCGGTTTCCGTGCGCAAGTGCTCGGTGTCGCCCGGGGCTATGACGTGACTGGTTATGTCCAGAATCTGGCCGATGGTCGCGTCTACGTGCATGCCGAAGGTGATGAAGGTGAAGTGGTGGCCTTCATTGATCAGATCGCCCGGTCCCTCGACGGACATATCCGTGGGGAAGAAATCAAAGCCTTCTCCGGCGTGCGTACTTGCCGCGAGTTCTCCATCCGCCGATGACTTCCGCCATTTCCGTCCGTCGGTTGACCAAAGATTTCCGGATCGGTCTGCGCGGCCTCAAGTTGCGCGCGGTGGACGATCTCTCGCTGGAGATCCCCCGCGGCCAAGTCTATGGACTGCTCGGCCCGAACGGCTGCGGGAAGAGTACTACCCTTAAGGTCGTCCTCGGCTTGGTAGCGCCGACCGCGGGCGAGATCAGCATCTTGGGCGAGGCTTCCGCCACGAGCGCCGCGCGCCGACGGACCGGCTTCCTGCCGGAGGCTCCCTATTTTCATAAGTTCCTGACGGGCCGTGAGCTCGTTCGCTACTGCGCCCAGCTCAGCGGCGTGAGTGCAGGCGAGCTCGCCTCGGCGGTCGAAGACGCGCTGGGGCTGGCTGCGATGGTCGAAGCCGCAGATCGCCCGATCGGCACCTATTCGAAGGGCATGCTGCAGCGCATCGGTTTCGCCCAAGCCGTGGTCCACGATCCCGAACTGGTCATCCTCGATGAGCCCACCGCGGGCGTCGACCCGGTCGGCTCCGCCGCCATCGGTCGGATGATCCACGCCATGCGGGACAAGGGCAAGACGGTCGTGCTTTGTTCGCACCTGCTCGGACAGGTCGAACAGGTCTGCGATCGCGTAGCCATCATGGACCGAGGCAAGCTGGTGCTCGAAGGCGCCGTGGACGATGTCCTGGCGCGCCGCGACCGGCATATCCTGACGGTCGAGGCGATGACACCCGCCGCTCGGGCCGCCGCCGAGGCCGCCTTGGCCGCCCACGGCGCCACCGTCGTTTCCGTCACCCATCCCCGCCGCTCGCTGGAAGACCTCTTCCGTGAATTGGTAACCGGCAGCCGCGACGCCTAACATGCAAGACTCGCTCCGCCGTATGCTCTGGATTTCGCGGGTCACCTTTCTTGAGGCTGTCCGCCAGCGCTTCTTTGCCTTCTTGTTGGTCCTCGGTGTCGCGATGGTGCTCTCGTCCGTCTCCTTGCGCGTTTTCGATTTCGGTCATGGCGAGCTGAAGTTCATCGCCGACCTCGGTTTCGGTGGATTGTTCTTTTTCGGTTCCGTCCTCGCGGTGGTCATGACCGCCCAGCTCTTCTTCAGCGAGATCGATAACAAGACCGCCCTGACCTTGTTGGCCAAGCCCTTGAGTCGTCCGGAATTCCTCCTGGGTAAGTTCTTCGGGGCGTGGGCGGTCCTGGGCGTCTTCGTCGTGGTGCTCGCGGGGTTGCTCGGCGCCGTCCTGTGGGCCCGGGAAATCGAGCTGGTGGCTGCAGCGGAGCAGGCGGGCAAGATACCCACGACCTTCAGCGCTGGCGGGCTTGCGCAATTCGTGCTGCTCCAGTGGCTGCGTCTCGGCGTGGTCGCCGCCATCGTCCTCGCCTTGTCGTCGCTGGCGCGCACGTTCCTGTTCGCCGTCGTGGTGGGCGCACTCGCTGTCGTCGCCGGCCAGCTGCAATGGATCGCCCAAGACGCCGTGCTCAAGCCTTCGGACTCCGCGGCCTACGATGCCTTCCTGTGGGTGAGCAGCCGGCTAATCCCGAACCTGCAACAATTCAATATCGGCGACGCGTTGGTGTTGGGCGCGGCGGGCGTGCCGGCCGGGGCCGTGACCACGGTCTTCCTATCCGGCCTCTTCTACATCACGGCCTACCTCACCGTGGGCGCGCTGATCTTCCGTCGGAGGGAAATCTGATGCGTCGTTACCTTCCTTGGGCCGTCTCGGGGGCGCTCCTTCTGGCCGCGGGCATGTTCGCCGAGGTGTCTTGGCGAAGCGTCCGTCCGAGCATCCCGGAAATCGGTCGCAAGGACCTCGAACCGACGCTCGGGCAGGGAGTCTTGCTGGGCGTACTGGGCGGCCTGCGCACTCTGGTGGCGGACCTCACGTGGATTCGCAGCTACGTGTTGTGGGAGCGGCGCGACCGCGGTGGTTGCGAGGCGCTGATGCGCGCGGCCTGCGCGCTGGACCCCCATTCCCGTTATTTCTGGGAGCAGACTGGCTACGTCATCGGCTACGACCTGGCCCATTGGGAAATCCGCCGGCGCGGTGGCTACGACAAGGTCCCCGCCGAAATCCAGGAGCGACTCTTCCAGACCTATGGCCGACGCGGCATCGATATCTTCGAGGAGGGTATCGCGCGGAGCCGCGTGACCACCCCTCTGGTGCTCTGCGCCGCCCAGCTGGCGGAGATCAAGCTCAAGGACCATAAGCTCTCCGCCCGTTATTATCGGCAGGCCGCGGAATCGCCGGACGCGCCTTGGTATGCCGCCCGTATTTGCGCGCAGGTCATCTGGCAGGATGGTCGGCAGCAAGAGGCCTACCGCTGGTTCCGTGATTATTGGACGACCCGCATGTTGCCGCGTGACGACGGATACCCCGACGACCTGGAGAAACTGCGGACGATGGAGGAAGTGCTCCGGATTCCCCCGGCCGAACGGATTCCGCGGGCTCGCTGGGAGCGCTGATCAGAACGGTTCGTCGGCCTTCTTCTCCGCTGGTGCGCCTTTGGCAGCGCGAGGCTTGCGGGGAGGGAATTCGAACCACCAGCCCTTGGCCTTGTCGGCGACGAGGAAGGCTTCAAAGGTCCGCTTGGTGCGGTTGGAGACAAATTTCTTGAGGCCGGTCTTGCCTTCGTGGAGGAGCTTGCGGACATCGTCAGGCGAGATCGGAGCCTTGAGCATCTCGGCGTTGAGGCTGAAAGTCTTCTTGGCGGCCGCCTCCTGGGCTTTGTGTGGGCAGACCCGGTATCCGGCGGTCGGGGTATGCTGGACGGGAAGACCGCTGACTGGGCAGGGGCCGAGGACCGGCCACTCGGCGTCGAAGGCGTCTGGGTTGCCATCAGCGCCTTCGCGGGGTGGAAAATAGAGGACGGCCTTGAGCTTGCCGCTGGGAGCCTTGGGCTTGGTCTTACGGGGCGGCTTGACGGGGACGGCTTCCTGGCCTTCGGGGGTAGGCGCCGGGGCGGTCTCGGTCTTTTCTTCGGTGCCACGGGGTTTGATCGTGTCGGGGTCGACGAGGTCGATGTAACCCGTGAAATTCTTGCCCGACTTCATCGAGCGGAAATCGGAGAACGGCCCGATGCGGCGTTTTACGACCAACTCAGCGACCTCGGTCGGGGTGATCTTATGGCCATTCATCTCGGCATAAATCGTCATCTTCGGACGATCCGTCGTGCCGACTTTGTCTTGGGAAAAATACTTCGAACCGTCGGTCAGGATGGCAAGCCCGTCGGTGGGCGAGGCCACCTGCGGCGATAGTTCGGTCGCAGGGGCGGCGACGGCGGCGTCCGCGAGCATGGTGGCCACTTGGACCTTGATGTCCGTGATGAAGCTCGGCGCGGTGGACTCAGAATGTTCGATCTGCTTGAGTTTGTATTCCCATTCGCCGGTGAGCAGGGGCTCAACCATGAAGGACATGTTCTTGCAGGTCTGCGTGAGAAACTGGTGCAGCTGGAAGGCCTTACCTTGCGGGACCAGCTCCTTGCCTTGGCGCTCGATATAAGTCTTGGCGAGCAGTTCCTCGATGGTCGCCGCCCGGGTGGCGGGCGTGCCCAGCCCGCGCTCCTTCATCGCTTCGGCGAGGGCCTCGTCATCAACGAGCTTACCGGCGTTTTCCATCGCACCGAGAAGGGAGGCTTCGTTGTAGCGGGCCGGCGGCTTGGTCGCGTCTTCCTTGACGTCGACACCAAGGACTTTGGCTTGGGCGGGCGTGCCATCGGCAGCGGAGAGGGCGGGCAGGCTGGCGGAGCCTTCCTTGTCCTTGTCTTCCTCGGCCTCGGCTTCCTGGCCCCAGACGGCGCGCCAGCCGGCGACGACGAGGACTTTGCCGGTCGTGCGAAAGGGGTGTGGGCCGACGGCGGTGATGCGGACGGTCTCTTCGAATTCGGCCAGCGGGAAGAACACCGCCACGAAACGACGGACGACGAAATCGTAGATCTTCTGCTCGACGTCGGTGAGGCCGTGCGGAACGGTGCCGGTGGGGACGATGGCAAAGTGGTCGCTGACCTTCTTATTGTCGAAGACACGACGGCCGGCGCTATCGACCCAGCCGTTGCGGAGCGCTTCCTTGGCGAACACTCCGGCCGGATGGGCACCCTCGAGGGATTGCAGCGCAGCCTTAGCGTTGGGGAGGTAGTCTTCGGGAAGGTATTGGGAGTCGGTGCGCGGATAGGTCAGCGCCTTGTGTTTCTCGTACAGAGCCTGGGCGACCCCGAGGGTGGTCTTGGCAGAGAAGCCGAAGCGGCGGTTGGCCTCACGCTGTAGAGTCGTGAGGTCGAAGAGGCGCGGGGCGCTCTCCTTCTTCGGCTTACGCTCATCGGTGACGGTGCCAGTGCCGAGTTTCAGTGCCTCCTCGGCGACTTGGCGAGCTTGCGCTTCCTCATAGAAACGTTCGGCTTCCTTGCGGTCGGTGACGCCGGGGACCTGGGCGGCGCCGCGGTAGTTCCCTTGCGTGAGGCCGAAGTCGCCCTCGATTTTCCAGAAGGTCTTCGGGACGAAATTCCGAATCTCGAACTCGCGCTTCACGATGAGCATCAGGGTCGGGGTCTGGACGCGGCCGACGGAAAAAACCTCCCGTTTGGCACCGCCGATACGGATTGTGCCGCAACGGCTGCCATTCATCCCGACCAGCCAGTCGGCTTGCGAGCGGCTAATGGCGGAACCGAGCAGCCCGGCCTTGGTCGACTCGGGCAAAAGGTGCTCGAACGAATGGGCAATCGCCGCATTGGTCATGCTCGTCAACCAGAGGCGGCGGACGGGTAACCGGGAGCGCGCCAGCTGATAGATGTAGTGGAAGATCAATTCGCCTTCACGACCAGCGTCGCAGGCGTTGACGACCGTGCCGATGTCTTCTCGGCCGAGGAGTTTCTTGAGCAACTTGTAACGATCGCCGTTATTTCGCTCGCTGATGACGACCTTGAGGATGTCGGCACTGGCCGTCCCGTCGAACTTCTCGGGGAGCATCGGCAGATCCTTCAACACCCAGCGCTTCCATTTGGGGTCCAGGTCTTCGGGGTCCTTGAGCCGGACGATGTGTCCGATGGAGGAGCTGATTACCCACTGGTCGTTCTCGAAGTAGTCGCTGTTCGCCTTGGGCACCTTCAGGACCTTGGCGAGGTCGGCTGCCACCGAAGGCTTTTCGGCGATGACGAGGGTCTTGGCGCCGGCGGGAGCGGAGGCTTCGGAGGAGGACTGGGAGGACTTCTTGCGCATGCGTAGGATGATAACCGTTAGTCAAGTCCGGCTACATTCCTTGCTCGGCGAAGGAGTCATCAAGGGCGGCGATCAGGGTGGCAATCGTGGCGTCGGTTTCGTCGCCCATATTAGAGATGCGGAACGTCTTACCCTTTAACTTACCGTAGCCACCGTCGATGACGAGCTGGTGGCGAGATTTGAGGATCTTGTTCAGACGTTCGAGGTCGGCGTTGCGATCATTCTTGAAGCAGTTGAGACCGCGGGTGCCGAACTTAAGCTCGGGCAGGAGGGAGAATCCCTTGGCGAAAGCCCAGGAGCGCATGCGTTCGTTGAGCCGGAGATGGCGGGCATAGCGGTTGTCGAGCCCCTCGGCCTCGACCTCGATCAGGCGCTGCTGCAGGCCATAGAAGAGGGAGATGCACGGGGTCGAAGGGGTCATGCCCTTGACGTGATTGTCATGGAACTCGATTAAGTCGAAGTAATAGCCGCGATCGGGCGACTGCTTCGCGCGTTCGCGGGCCCGTTCGCTGACGGCGAAGATCGCCAGACCGGGGGGCAGGGCGAGGGCCTTCTGGGAGCCGGTGAGGAAGATGTCCACGCCGAGCTCGTCTTTCTTGACTGGGATGGTCGAGAAGGAGCTGACCGTGTCGGCAATCGAAATCACGTCGGGGAATTCACGGACCACGGCCATGATGTCGACAATCGGCGACAACGTACCGGTCGAGGTTTCGGAATGAATGAAAGTGATGCAGTCGAACTTACCCGTGGCGAGGGCCTTGCGGACCGCCTCGGGGTCGATGGGCTTGCCCCACTCGAACTGGAGGGCCTCGGAGTATTTGCCGCAGCGCTTGGCGACGTCATTCCATTTATCGGAGAACGCGCCGTTCATGCAATTGAGTACGCCCTTGCGGCAGACGTTACGGAGCGCTCCTTCCATGACACCCCAGGCGGAACTGGTAGCGAGGTAGACGGGGTCTTGGGTGAAGAACATCGCCTGCAAGCGGGGCTGCATGTCGTTGTAGAGTTTGACGAAATCTCCCGAGCGGTGCCCGACCATAGGCTTGGCCATGGCTTGGATGATGGAGGGGGAGACGGTCAGCGGCCCGGGTATATAGAGACGGTAGCTCATCGTTGGAAGGTAGTGAGGAGAGAAGTCGGGATTTCGGGGTTTTCGAGCCGAACGATGCGACGGTTGCTCTCGGCGAGGGTGGCTGTCCGGGGTTTCCAGCTCGCGGCTTCCGCGGCGTCGACCTGGGTAAAGGACATGACAACGAGCAGATCGCCTGGTTTGCCGAGGTGGGCGGTGGCTCCGTTCAGGCAGACCTCGCGGGTACCGGCGGGAGCCGGGATAGCGTAGGTCTCGAAGCGTTCACCATTAGCCAGGTTGCCGATGAGGATCTTCTCATAGGGGAGCAGTCCGACGAGCGCCATGATCTCCTGATCGATGGCCAAGGAGCCTTCGTAATCGAGCCGGGCCGCGGTGACCTCGGCTCGGAGAATTTTGGTGCGCAACAGGTGTACGAGCATGGCGCTGGTCCGTCCTTCTCAATCGGGATGGTTGCCTTCGTCAAACAACTTTGCATCAATTCGTCCATGGCTGCCAAGCACCGAGGCTTCTTTTCGTCCTTCGGGGACGCCGTGGCCAGCTATGCCGTAGACGTAGTCTACGAACGCCGCCAAGGTCTTGGACCAAGCTTGCTGGGGGCCTTCCTGAAGGTGCTTTCGTGGATTTTCGAGGTTCTGGTGCGGCTTCGTCTTTGGCTCTATCGTCACCGGGTTTTTCGCGATACTCCCCTCGGCTGCAAGGTGGTGGTCGTCGGAAACCTGACCGTCGGCGGCACCGGTAAGACCCCGATCGTGCTCAAGATGGCACGCTTGCTGTCGGCGCGCGGGCGCAAGGTGGCCATCCTTTCGCGCGGTTACAAAGGAGCCTCCGATTCGATGTTGAAGCGTTTTTGGCGCTGGTTGACCCAGGGAAACCGCCCCGATCCGCTCGTGGTCTCCGATGGCCGGTCCGTCTTGGTCGGCCCAGATGAAGCCGGTGACGAACCCTACATGCTCGCCCAGAATCTCTGCGGCGAGGGCGTGGTCGTCATCGTCGATCGCGACAGGGTGGAGGGCGGCCGCTTTGCCCTGCGGCGCTTCGGGGTGGATACCATCCTGCTTGATGATGGCCTGCAATATCTCCCGCTGCGCGGGCAGATCAACCTGTTGCTGGTCGATAGCCGCGATCCGTTCGGCAACGGCTCCATGTTGCCTCGGGGCGTGCTGCGCGAACCTGTTTCCAACCTGAGCCGGGCTTCCTATGTCTTCGTGACCAAGTCGCTGGGTCCGCCCGATCCAGCGCTCGTCAGCCTCATCCGGCGGCACAACGCGAAGGCGGAGATCATCAGCTGCTCCCACGACGCCCGCGAACTCGTCGAGGTAGACGGTCCGGGTCGCCATCCGATGACGGATCTGAAAGGCCGCCGCATCGCCGCTTTCTCTGGTATCGCGACGCCTGAACGGTTCGAAGAGACCTTGACCTCCCATGGCGCCCGCATCGTCGCCAACCGTCGTTTCCTCGACCACCACGCCTTCGCGGACGAGGACCTCGACGAAATCCTCGAGCTCGCCATGCAGGCCAAGGCCGAGATGATCGTCACGACGGAAAAGGATGCGGTCCGCCTGCAGGCACGCTTCCGCCCGCCCATTCCGCTGATGTTCGTCCGGCTGGAGGTTGAAATCCTCGGCGATCCGGAAGGGTTCAACGCGGCTGTCGAACGGATCTGCTTGGGCTCTTCTTCTTCGGCCCGCTGACCGCCTCGGGCTGGAGTTTCTGCGCCTTCGCGAGGAAGGCGTCCTGAGCGCAAGCCGCCCGGCGCCCCTCCGGCGAGTGGGCCGCATAACTGCCATCCGGCTGGAGCGACTTTGCGTCCCCGGTGTTTCGCAGGTAGGTCGCGATGACCGAATCTTCAATGCGCTTCCGCAGGGTCTTGTTGCGCACGGGAAAGACGCTTTCGACGCGCCGAAGGAAATTACGAGGCATCCAGTCGGCGCTGCCGAGCAGGATGATTGGTTCGCCGCCGGAGTTCTCGAAACGCAGCAGGCGGCTATGTTCCAGGAAGCGTCCAAGGAAACTGCGGACGCGGATGTTGTCGCTCTTGCCGGGGATGCCGGGCTTGAGACAGCAGATGCCGCGGACGATGAGTTCAACCTTCACGCCCGCGGCCGAGGCGCGGTAAAGGGCCTGGATGACCTCCGGGTCGACGAGGCTATTGACCTTGGCGAAGATAGCGGCCTTGCGGCCAGCGCTGGCGGCCGAGGTCTCGGCGTCGATGAGTTCCACCACGCGGCGCGCCAAGTCGAAGGGCGCGATGATCAGGTGCTTGAACTTGGGGCTGGCGAGGTTGCCGGTGAGCACGTTGAAGAGCAGGCCGACGTCCGCGGTGAGCTCGGCGTCTGCGGTGAACATTGAGAAGTCGGTATAGATACGCGCGGTCTTCGGGTTATAGTTACCGGTCCCGAGATGCGCATAGCGGCGCAAGCCACCTTTCTCCTGGCGGATAACCAGGCAGGCCTTGCAGTGGGTCTTCAGGCCGCCCAGGCCATAGACGACGTGGGCGCCGGCTTCCTCGAGCTGACGGGCCCATTCGATGTTGTTTAGTTCGTCGAAGCGAGCCCGGAGCTCGACGAGGGCGGTGACTTGTTTACCATTACGCGCTGCTTCCTTGAGCGCTTCGACAACTGGGGAGTCGCCGCTGGTTCGATAAAGCGTGAGCTTGATTGCCACGACGGAATCATCGCGGGCGGCTTGGCGGATAAAGTCCACGACGGGGGTGAACGACTCGTAGGGGTGGTGTAGCAGCAAGTCCTGCTGGGCGATGCGGGCGAAGAGCTTCGGGGACTCGGTGAACTCGGCCGGCAGGGCGGGGATGAAAGTCGGGTAGAGGAGGTCGGGGCGAGCCGTCAGGTCGATGAGGCTGGCGAGGCGCAGGAGATTGACCGGACCTACGACCCGGAAGGCGTTATCGGCCGAGAGTCCGATGGACTTAAGCAACCAAAGCATCTCTCCCTCGGGCACGTCGGCCTCGATTTCGAGGCGGACGGGGGCGCCTTTGCGTAGGTTGCGGATTTCGTCCTCGATGGCCTCGAGCAAGTTACCCGCTTCTTCCTCGTCGACGTAGAGGTCGCTGTTGCGGGTGATGCGGAAGGTCCATGAGCCCTGAAGTTCCAGTCCGGGGAAGAGACGATGGATGAAGAGCTGGACCACATGGCTGAGCTGGGTGTAGGCCCGCCGCTTCCCTTCGCCCACGGTCAGGATGCGGGGGAGGACGCGCGGGATTGGTACAACCGCCCGGCGGATTTCTCCGTCCTTGGGGTCCCGCAGTAGCACGAGCAGATAGAGCCCTTTATTAGAGAGCACCGGGAAGGGGTGCGAAGGATCGATGGCCAGCGGCGTCAGCGCGGAGAAGATGTCCGAATCGAAGCGCGGCGATAGCTCGGCGCGGTCGGTCTCGTCCAACCTTTCGCGGGTTTTGAAGACGATGCCTTCGGTTGCGAGACTCGGGATGAGCTGGTTCTTCCAGCAAGCCTGCGCATCCTCGTCCAGCCGGCGGGCCATGGCGAGGACCTCGGCCAGGAAATCCTTGGTCGCCGGATGGCTGGCGGACTCCTCTTGTTGCATGATACCCGCGACGCGGATCTCGAAAAACTCATCCAAGTTGGAGCTGACGATCGAAAGGAAGCGCACGCGTTCGAGCAGGGGGACGGAGTCGTCCTCGGCGAGTTCGAGGACTCGACGATCGAAGCTGAGCCAACTGAGTTCGCGATTAAACATGGAGATAAGGAGGGAAGGGTGTCAGGAGAAAAAGACTGCCTGAAGCAAATCCCAGTCGGAGAAGTCAGGCAAACAAATGCTCCTCCGTGAATGTTACATTATGGTTCACGGCCACCCGCCAGCGTCCAAAAGACCCTCAATTCCTCATGATTGGCCAAGCGCAACTTCGGCGAGGCCGGGTGCGGATGTCGGACGATATCCCCCCGTCCGAAGGTTGCGGCCATTTTTTTGACCTCATGTTTGGAAAGGCCACGGGTGGGGACTTCGATGGATTCAATCGCGCCCTCGCGAATTGTAATGAAACGAAGGAGGCCCTTAATGATTTGGACGTCAGATATCAGTCGGCTTAATCTGGGCGGAAGTGGCGTCAGGGGCGCGTCCGAGAAGGCGGCGAAAGAAAAGCGCACTTCGCGCAGATCCCGATGGAGGTGGCGGTTGATGAATTCGGTCGAGTCCGGAGCTTTCCAAGCGCGTGTCTCGTGGCTCCAATGTTCACCGGATCCGAGCTGCGGGTCGGGCCGGGCATCGAGTTCGGGCGCGATGCGGGTCATTTCTCCGGCCGCTACGTCGTCGCTGAGTTTCTGCAATCGCTCGGCGGTGATTCGTAAGGCGGGTTCGAGAATCAGGATGAGTCCGCCTGGGGCGAGCCTGGCCTTGAGTTCGCCGAACCAGCGGAGCAGGGCGGCGGGGTCGAGTTGCGGCATCTCGTTCATCACAAAGCCCGCGACGATGAGGTCGAAGGGGCCTTCTGGCCAGGTCTCCGGTCGGGACGCGTCACCGATGCGGGTCTTCGTTTCGACGTCCTCACCGAGGGTCGCTTGAGCGAAGGATTCCATCGAAGCCAAGGCGCTCGGTGACTTGTCCACGCCCAGTAGGTTGATCTTTTTGATGCCGGCTTGGCGGAGCCGATAGGCTGCCGCAACACCGCACGATCCGGGGCCGGAACCAAGATCGAGGATGGCCGGGACTGGGCTGGAAGGTTTCCAGCCACGCAGTCCACAGGTCTGGGCCAGAGCGATAGAAGTGCGCGTGAAGCTCTGGGGCAGAAAAAAGATCCCATAGGCCGCCAGCAAGCGCGGGTCGGCAAAGTAGTCGGGGAATTTATGGTCGGGTCGCTCGGTGGTAAAGAGATCGGACAAATGGGCCACCGCTGGCGTCATCCGTTGCAGGGCATCGTCGCCGACTCTCTCCGTCGCCAGTTCGGCCTGACCAATCCAAAAGGCTTCCGCCGCCAGAGGGTAGGCGAGCCGCGGGGATTCAGCCAGCGACATCGCGTCTTCCCTCCAGCGCGCTGCGCAGCGTGGCGGGATCGGCGAAGGTCAGGCCGCTGCCGCTGGGCAGGCCGAAGCCGATGCGCGAGATTTTAATCGTCGGCCGGATCGCCAAGATGACCTCGCTGATATAATGGCAGGTGGCCTCGCCTTCAATGTCGTTACCCAAGGCGAGCACGACCTCCGTGATGGGCTCGTCCTTCAGGCGCTGCTCGAAGGTCGCGAGATTGAGCTGGTCGGGGCCCACGCCGTTGATCGGGGACAAGCGGCCGTGGAGGACGTGATAGGTCCCCCGATAGGCGACCGAACGCTCGATGGCCATCAGGTCGGGCACTTGTTCGACTACGCAAAGAGACGCCGGGTCACGTTTCGCGTCGAGACAGACCGGGCAGAGTTCTGCTTCGGCCAGGCTGCCGCAACGCCCGCACCGCCGGACCGCGGCGGCCGCTGCCTGGAGCGACTCCAAGAGCGGGGCCAGTTTGCCCGGACGTTCGACCAACAAGTGCAGGGCGATACGCTCGGCGGAGCGGTGGCCCATCCCTGGGAGCAGCTTAAGGAGTTGGCGGACCTTGTCGAAAGAGGGAGTCACGAGCGATTACATCCCAGGCAGGGAGAACCCAGCCGTGGCCTTCGACATCGTGGCTTCATGGAGTTCTCGAGCCTTGGCCGAAGCCTCCTGCAGGGCGGCGACGAGGGCCTGTTCGACCATCGCCTTATCCTCCTTGATGAAGTCGGGGTCAATCGCCAGGGCGAGGACCAGTCCATGGCCATTGACCGTGATCCTGACCGCGCCGCCGCCATGAGAGACGTCGAGTCTCTCCGCCGTGAGCTGATGTTGGGCCTCAGCGATGCCACGTTGCATCTTTTGGGCCTGTTTGAGGAGTTTGCCTACGCCTGCCATAGTTCGATTAGACTCCCCACCAAGCCCGGGGAGTCAAGGTCGTCCCGCCGTCCGCTCCCTGCTTGCCACCGCGTCGACAGACCACACTTTGGGGTTATGCGGCCGCCGCGAGACCTTCAGATTATAGGTGATTTCGTGGCCATCACCTGGGAAGACGGCCGTGAGCAATGTCTCCGTGCCGAACTTCTCCGTGAGCTTTCGCCAAGCGCTGAGAACATGGGTGAGGTCGACATCCTCGGGCAGCGTTGGGGTGGCGACGGCCCGCGACGATTCCCCGGGGTCACCGTCACCGGATTGAGTCGCGTCGGCAACTATGCCGTCACCTTGGAGTTCAGCGACGGACATCGTACCGGTATCTACAGCTGGGAATACCTTAGCGCAATGGACGGACCGAAATAATTTTTACAGATTGCGCTCTCCCCAATTTTGGTCACGTAAAGAGATGTGAGAAAGACTTACGTCCTGGACACCAACGTACTGATTCACGATCCCGAGTCCCTGTTCAAGTTCGACGAGCACATTGTGGCTGTGCCTGTCGAGGTCTTGTCCGAGCTCGATCGTCTGAAGACCCAGCCAGGTCAACTCGGCGCCAGTGCGCGAAGGGTTAATCGGTCGATTCGAAGTCTCTTCGAGAACCGTTCACTTAAGGAGATTGCCGAAGGCGATGCGACCAAGCCCAGCGCCCTACACGCTAAGCTCCGCGACGGCGGCGAACTCCGCATCGTCATCAACGAGGCGCTGATCCGTGACCACTTCAACGGAGCCAAGGCCGATCGCCTGCGGGCCGTTTTCATGCAGGTCGACGCCCCCGACCATCGCATCATCGCCTCCGCGCTCTATCTGCGCGATACCTCGAAGGGTTCCGTCATTCTGGTGACCAAGGACACCTGTATGTCCCTGAAAGCACAGGCCTTGGGCCTGGACGTGCAGGATTACCGCAATGACCGCGTCGAGACCAGCGAAGAGGGTGAATACCGCACCATTAAGGTGACTGCCGCAGCCATGCGTGATTTCCGCGAACTCGGCCAGGTGCAGGTGAAGGTGAAGGAAGAGCCGCCCCTGATCATCAACGAATATGTCATGTTCACGTCCGACTCGTGGAGCGAGCCGGCCCGCCACGTCGGCGAAGGCGCTTTCGTCCCCCTTGGGCTCTACCGCGAGTTCATGTCTACCGACAGCGGCGCCCGCAAAGGTCTCCAGATGCCCCGCGGTATGCGCGTTATCCCCAAGAATTTCGAGCAATGGATTTTCTTGGACGCGCTGTTGAATCCTGAAATCCGCCTGGTCACCTGCTTCGGTCGCGCCGGCACCGGTAAAACGTTCCTCTCCATCGCTGCGGCCTTGTCGCAGGTGCTCAGTGATTTCTCCCCCTACAAGAAGCTCTACGTCTCGCGGCCCGTCGTTCAGATCGGTAAAGACATCGGGGCGTTGCCCGGCACGAAGGAGGAAAAACTCTCGCCCTACATCCAGCCGTATTTCGATAACCTCGAGGTGCTCTTTTCCAAGAATGGTCATGCTGGCCCGACGCCGACCGCCAAGGAAACTGTCGCCACCGATTCGCAACGTCGCCAGAAGAAAGCCCAGGCGATGAAGACCCCGCAGCCGATCTTTGGTTCGCAGTTTCAGGCCGTCAACCAGCCCCGTAAGCCCTACCAGTGGCTCATCGACTCGGGTCTCATTGAAATCGAAGCGATGACGTTCATTCGCGGACGCTCCATCGGTCATGCCTTCATGATCGTCGACGAGGCGCAGAACATGACCCCGCACGAAGCCAAGACGGTCATCACGCGCATCGGGGAGGGCTCCAAGGTCGTCCTCATCGGCGACTTGGATCAGGTCGATACCCCTTACCTTGACGGTAAGTCCAACGGGCTGATTCATACCCATGAGCGCATGAAGGGCCATGCTATCATCGCCAACGTGCGACTGATCAGTGGCGTCCGCAGTGCCCTGTCCGAGCTGGCCGCCCAGCTGATGTGAGCAACTTCCCGCCCCTCGGGGCCGGGGGAGGGTAGTCCGTTCTTGCGCACGCGTTTGCGGAGAGTTTCCCTGCTCGCAGTGGAAAAAGAAACCCCGATGCAGCGTCAGTACCGTGAGTTTCGCGAGAAGCTCGCCGCCGGGACGATCCTGCTTTTCCGCCTAGGAGATTTCTACGAGGTCTTCGGCGAAGACGCCGTCGTGGCAGCCAGGGTCCTCGGCCTGACGTTGACGAAACGCCACGAGACGCCGATGGCCGGCCTGCCGCATCATGCCGCGCCAGCCTACGTCAACCGGTTGCTTGCGGCTGGGTGGAAGGTGGCCATCTGCGATCAGCTGGAGACGCCGGTTGCCGGCAAACTGGTGCGTCGCGGGTTGACCCGCATCCTGACTCCGGGCACCGCGCTGGAAGATTCCCAACTCGACTCGCGCCGCGGCAACTATCTCGCGGCGATTACTTGGGACAAGCAGGGGTGGCACGCCGCCTGGCTCGATGTCTCGACGGCGGATTTTCGGCTGGCATCTGATACCTCCCCGGCGCGCCTGCTTCCTTTGCTTCATTCGGTCTCGCCGCGGGAGATTATCCTGCCCGAGGGCCTCGAGCCTCCGGCCGAACAGCGCGAGGCCTTGGAAGGATTCCTGCAGGGCAGGGCGCTCTCTCGCCTACCAGGCTGGAACTTCGACGGCGCCGCTGGCGGCCGCCTCGTCGCGCAGACTTTATCCGTCCATGGGCTCGCGGGTTTCGGCCTGACCGAGGGCCATCCCGCCCTGGGGGCTGCTGGCGCGGTGCTCGGCTACGTGACGGATTCGCTCTGCGACCGGCCGAAGAACCTTTTCCGACTCATCGAGACGCGGCTGGGTTCGTCCGTGTTGCTGGATGCGGCGTCTTCGCGCAACCTCGAGCTCTTCGCTGCCTCCAATGGCGCGCGCGAGGGTTCGCTCCTTGAGACCATCGATCGCACCCTGACCCCCGCCGGCGCTCGCTTGTTGGCGCTCTGGCTGGCCGAACCTTCGACCGATCTCCTCGTGATCTCCCGCCGCCAGGAGGCCGTCGGAGAATTCTTCAAACATCCCGGCGCTTCGTCCCGGGTCAGCGAGGGGCTCAGCGGCATCCGCGACATCGCCCGCATCCTCGCGCGCCTGCAGAATCGTCTGCGTAATCCGCGTGAACTCGGCGGAGTCCGCGACACCCTTCGGGCGCTCCCGCCTATCCGCGAGGAACTACTGGCTTTCCCCGGCGGCGCGCTTGCCGACCAGGCCGGTCGCATTCATCCCGAGCCCGCGCTGCTCGCGCGGCTTGAAGCCGCCTTGGGCGATGAACTTCCCGTCGACTTGAGCGCAGGGGGCGCCCTGCGCACCGGCTTCGACGCCGAACTGGACCGCCTGCGCTCGCTGGCCTCCGACCAAAAGGGCTGGATTGCTGAATTCGAACGCCACGAACAAAACCGCACCGGTATCCGGTCGCTGAAGGTTCGCTACAATGGCGCTTTCGGTTACGCGATCGAGATCACCAAGGCCAATCTCGCCAACGTCCCCGCTGATTACATCCGCAAGCAAACAATGGTCAACGCCGAGCGCTTCACGACCGAGGAATTACGGACCAAGGAACGCGAGGTGCTGCGCGCCGATGAACAGGCGCTCGCCCGCGAGACGGAGCTTTTTCAAGCTTTGCTGGCCGAGGCCGTCGCCCGGACGGAATCGTTGCTCGCCACCGCCTTGGCCGTCGCCGAGGTCGACGTCCTCCGAGGCTGGGCGGAGCTCGCCCGCGAGGCCGCCTGGAATAAACCATCGGTCGACGACTCCGACGCACTGGAGATCGTCCAGGGGCGCCATCCCGTTGTCGAACGCATGCTGCTCGCTCGCCCAGGGGCCGGCTCCTTTGTCCCGAACGATACCCGTCTGAGTTGTTCCGGCGAACAGATTGCCCTGCTGACTGGTCCGAACATGGCGGGTAAATCGACTTACATCCGTCAAGTCGCCCTGATCGCTTTGTTGGCGCACCTCGGTTGCTGGGTGCCGGCCGCCTCCGCCCGCATTGGCCTCGTCGACCGGATTTTCTGCCGGGTCGGCGCCTCCGACGAACTGGCCCGCGGTAATTCCACCTTCATGGTGGAGATGAACGAGACCGCGAACATCCTCAATAATGCCACGACGCGCTCACTGGTCGTGCTCGACGAGATCGGCCGCGGCACGAGCACCTACGATGGTATCAGCATCGCCTGGGCCGTCGCCGAGCACCTCCATGGCGGCGCCGAGTCGGGTCCGCGCACCTTGTTCGCGACCCATTACCATGAACTGACGAAGCTGGCGGACTCCATGTCGCGCCTGCGCAACTGGTCGGTGACCGTCAAGGAGTGGCAGGATGAGATCGTCTTCGTCCGGCGAGTGGTGCCTGGCCCTGCCGATCGTTCCTACGGCATCCAAGTGGCCCGGCTAGCTGGCATGCCGCCGGCGGTAGTCCAGCGCGCCCGCGAGATTCTGGGTGGGCTCGAGGCGGGGTCTGGGCTGCCCGCCAAGGCCTCGCCGATGGCAGGCGTGCCTCTGCCAGCCGTTGAGCCCAAGAAGCCCGCTGTGCCCAAGCCGAAGACCAAGGAAGCAGGTCCGGAGTTGGATCTCTTCGCTTAGATCCGTTCGTTCCACTCTTGCGAGGCAAACTTGCCCCACGTTCCTTCGTGGTCGAACTGGTGGTACTGCGGCTCGGTGACGAGGACGGCGGGGCTGCGCAGGACAGTGCTTAGGGTCTGCACGAAGTCCTGCGCGAAGCGCTCCCAGTCGCAGCCGACCAGGAAAGGCCGCCAGACGTAGCCCTCGATGAGCAGCCCTTGGCGGGTTCGTTTCTGCGCGGCCCCAGCCACCTTGCGGCCATCGTCGCTGCGGACGAGGTCGTTGGGCTCAGCGCGACGGGCACAGTCATCTGGCGCGAGGAAGTTGCGCTCGCCTGCCGGCATCGGCGCCAATTGGACGGGCTGACCTTGGCGGACCAAGGCTTGGAGCAGGGCCTCATGGACTGCGGCATAGCTTGCCATCGCGTCCGCCGCAAAGAGCGGATGGGACGGTGGAATGACGAGCGCGAACGTCCAATCCTCGAGGTGTGAGACCAGGCCGCCGCCGGTCGCTCGACGGACCAGCGGGTATTGGGCGGGTACCTGCGCGCGATACTTGGCCCAGGGTTGAGAGACGCCGAAGGTGTAGGCCGGCGATGTCCAAGCGTAGGCGCGGAAGCGCACCACCTCGGGCCGGGGGTAGAACTCCAGGAGCATCAGATCCGCGGCCATGTTTTCGACCGCGTCGGCGGCCTGGCGGGGAAGTACGTCCATGCTCAGAAATCTATGCCTTTTTCAAGCCGACGCACGACCTTTCGCCCCGTCACTTTCTCATACCAATCCTCGCAGCCACGCGGGACTCGCAACGCGGTAAGTTGTTCGTCGAAAGTTTGGGCAGGGGTACGAAGTTTGCCGGCCAGCGGGTGCAGGCGCAGGCTGAGGTCGCGCGGCCGCGCCGCCGCGGTGGGTACCTCCGCCCGGCTGATGGCGCGCACGAGCTCCGCGGCATCCAGGCCGAAATGCCGGGCGACTCGAACGCCGATCTCGTGCCGGCTCAAGGCTTCGGTGCCAGCCCAATGGAAAAGCCCGGAGAGATTGCCGCGCTCGCATAGCTCGATGGTCACATCGGCGAGGTTGGTAACTTCGACCGGCTGGCGCAATTCGTCGGTGAACAGCGCGACCTTCTGTCCGGTTTTCCAGGCAACGAAAAGACGCTCATGCAGTCCGCGTTCCCCGCTGGGCGAATTACCGATGATCGGTGAAGTTCGCAGGACCGCGGCATGCTCGCGGCCGAAACGGAGTACTTCGACTTCAGCGGCCGCCTTGGTCTCGCCGTAAAGGTTGAGCGGGGCAGGTTGGTCGGTGGGCTGATAATTTCCGGCGACGCCATCGAAGACGGTGTCGGTCGAGACGTGGATAAGTTTTGCCCCCAGATGGAAGCAGAGCTGCGCGAGCTTCTTTGGGACCTCCGTATTCAGCGCCGCGGCTTGCGCAGGATTTGCGAGGCAGGCTTCGATCGTCGGCAGCGCCGCGCAGTGCACGACGGCCTGCGGGAATTCCTCGAGCACGAGCGCTTCGAGGGCGGACGCGGAGCAGAGGTCGAACGAGCGCGCCTGCGTGACGCCCGGGATGACCGGAGCCCGGCTCCCGCCCAACGCCACGACCTCATGGCCGCGACGTAAGGCGGCGAGACAGACTTCGCGACCGAGGAAGCCTGAGGCGCCGGTGACGACGATTTTCATGGGGCACGCATAAACCTCGGCGCCACCAGTGGCAAGCGGGGAGGAGGTTCGCTCTCGCTTGCCAAGCTGCAGGAATCTCTTAATAAACAAGTTATCCATGGCATCCTATTCCGACCTGGCTAATCGCCCCGTGCTGACCCAGCCCCTCTATGAGGCAGGTCGGCCCATCGAGGTGGTCGCCCGTGAGTTCGGTCTCGATCCTGCCGCCGTCATCAAGCTCGCCTCGAACGAGAACCCGCTCGGTCCCTCGCCCATCGGCATTGCGGCCGCCCACAAAGCCTTGGACCAGTGTCACCTTTATCCCGACGGCGGCTGCACCTTCCTGCGCGAAAAGCTGGCGCGTAAATGGGCGCTGGAGCCCGGCAACTTCGTCGTCGGCAACGGCTCCAACGAGGTGATGATCTTGCTCGCCCAAGCTTTTCTGCGTCCAGGCGATGAAGTCGTCTTCGGCTCCCAGGCATTCGTCGTCTACAAACTGGCGACGATGCTATTCGGTGCGACGGCGGTCGAGGTGCCGATGCCGGGATATCGTCACGACCTCCCCGCCATGCGCGCGGCGGTCACCCCGAAGACGCGCCTCGTCTTTCTCGCCAGCCCCAATAATCCGACAGGCGGGACCGATGACCCCGCGGCAATCTTGGCGTTCGCCGCCTCACTGCCCGACGACGTGATCTTCTGCCTCGACGAGGCCTATGCGGAATACCTGGAAACCTCCGCCGACCTTCGTCCGCTGATGAAGTCTGGCCGGAAGGTGGTGCTGTCCCGCACCTTCTCCAAGGCCTACGGTCTCGCCGGTCTTCGCGTCGGCTACCTGATGGGGTCGCCCGAAATCTGCGGCCTGCTCAATCGCGTTCGCCAGCCCTTCAATGTCAACCTGCCGGCCCTCGCTGCTGCTGAGGCCGCCCTCGATGACGATGACTTCGTGCGACGCACCCGCGAGGTCAACGACGCCGGCATCGCCCAACTCTCCGCCGGCCTCACTCGGCTCGGCTTCGCCTTTATTGATGGCAAGGCCAACTTTCTGGCCGCCCAGATACCCCGGGCGGAGGAAGCGTTCACGGTGCTGCAGAAAGCCGGCGTCATTGTCCGGCCGCTCCGCGGCTACGGTATGACCGGCTGGCTGCGCCTGACCGTGGGCACCGAGGCCCAGAACGCCCGCCTGTTGGCCGAACTCGCAAAGCTTTGACCATGGATTTCGACGAAGCCGTCCGCCTCATCCGCCTCAAGGACTCCCGCTACCAACCGCAGGCCTACGATGTCGTGCGTCTCGGCCTGGATCATGCGCAGAAGCTGGTCCATGGTGAACCGAAGAAAGGCAAGAGCACCGTAAACCGCCATGTCAGCGGCCCGCAGCTCCTGGAGGGCTTTCGCCAACACGTGCTCGAGACCTACGGGCCGATGGCCTATCCGCTCCTCCACAACTGGGGGCTGCGCAAGTCCGCCGATGTCGGGAACATCGTCTTCAATATCATCGACACCGGGCTCTTCGGACGTTCGCCGGAGGATAATCCTGAAGATTTCAAGGAGGTCTACGACTTCCGCGAAGTTTTCCAGCATCCCTACGAGCCGAAATCGAATTGATTAGGCGTTCACGAAGCTGATCGCGCGGATATCCTGGCAGCCGCGCAGGAGCCGGATCTTCGCCAGCATCGATCGTTCATGAAAACGAAGCTCCGATTTGATGACGGAGTTCTCGCATTGCACGACGAGTTTCCCGCCTTCGAGCACACGCAAAGGCGCCGAACGGCGGGCCAGCTTGAGCGGCAGCAATTCCGACCAGTGCGCGACGATGGCGGTTTCAGGGACCGGCTTATCGAGCCGCAGTTTTTTAAAGGCATCCAGCACGGCATTGTCGATCGTCTGGATCGCCCGGTCGGTCGAGCGGCCGCGGTCTTCGGGTAACCCGCGGAGGTTCGCGAGGAGGTTTTGCACAGTCCGGGAGAACCGGCCTTTTAATTTTCCTTCGGTAAGCAGCGCCCGGACGGCGTAAGGGGCCTCGGAGAGCTTCTCATTGCGCAGGCATCTTTCCGGGGCATACGCACCGCCGACGACCACGGCAGTGGCGCCAGCGTCGCGGGCGCCTTCCCCGTCTTCCGTCGGGCTGTCGCCGAAATGCACCAAGCCGGTCACCGCCGCACCCAAGGCCCGGGCGGCGTGGACGAAAGCCTTGGGGTCGGGTTTCTTGTGGCCGCTTTCCGCAGATAGGAAGATTCCGTCAAGGTGCTTCGTCAGCCCATGTCCGTCCAAGACTTGGCGCATCCGCGCGTCGGCATTTGAAAGGACGCCGACCTTGACGCCGAGGAAGCGAATCGCCGAGATGGCCGGGAGCGCGCCAGGGGCCAGCCGCCATGCCGCGGGTTGAGCGAACGCCGTCCAGCATTCCTGGAATACCGCATCGGTCTTCGCCGAGGGCAGCGCTGAACCGAAACAGCGCTGGACGACTTCCTTCCAGAAGACTTCCGGCGAGGCGTTCTTCGGTCCGCCTTGGAAGGCCAACGCAAAGGTAGCGTCGAGCACGGCCGCTTCAACGACGACGCCATGCCGAAGCGCGCAGGCCGAGTACACGCTTCCGACCGAGGGGTGCGGGAAAAGCAGGGTGCCTGCTAGATCGAAGGTGACGGCTTGGACACGGGCCATGGCGTGAAGGGGAGGGAGCTGACGCTAAAGGTCAACCTGTCCTCCATCATGTCCCTGCTTGTCCCGGAGCGAGAACGGGTAATAAACAAGTTATGCACTCCCGCCACATAGCCCCGTCGCTCTGGGCGTTCGTCGGGGTGGCATTCCTTGCCGGTTGCCTCGGGGTAGGACCGGAGCCGACCACGGTAGAGGTGTCGTCACCGACGATGCGCCGCATCTTCGTGACCGATCCCACAGGTGCGTCGACGGCAGAGTTCGCTGAGCTGGATGCAGCCATCCATGACGCCGCCGTCCGTTCTCTCCGCGACCAGGGCTTTGAGGTCGTAGCGGAGCCAGCACAGGCCCAGGCCACGGTCCGGTTTAGCTGGCATACCCGCCCCGTTTCGGCTGGCTCGCCAGGAGCAAGGATCCAGCTGCTTCTTCGGCTGGAAGATCGCGTCGGCCGGACCCTGTTCGCCCGCGACGTCATCACGGACATGCCGTTGGGTTTCCTTTCTCCTTCGCGGGTGACCGATGCAGTGCACACCCGTCTCGCAGAGCTGGGACCGGCCCCGCCGGAACTTTGAGTCCTTCCTATCCGCGGGCGGCGACGAGGGAGCGGATCTCCCCGATCAGCTTCGCCGTCTCCGGCATGTGTGCCCCGGCCGCCACCCCGCGGCGGTAAGGCTCTCCCCAGATGCCGTCGATTTCGACTTCGCGACCATCGAGGTAATCGATGAGGCTCGAGGGTCGGTAGGCGCCCATGCCGACCGTGACGGTGAACTGGCGCTTGATGTGCGAATCTTCAAACGCATGGCCCCGGGCGACAGCGGCGGCCTGCGTTTCCTTCATGAGTAGATAGGCCCTTTCGTTGAGGGCAGGGTCGGCGAGGATGCGATCGGTCGTGACGCCGCCGCCGGCGATGGCGAGACCGTTGAACGGGATATTCCAGCAGAGTTTCTTCCAGAGCACCGCCTCGAGCGAGGCTTCCGCTTGGCAATCCACGCCCGCAGCGGCGAAGGTCGCGACGCTCCGCGTGACCGCTGGGTTGACGGGGCCATTCGCCGCCGCCATGCGGACATAACCGGCGAGCGTCGTGTCGATGACCGCGGGAGCGAGCCGATTGATGCAGACGAAGCACAGGCCAGCGACGATGCGTTCGGCGGGGAGCAGCTGCGTCAAGGCCTCGACGTTGCCCATGCCATTCTGGAGGGTGACGACGACGGTGGCCGGACCCAGCAGGGGGGGGACGAGTTGCGGCAGGGCCGCGTTGGCGGTCGTTTTAATCGCGATGACGACGAGGTCGCAGGGGCCGATCTCCGTCGCGTTAGGCGTGGCGGAAGCGACGCGGACCCGGCGTTCTTGGCCTTGATTCCGAATACTCAGACCATGCTGCCGAATTGCGAGAAAGTCGGTCCGAGCCAGACAATGGACTTCATGGCCAGCCTCCGCCAGCAGCGCGGCATACCAGCCGCCGAGGGCACCGGTTCCGACGACGGCAATTCTCATGACCGACCCTGCGGACGACGGACGGAAGTGTGGCGGGCCTCCGCCAGCTTGGCCGGATAATCGAGGTTGAAATGCAAGCCACGGCTTTCGCGACGCTGCAACGCACAGTCGATGATGAGCTCGGCGACTTGAATCAGGTTACGCAGCTCGAGCAGGCGTGGCTCGATGCGGAAGTTCCAGTAATATTCGCGCACCTCGTCGGACAGGGTACCGATGCGAGTCCGGGCTCGTTGCAGCCGTTTGGTCGAACGGACGATACCGACATAATCCCACATCGTCCGGCGCAGTTCGTCCCAATTATGGGTGAGGACTACGCGTTCGTCGGGATCACCGGCGGAACCGTCGATCCAGGCTGGTAATGACGGTGCCCGATCGGCCTGCGCGCCGATCTCGGTATGGGCCGACGCGGCGCCATCATGTGCGAGCACGACCGCCTCGAGGAGCGAGTTGGACGCGAGCCGGTTGGCGCCATGCAGTCCCGTGCAGGCGACTTCACCCACGGCATACAAGCCCGGGAGAGTCGTGCGGCCTTGCAGGTCCGTCGTCACGCCGCCGCAGAGGTAATGCGCGGCGGGCACGACCGGGGCCGGCTGCTTCGTCAGGTCAAAGCCGGCTTGAAGACAGGTGGCATGGATATGCGGAAAACGCTCGGCGAAATGTCCCTTGGCCACCTGCGTGGCGTCGAGGAGAACGTGGGGAGATCCCGCTCGCTTCATCTCCGAGTCGATTGCGCGCGCGACGATATCGCGCGGCGCAAGGTCGCCCTGCGGATGGAAGTCCTTCATGAAAGAACGCAAAGAGGTGTCGCGCAAAATGGCGCCCTCGCCCCGGACGGCCTCGGAAATCAGGGCGCGGCTGCCGTCGGGCGCCTTCAGTGCCGTCGGGTGGAACTGCACCATTTCCATGTCGCGCACCTCCGCGCCCGCACGATAGGCCATCGCAATCCCATCGCCGGTGGCGATATCAGGATTGGTGGTGAACTGATAGACCTGGCCCGTACCGCCGGTAGCGAGGACTACCACGTCGCCGGCCAACGTCTCGACTCGGCCGGCTTGAGTGTTGAGCACGTGCAGCCCGAGCACGCGGTCATCCTTCGCGCCCAAGGAGCAGAGCCCCAGCTTGGCACGGGTGATGAGGTCGATCGCGAGGTGGTGTTCGAGCATCACCACCTTGGGCGCGCGGGCGATGGCCCGCAGCAAAGCCGATTCGATAGCGCGCCCGGTCATATCGCGGGCATGCAGGATGCGGCGGCGGGAATGGCCGCCTTCGCGGCCGAGGTCCGGCCGGCCGTCCGCGCCGTTCTCAAACTCGACGCCCCAGGCGATGAGTTCGGCGACGCGCGCCGGTCCCGATTGGATGATATGGGTCACAACGTCCATGTCGCAAAGCCCGTCGCCGGCCGCCAGCGTGTCTTGGACGTGGCTTGCGAAATCGTCGGCCTGATCCGTCACGCAGGCGATGCCTCCTTGGGCCCAGTTCGTGTTGGACTCGGAGCGCGTCTTCTTGGTCACGATGGCGACGGCATGACCGCGTTGGGCGAGATTAAGTGCGAAACTCAGCCCGCCGATACCGCTCCCCACGATGATTGCCGCAAATTGGGACGCCATTGAAGTTTGGAACTAATGCGTCAGCGGGATGTGAACAAGCGGATTTGACTGTTCCTTCCCAAATCCCTACGCCTGTCAGGTGGAATTATTCGTGATATTAGCCTGCTGGGCGACAATCGGCATCTTCGAGCTTTCAGAGATGGCGTTGGTCTCCTCCAACCGGCGACGGTTGCAACGACTGGCCGAGCAAGGGAGTAAGGGGGCCAAGGCAGCCTTGGAGCTCCTCGCCAATCCTTCCAAATTCCTGTCCAGCGTCCAGGTCGGGCTGACGTTCGGCAGTATCATCGCCGCGACGTTTGGCGGCGCTCCCATGGCCGCCGCCCTAAAGCCTTACCTTGAGGAGAGTGCGTGGTCCTGGCTTCAGACGAATGCCGATGTCATCTCCCGCGTGGGGGTATCCTTTGTCATCGGCTCCTTGACCATCATCTGCGCAGAAATCGTGCCGAAGCGGCTTGGTCTTTCTAATCCCGAAGGCCTGGCCGTGATTCTGGCTCGGCCCATGCAGTTCATCTCGCTGCTGGCTTCCCCGCTGGTCGTTACCATGGGCTTCTGCGCGGATATTATCCTGCGCCTCTTCGGACGTCGCCGGACGCCAGAGGACACTATGTCAGAGGACGAACTCCGCATGATGGCCGACCAGGGCATGGCCACCGGCGTGCTCCATGCCTCCGAGCATCGCATGGTCCATGGCGCGCTCTCCCTCGATCTGGTGACAGCTGAGCGTCTGATGACTCCGAGCAACCGGGTCGTCTGGCTTTGTCTCGACGATACCGACGAAGTCAATTGGCGGAAGGTGGTCGCCTCCGGCCACACTTGGTTTCCAGTCTATCGCGGCTCGGCCGATCGGCCATTAGGCGTCGTCTCGGTGAAGCGGCTCTGGGCCAACCTATCGCTCGTCGGTACCGCTTCGATCAAGGACTTGCTGACCGAGTCGCCGACCGTAACGACGCACTGCACCGGGACGCAGTTGCTGGAGATGTTCCGCAAGGATAAGATTCATATCGCTCTCGTCACGGACGAGTTCGGTCGCGTCCGCGGGGTCGTCTCGCTCAACGACGTGCTCGAATCCGTCGTCGGTGAGTTGCCCAACGAAGGTTCGCCAATTGCGCAGCCCAAGGCCGTGCGTAGGCGTGAAGACGGCAGCTGGATTGTCGATGCGGCGGTCACACTGGACGATTTTCGTGAAGCTACGGGTATCATCGGTCGCTTTCCCGGCGAAGGCTCTGGGCGCTTCACCGCGATCTCCGGCTTCATCATGCGCACCCTTGGCCGTATTCCGACGGAAGGCGACCGCGTCGAGGCCTTAGGCTATATCTTTGAAGTCGTGGATATGGATGGCCATCGTTTGGACAAGGTCCTGGTGATGCCGAAGGCCGTCCCGCCTACCGCCGCTTAAAGCCGGACAGGCAGGCCAACTGCACGAAGGTGCTCCTTGGCCTGCCGTACGGTATAGGTCCCAAAGTGGAAGATGCTGGCGGCGAGGACCGCACTGGCACCGCCTTGCTTCAGGACGTCCGCCATGTGGTCGAGATTGCCGGCTCCGCCTGAGGCGATCACGGGGACTTCGACGGCCGAGGAGACGGCAAGGTTGAGCGGAATGTCGTAACCGGCGGCGGTACCGTCGCGATCCATGCTGGTCAGCAGGATTTCGCCGGCGCCGAGGGAGTGCGCCTTGCGGGCCCATCCGAGGGCGTCGAGACCCGTGGCGTTACGACCACCATGGGTGAAGACCTCCCAACGGCCTGGGCCGACGTTCTTGGCGTCGATGGCGACGACAATGCACTGGCTGCCGAACTTTCGGGCGGCCTGCAGGATGAGGTCGGGGTCCTTAATGGCCGCAGTATTCAATGAGACCTTGTCTGCGCCGGCATTCAGCATGGTACGGATGTCTTCCACGGAGCGTAGGCCGCCACCGACCGTCAGCGGCATAAAGACTTGGTCAGCCGTGCGTTCGACGACATCGACCATCGTGCTACGTGCGTCGCTTGAGGCGGTGATATCGAGGAACACCAATTCGTCCGCGCCTTGCCGCTCGTAGGCCGCGGCGACCGCGACGGGGTCGCCGGCGTCGCGAAGCTCTTCGAACTTGACGCCTTTGACCACGCGACCGTCATGGACGTCGAGACAGGGAATGATGCGGACGGACAGCATGAAGGGAGCAGAGAGGTAGGGTCAACTGGTCCGGAGGTTAAGCCTAAACTACTCGAGCACGATCGTCACTGGGCCGTCGTTGACGAGCTCGACGCGCATATCGGCGCCGAACACGCCAGTTGCGACCACACGGTTCAGTCGCAGGGAGAGTTCGCGCACGAAGAGGTCGAAGAGTGGCTGCGCGACGTCGGGCTTAGCCGCGGCATGGAACGAGGGTCGGTTACCCTTGGAGAAATCGGCCAGCAGGGTGAATTGACTCACCGCAAGGGCTTGCCCGTCCGCCTCGCGCAGACTGACCCCCATCTTTCCCTGGCTGTCAGGCATCAACCGCACCTTAGCGACCTCTTCGGCCAGCCGGCGCGCAGTGGACTCGTCGTCGTTGACGGCGATCCCGACCAGCAGGAGATAACCTACGCCAATCTCCCCGACGACGGCGTCGGCGACGCGCACGGAAGCCGACCGGACGCGCTGGAGCACGACCCTCATATTCAGGTCAAAGCTTCAAGGACGGTGCGCAACTTCATCTCGGTCTCCGCCGTTTCCGCCCCCGGATCGGAGCCAGCGACGATACCCGCGCCGGCGAAGGCGCGCGCCTCCGAGCCCTTGAGCCGGGCGCAACGCAAGGCAACGAAGAGCTTACCGGAGCCGCCATCCGAACTGATCCAACCTACCGCGCCGGTGTAGAGACCGCGTTGATGGGGTTCGAAGCCGGGGATGAAAGGTAAGGCCAAGACGCGCGGCTTGCCGCCGACGGCCGGGGTCGGGTGTAGTTCGCCGGCGACCTCAAGGAAGCGTCGGTCAATCGGCATGGTGCCCTCGATCGGCGTCCGGAGGTGCATGACGTTACCCAGCCGGAGGAGTTCGGCCTTGCGCGAGGTCGCCGCCAGCACGCCCACCATGCGCAGGCGGCGGAGGATTGAAGCCGTGACGGCGCTATGTTCGCGCAGGTCCTTTTCGCTCGTGAGCAAGGCTTCGGCCAGTGAGGCGTCCTCAGAGGCTGAATCGCCGCGTCGCGTGGTGCCGGCCACCGACTCGGAACGCACCGAGCCGTCGAAGAGGGAGAGCAAGGTCTCAGGCGTAGCCCCCACGAGCGCACCATCGACTTCATCGACGAGGAAGGTGTGGCACTGCGGATTAGCCCGTCGGAGGCGGTGCAGAGTGGCGTAAGCGCTGAAGGGTTCAGCCCGCCGCCAGTCAAAGGCCCGAGAGAGTACGACCTTTTCGAATGCTCCCTCCTTGATCAGCTCGGTCGCGCGGCTGACGGCTGACGTGAACCAAGCGCCACCGACCTCCGACAAGACCGTGGGTACCGGCGCCCGCGGAGACGGCGGGTTGGAGCGGTAGGTGAACTTCCGAAAGTTCTCGGCGCGGATCGCCAGGCGCGTGGCGCATCCGGGAGTCGCCGGCTCGCAGAGCGTGACGTCGGTCCGGCCGTCTTCGTTGACGACCTGCCAGCCCGGGAGGAACAGCTTGGCATAGGCACCGTCCTCGGCATTGCCGGGGTAGAAGGGGAAGGTCGCGATGATGCGCGGCCGGGGACCGACGCAGACCAGGCAGGCATTCAGTTCCTTCAGCCAGCGGTCCGCCTCGAGAAAGCGACCCTCACCCCGCCCAGACCACTGTCGCAGCGGTGCACCCGCCGCGTGCCCACGTCGGCGGGAAGGGTTCTCAAAGTAACCGCGGGGAGCCGGTTCATCCAGTGTCTCCATCACTGCCAGGGGATCGAGTTCCGGGGTGGTGAAGGTGTAACTGACGAATCCCACTCCGCCCGCACTTTGCTCGGCGGCGCTTAACTGAGCGGCTTCATCGATGGGTAGGACGGAATCCACGGGAACGTAAGGGTGGCGCGGAGCGAGATTTTGTCCAATCAGCCTGCAGGAGTTTCGCCGGGAACGCCGATCTGGGGGAATAGAATGCAGTTTTCGGCGACCTTCGACCCTGTGCAAGCGGCGGACCAGACCAGCTGCCCTTCGAATCCCGCGGGGACGGGTCGACCGATATGGGTCAATAAACGACCGCAGGTTGCTGGCATTACCGGGGTGAGGATTGTACCAACGAGACGGAGGCCCTCGGCGACGTGCGCCAGGCATGAGTCGAGGCGAGCGCGATCGGCGAGGTCGGTGGATTTGGCGAGTTTCCACGGCGCCCGGGCTTCGATGTAGGCGTTCATCGCGCTGATGAAGACCCAAAGGGACTCGAGGGCGTGGCTCAGCTGGTACTCCGCGAAGGCGGCGTCATATTTCCTCACCGTATCCTGCCAGAGCTGTCGCAGGTTGCGCTCTAGTTCCTCATCGGCGGCCGCAGCGGGGATGGCGCCGGCGTAGTTCCGTCCCACCATGTTGAGCAACCGGTTGACGAGGTTGCCGAGGTTATTGCCGAGGTCCGCCTTGTAGCGGTTCTCGAAAGTGGTTTTCGAGAAGTCCGCATCCTGGCCCACGACCATCTCGCGGCACAGGTAATAACGGAACGCGTCGGCGCCGTGGCTGGCCACGAACCCCAAGGTGTCAGCCGCGTTGCCCGCACTCTTGGAGGCCTTCTGGTTGTTGACGGTCCACCAGCCGTGGACGAGCAGCTGGCGCGGCGGCTCGAGGCCGAGAGCCTTGAGCATGCAAGGCCAGTAGACGGCGTGGGGAGGGGAAAGAATATCCTTACCGATGACGTGGACGTCGGCTGGCCAAAGGCCCTTGGCGGCGACGGCGGAGTAGTAATTGGTCAACGCGTCGAACCACACGTAGGTGACATAGGCGTCGTCGAACGGGAGGGCGATGCCCCAGGTCAGCCGGGTCTTCGGACGGGAGATGCAGAGGTCGTTTAGTGGATCTTTAAGGAACTCGAGAACTTGGTTCTGCCGGAAGCGCGGGGTGATAAAGTCGGGGTGCGCCCGCAGATGCTCAATCAGCCAAGGCTGGAACTGGGAAAGCTTGAAGTAGTAATTTTCCTCGGTCGTCTGCGTCACCTCGCCATAGATTTCCGGCCAAGAGCCGTCCGGAGAACGATCCCGCTCGGTGAGGAATTGCTCCTGGCGGGTCGAATACCAATCAGTCTTCTGACCCTTATAGATAAGGCCTTGGTCGAAAAGCTTCTGGAGGAACTGCTGGACGACCTTCTGATGGCGCGGTTCAGTCGTCCGGATGTAATCGTCGTGCGAGATATCGAGATCAACGAGCATGCGCTGGAAGACCGCGGCAACCTCGTCGACAAGCACCTGCGGCTCGAGGTCCCGCTTAAGGGCGGTCTGCTGGACCTTTTGGCCATGTTCGTCGAGCCCAGTCAGGAAATGGACTTGTCGGCCGCTCATGCGCAGATGCCGGGAGATCACATCGGTGAGGACTTTCTCGTAGGCATGCCCGAGGTGCGGCGAGCCGTTGGCGTAGTCGATGGCCGTGGTGATGTAGAACGGACGTAGCATGAAAAAGCGTCCCTTGGAGATAGGGCAGGGATAGGCTGCAGGACAACCCCGAAGGCTTACCTGAACAGGAAACTGGGCTCAGGACACATCCCCAGCCCGCACGATGTCAGGTTGGTAGGCGATTTCGAAGAAGTAGCTCATGCCAGCGCGGAGGGGCATGGGTTTGTCGCGCTGCAGGGTTTGGTAAAAATGGATCTTACCCCAGCAAGACCGATGCCGGGGGTTGTCCGTGACGACCTTGGTCTCCGCCCAAGTGGCGTGAAAGTCGTCCTTAAGGACCTCGCAACGATGAGAGGCCGGGCCCAGCACCAGGGAATTACCCGGTGTCATGCGCGAATGGGTCGCCGCAATCGGTAAGACGAGCCGGAAATCCTCGAGCATGCCGGCGGACTTAGCGGTGAGGGTGTAGCGGGCGATAATCCGTCCACCATTGAACTCCCAGTCGACCTTGAGGGAGGCGAGGTTGACGGAAAGATTCTCGTCCTGATCGATGAGGTCGGGCTGGTCGTAGCGGAAATGATAGGTTCCGGATTTAGTTCCCATGGCGACCTGGGCGTTCTTACCATAGAAGGAGGGGGTGAAAACCTTCCCGCCGATGGTGAACTCTGGGATGAACGGGCTGGTCCGGAGGTTGGAAGGCCAGTCGAACACGCCCGGCATGTGCGGAAAGGCGAGTGAGTCGGAAAAGCGGTGGGACCCGGCGGAGAGAAGCGGCAGGATGACATGCAGGCCGGAGGCGGGGTCTTGGTAGGAGAGCAACCCTTGCTCCTTGCGCGGAGACTTATCGAAGGAGAAGAAGCGGCAGACGGGCAGTCGGTTAGAAGGGGTCACCACGTCCATCGCCCCGCCGATGGTCTTGGCCAGGCGTGACCACTGGGAGAGATACCGCGCGGCGTCGAAGTTGGCCATGCGGGTCGTGTGCCCGGGAATCGTATCGCGCTCGGTGTCACGGATGATGATCAGGCCGTGCTCGGTATCGAAGAAAGTCGTAAAAAAGTTAGCATACAGGCGGCGGACCAGGTCGCGGGCGAGGTTCTCTTTGTCGAGCGGGATCCAGCGATCGCGCAGGGCTTGGAGTAACAGGGTGATGCAATGCATCTGCCCATAGGCACCGATGCCGCGGCCGTAGCACCAGCCCAGCCCATCGTCGCGGACGGTGTCCATCATCACGCGCAGGTATTTCTCAGCCAGCGCTCGAATCTTCGGCAACTTGGTGTCGCGTACCTGGACGTTGGCGTGCAGTTGCAGCGCTTGGCGGACGAAGATGAGTGCGACCACGCCATAAAGGTCGAAGGCGCCGCCGAAGTTTTCCGGCCGGGAGCTTTTCGACGCTTCATCATGGAAACCGCCAGTGGACGCCGCGGCGACACGTTCCATGAAACGATCGACGAGGGCACTGGTCTCGTCCTTCTTGGTGAGGCCAAACGAGGCGCGACAGACGGCTTTGGCAATGTCGTAGGCTTGGACGTGATCATGGTGATCGTGCGCGACGGCGAGGCGCTCGTCGATGAGGGCGCGGGTGGATTCGTCGAGGATCTCCCAGACGGGATTGCGTTCGCGGGTCGGGCCGAAGGCGAGGAGGCCGAGGCAGGCGAAGGCCATGCCGTTATCGGAGGCTTGGCTGAGGCGGACCTGGGCGGTGATGGTCCGGGCGACTATCTCGACGATATTGTGGCGGTCGAGTTGCAGCTCACCGGTGGCGCGGAAATATTCTCCAAAAGCCAGGGCGGCGTGGCCGGGTTCGTCGGCTCGAGAGACCTCGCCTTCGACGGGCACGACGGTGCCATCAGGAGCGAGGGAGTGGAGGTTGAGTTTGAGGAGGGCCTTGGTCTGGTCCAGGCACTGACTCGCGAAATTCTGCATGCGAAAGGTTGGGTTTGAGGCAGTGCCTCCCCCTGTCAACGCCTCATCGTAAAAATCCTATCAAATCTTCCGCCCAAGGTCGCATTACGAGCCGCCACACCCCCACGCTGCCCCCGCGTGGCCCGCTCGCGAGAGCCGCAGGGGGCAGGGCAGGACGACGCAGGGTGAACGAGGCCTCGGCTCAGGTCAGCGGGGCAGCGGCTGACCGAGTGCGGATTGGAAAAAACGGGCCCGTTTCTCCCGCATATCATTGGCCTCGCCGGCGCCATGATTGGCCCCGGGTATGACGTGGAACTCGAACAGGTCTTGCTTGCCGGCGGCGATCAGGGCGTCCCGGAAATCATAGCTACACTTCACGTCGACGTTGGTGTCGGACTCGCCGACCGAGAGGAAGAGCCGCCCGCGGAGGTCCCGGGCGTAGCGAGCACAGGAATTCTCCTCATACCAAGGGCCGACGGGGTAGCCGAGCCACTGTTCGTTCCACCAGAGCTTATCGACGCGGTTGTCATAGCAACCGCAGTCGGCGGCACCGGCCTTATAGAAGCCACCGTGCAGGAGCATCGCATGGGCGGTATTCTGACCGCCTGCGGAGCCGCCGAAGATCCCCACGCGTCCGAGGTCCATGTTCGGCTCGGTCTTGGCCAGGGCCTGCATCCAGGCGATCCGATCCGGGAACCCGCCGTCCTTCAGGTTGCGCCAGCTGTGCTGGTGAAATTCCTTGCCCCGATGATTCGTCCCGCGTCCGTCGAGCTGGACGACGTAGAAGCCGAGCATCGAGAGCTCACGATGGTTGCGGTGCCACCAGTTGAAGCTACGCGGAGCAAACGAGCCGTGCGGGCCGGCATAGATGTTTTCGATGACGGGGTATTTCTTTGCGGGGTCGAAGGGATACGGGGGCGTGACGACTCCCCAGATATCGAACTTTCCTTCACGATCCTTGGCGACGAAGGGGCGCGCTGGGCTCCAGCCGGCCTCGACGAGCGCGCTCGCGTCCGTGGTCCCGAGCTGGGCGATGAGCCGCCCATCCGTCGTGCTGCGCAACGAAAATACCGGGGGTCGATTCACCGTCGAGGCAGTGTCAATCAAGGTCCGCCGGTCCGGAGAAAAGAGGGCTTCGTGATGGGCGTCGCCCGGCGTGAGGTCGACAACGTCCCCGCCCTTCAGGCCGACGCGACAGACGTGGTGATGATACGGGTTCTCCCCCGGGACGCGGCCGACGGCGACGAAGAAGATCTGTCCTTGGGTCTGGTCCAGATGCAGGATTTGCTTCACGACCCAAGAACCAGCGGTGATCGGCCGCAACGGCTGACCGTTGCGCAGATCATGGGCGTAGAGGTGCTGCCAGCCCGTTCTTTCGGAAGCCCAGACGGTGAGGTCTTCCGTAACGTCATGCCGATAGCGGGCGTTGAAAGTGTGGACGAACTTCGGATCTTCTTCGGCCAACAGTTTCCGCCAGACCCCACTGACAACGTCGTAGGCGACCACGCCATGCCCCGTGAAGCCTCGGCGGATGTATTCGGTTCGCAGGGTCTTGCCGTCGGCGGACCAGTCCAGTCGCTCGGTGGCGTAGGTCTTGCCCGCGAGGTCGGCAGGGCAGCCAGAGGCGCCCCTGCCGTCGGCACGAAACACCCAGGCGGTGCGTTCGGTCCGGGCATCGCCCGGTTTTTCGTAATGGATATCGCGTGTGGTGCCTTTGACGGAGTCGACGACCTTATACATCCGTACCGGTTGCTTGGTTTCGCGCCAAAGCGCAAAGTGCGCGCCGTCCGGAGACCAAGAGACTGGTCCGACGAACGCATCGGCGGACCCCGGGGGGCGTTCGATTAAGCGGCGCGCCGGCTGGCCATCGCCGTCCGAGAGGGTGACATCCCCGTCACGCAGTTCGACTGTAACGGTCCCAGACGGGGAGCGCAGACCCTCTTTGCCAGCGTTTAAGGTGCGGCTACTACCTTGCAGTCGCGGCACCGGCTTGGTCGGCGAACCGCGGGCGGCCAAGACCAACCGGCCGTCTTTGCCCAGCCACCAGGATTCCTTATCTCCTTCGAGTCGCAGGCGCCCTTCGTCGGAAGGCAAGACGCGCTTGAAAGGCCAGTTACGAGGGTCGACTTTGCGTCCGCTAAGGTCAGCGAAGGCCTTGACGAGGGACGCCGCTTCGAACGCCGGCTTGATCAGGCCTGACTCGCAGTCGACCAGACGCCACTCCAGTCCGTCAGAGCCGAGCCAAGCATAGGCTAACGTGCGGCCGTCCTCGCTCCAGCGCGGGGCTTCGACTTTGGCGCGAGGGGCTTTCCCGGACCAGGCGTCATATTGCTTCTGCCATTCAGCGATGAGCGAGCCTTGGGCGAGGGAGGCCAGCGGTGCGAGCAACAGGAGGCGAAGCAGCATGCCCACAAGATGGGGGAAAGGGTGTCCGAGGCTCAACCTCGCATTGCTTATTTTAAATCTTTCCCTGCCCGTCTCATCGAAAAGAGAGACGGGCACAGGGTTAGCGGAGAAAAGCCTCGTGGAGGCCGCCGTCGACGGTGATGACCTGTCCGGTCGTCTTGCTGAGGCGATTAGTCACGAGAAGGAAGTAGGCTTCGGCTTGGTCGGCGGGGGTGATAGGGTTCTTGGTCAAGGTGCGATCAGCGTAGAACTGCGAGAGCTTCGTGGTCAGCGAATCCGTCACCTCATCAGGCGTGTAGGGAATGTTATACTTCGCAAGCGAGGCGATCACTCGGTCCCGAGGGAACATGGCTGAACCCTGCACGACGGTGGCCGGGGCTACGCCGTTGACCCGGACCAGAGGCGAAAGCTCCATGGCCATCTCGCGGACGAGGTGGTTGGCGGCAGCTTTCGAGGTATCGTAGGCCACGGATCCCTTCTTGGCCACCGCGGCGTTGGCGCTGGTGGTCAGGACGAGGTTGCCGCGGAGACCTTGTTCCTTCCAGGTCTTGTAAGCCTCGTCGGCGACCAGGTAGCTACCGGTGACGTTGAGGGCGAAGGTGAGGGCCCACTTGTCGTCCGGAATATGCCCAGTGGTGTCGGGCGAGACGAAGATGCCGGCAGTGACGCAGATGGAGTCGAAGCCGCCGTAGGCGAGCGCGACCTGATCAAGCATCTGGCGGATGGAGGCACGGTCCATAATGTCACCGGAGAGGCCGATGGCAGGGCCGCAGTTGGAGAGGCCAGTGCCGGCGACGCCGATGCCCGTCCCGAGCTTGTCGGTGATTTCCTTGGCGGTGGCCTGAGCGGCTTCCACGTTCTTGTCGACGCAGACGAGATGGGCGCCTTCCTTGACGAGGCGATGGGCGGTCTCCTTGCCGATGCCGGAGCCGGCGCCGACGACGATGATCACTTGGCGGGCGAGTTCCTTCTCGGCTGGCATGCGCTTCAGCTTGGCCTCTTCGAGCAGCCAGTACTCGATGTCGAAGGCTTCCTGCTGAGGCAAGGCGATGTACTGGTCGATGGCTTCGGCACCACGCATGACCTCGACGGCGCAGTTGTAGAACTCGGCGGTGACGCGGGACTCGGACTTATCCTTACCCCAGGCGATCAAGCCGAGGCCGGGGATGAGGACGACGGTCGGATTCGGGTCGCGCATCGCCGGGGAGTTCGGGCGCTTGCAAGCGTTGTAGTAGGAGGCGTAGTCCTTGCGGTATTGCTCGAGGGCGGCGGCGAGCTTGGCCTTCAACGCAACGGCGTCTTCGGACTGGGGATTCCAGTTCACGTAAAGCGGCTTGATCTTCGTGCGGAGGAAGTGGTCGGGGCAAGAGGTGCCGAGTTCAGCGAGGCGCGGAGCGTCCTTCGAGTTGACGAACCGGAGGATCTTCTCGTCATCCTGGATGGTGCCGATGAAGCGCTTCTCCTTGGAGACCTGGCCGCGGAGCCAAGGCAAGATGGCCGCGAAGGCTGCATGACGCTTCTCGGTGTCGAGGGTCTGATAGAGAGCGCCGCCGAAGGCCTTGGCATCGCCGCCCTTGGCCTGGTACTTGGCGTCGATATAGGCTGCGGCCTGCTCGATCATGGCAAGGGTCAGTTCGTAGCAGGCCTTGTCGTCGTCGGCCCAGGAGATGAAGCCGTGCTGGCCCATCATGATGGCCTTCGTGGCGGGCTGTTGCCTGGAGATGTCCTGCATGGCCAGGCCCAACTCGAAGCCGGGACGCATCCACTTCACATAAGCCATCTTGCCGGCGAAGATTTCCTTGGTGAGGGCTTCACAGTTCTTAGAGGCAGCGATCGAGATGATTGCGTTCGGGTGCATGTGGTCGACATGCTTGCCCGGCAGGAAGCTGTGCAGCGGGGTGTTAATCGACGAGGCGCGCGGATTCAGGTTGAAGGTGGCGTGGTTGTACATCGCGACCATGTCGTCTTCGGCCTGGGACTTCAGTCCCTTGTCAGCGCGAGCCGCATAGGACTTCTGGAGGCCGACGAGCTTATCCTGATAAAGAGAGGAGAAGTTCTCACGGTTGCTGGTGCGGAGATCGCCGCCGGAGCCCTTGACCCAGAGGACCTGAGTATCAGTACCGGTGAGCGGATCCTTCTCGACAATCTTGGAGGAGGTATTGCCGCCGCCGGTGTTCGTGATCCGCTGGTCGGCTCCGAGTTTGTTGGAGCGGTAGACCAGACGGCCGACTGGATCGAGCTTCGCGGCTTCGGCATCGTTCCAGAGGTGAGAGACGAACTTATAGTGTGACATAGGCGTACTTGTGGAAAAGGGATGGATTGAGGTTGGGGTGAATCAGGGTCGCTTTAAACCATTAAACTTCGCCAGTGCCGCGCTCCACGCAGGCGAGGTTTTAGGAACGTATTTGACGACTTCGAAGGAGTTGCGAACGACGCCGCGCAGCGCAGCGAGGTCGGCGAGCTCTCTCATCGCGATAGCCTGAACTAGGATATTGCCCGCCGCAGTCGCCTCTACCGGTCCGGCGATGACCGTGCGCCCAGTGGCGTCCGCGGTGGCCTGATTGAGGAGGGCATTACGGCAGCCGCCTCCCACGATATGGAGTGTTTTGAGGGTCCGGCCGGTCAGTTTCTCCATGCCGTCCATCTCGACCCGGTACAACAAGGCGAGAGACTCGAGGATACAACGGGCGATTTCGCCGTGCGTCTTGGGAACAGGCTGCTGAGTCTCGCGGCAGAAAGCCTGGATCTTGGCGACCATTTCACCGCGTTTGGCGAAACGAATATCGTCGGGGCGGATGAATGAACGCAGCGACGGCGCCTTCAGCGCGAGCTTCACAATCTCGCCGTAGTCGGAGACCTCACCTTTCTCCATCCATTCGCGACGGCATTCCTGGAGGACCCAGAGGCCGACGAGGTTCTTGAGAAAGCGCGAGGTTCCGCCGAAGCCGACTTCGTTGGTATATTTTGCTTTGCGAACGGTCTCGTTGACCAACGGACGGGGGAGTTCGACGCCCAGGAGCGACCATGTTCCGGAAGAAAGGTAAGCCCAGTCGTCGCCCTTAATAGCGGGCACGGCGGCGACAGCGGCGGCGGTGTCATGGGCGCAGGTCGTGACCACCTCCGTCCGACTGAGGCCCGTTTCTTTGGCAAGATAAGGCAGCATCTTGCCGAGTTTCACGCCAGGAGCGACCGGTTTAGGGAAAAGGTGCTTCGGGATGCCGAGCTTCTTCAACACGGGCCAAGCCCAATCGCGCTTACGGGTGTCCCAGCATTGGCTGCCGGAGATCAAGGTCTCCTCGGCCCGGGCCTTACCGGTGAGTAGCCACGTGATGTAATCACCGATCAACAGGAATTTATCAGCGAACTTAAGAATCTCGGGACGATTTTCCGCGTCGTCGAAGAGCTGATAGAGCGTATTGATCGAAATCGAAGCGATGCCCGTGCCCTCGAAGATCTCCTTCGGCGAGAAACGACGCATGGCCAGGTCGAAGGCTTTGAAGCTCCGCTCATCTCGGTAGGTGAATGGTAAGGAGAGCAACGGGCCGTCGCCCTTGAGCAGGACGTAGTCGACGCCCCACGAATCGCAGGCGATGGACTTGATCGGACCGAGCTTGGCGCCCTTCGCGAGACCGATGCGGATCTCGCGGAAGATGCGGATGATGTCCCAGCGGAGGGTGCCGTTGGCGGTGATGGCGCCGTTGGAGAAACGGTGCACTTCCTTCATGGTGAATTTGCCGGCCTTGAGCTGGCCGAAGATGACCCGACCGGATTCGGCTCCGAGATCGATGGCGAGATAGTTAGACATGGTCAGAAGGGGCAGGGGAGGGGGCAATAGTCACATTCCGAGCATCTTTTGGCGGTAATGCTCATCGGGGCGCCCGGCGATGCGCTCGCACTGGGCCGGGGTCAGAAACGCCGGACCGCCCAGGGCGGCGGCCCCGACGAAGATCTCCGCGGCTTTCTCGGCCATGAGCAAGGAGCCAAGGACCGCCTTGGGCGAGGGACCGACGGCGATGATGCCATGGTTCTGCAGCAAGATGATCTTCGGGTCGCGGCCGGTGCGTTTGACGAAGGCAACGACTTCGCGGCGGATAGCCTGTGACAGTCCCAGACCAGGTTCGGCGTAAGGGACGAAGACCGACTCGACTCCACACATCACAATCTCATCTGGGCAGGCGCGCTTCTCGGCGAACTCGCGGGCCCGCGGCGAGCAGAGGATTTGATTCACCGCAATGGCATGCACATGACCGACGCAGTGGACGTGGGGAAGGGTGAGCAGGTAAGCGTGAAAGAGGGCTTCAATCGAGGGCTTCTTGGCGGCGGCATCCTGGCGCGAGGCCAACAAGGCCTGATCGATCTCAACGTCGGTCGCAGCGGGTGCGTCAAGCAGCGGGAGCAAGCGGTCAAAGGCGCAACGGGTGACGTCGGCTTCCTTGAGTGAAGCCAGATTAGAGCCCGAGGCCTTGACCGCGAAGGTCTGGTCGTCGAGCCGTACCGAGGTGTTGCCCTCACCAAGGATAGCCATCCGCAGGCGCTCGCCGCCCAGCTGGTGGGAAAGTTCGAGCAAAGACTGGATGGGGTCGGACGACATACCTCGGGACGACGAGGCTTCCTTAGACGGCGGTCAGGACTCGTTCCGGGAGCAACTTGACCTTGGCTTTCTGGACGGCGGCCACATCGGCGTCGGTGACCAGGAAAAGGGCGCTGACATCGCGGGTCACGGCGCACGGTCCGTTTCGGCCGAGCTTGACCTTATTCATGCAGATCAGGACCTCATCGCTGCGACGGATGACCTCGCGTTGCTGATGGGAGATGTCGCGCTGGGAATTCCACAGGCCTCCTTCGTCGATGCCTTCGGCGCCAAGCAAGGCCACGTCGAAGTTCCAGCGGGCGACTTCCTCGAGCGTGCGATCACCGGCGACCATCGCGTGGCGGGTGAGAAAAAGGCCGCCTGGAATATAGACTTCGACGCCTGGCAAACAGGAAATCAGCTGCGCAGTCGGCAGACAGGTCGTGACGATTTGCAGATCGGTAACACCGGCGGCGGCGATGGCCTCCGCGGCGAAGAAGATAGTCGACCCGGAATCCAGGTAGACGGTCATCCCGGCCTTGATACGTGAGGCCGCTAAGAGGCCGATTTTCCGCTTGGCTTCGGCGTCTTCAATCTTGCGATCATCGAGCGGCGGGAAGTTGCGGTTGAAGTCCGAGAGCGCACCGCCGTGGGTTCGGGTGATGCGACGCTGGTTTTCGAGCTCCGTCAGATCTCGTCGAGCAGTCGCCTCGGACACATTGAACTGCCGGCAGATCTCGAGAACGGGAACATAGCCGACCTTGGAGAGGAGTTTGGCAATAGCCTCGCGGCGGGCTTCAATGATATGTCGGGCTACTTTCATGGGAATGCGTGGACGGGATTGGAGGGATAATGTAATCCTTTTTAATGAGCGTATCCAATCGAGCAATCAATAACCCAATTTCTCGACCGGGCGCCAAGTGACATATTTCGCACAATATACATTATGTCTAATCATATAATAACCAATGATAACACCCTATAAACAACCTAAAAAGTTTAATCTTGGGGGTCATTTAAGTTATTCTACCATTTGGCCCACAAGCCCCATGTATCCCTTAATTCGCTCATATTGTTCAATCTGTCTCTTCGTCCTGATTGGGGCCGGCCTGGTTGGCTGCGCCAGCCGCGATGTTCCAGCTCCGGTAGCGATCTCCGCGGAACCGGTTTTCACGGGGCTGATGGTCGAGCAAGGACCCAGCTCCCTCGGTGCCGAGCCACGCCGTGAAAAAATCACCCTGCTCGTCCTCCACCATACCGCCGGTTCCCTCGCCTCTTCCCTGCGGACCCTCCAGGGGCGCGATCCCAATCATAAGGTGGGGGTTCACTTCGTGGTGACCGATGAGGTCAAGCCCCGGGTCATCCGAATGGTGCCTGATGACATGTCCGCTTATCATGCCGGCCGAGGTTCTTGGGGAAGCGTGACCAACCTGAATCAACAATCGATTGGCATCGAGATCATCAACCTCGATGGAAATATCCACCCCTATTCGGAGGCGCAGGCCGACATCCTTTTCGCCCTTTGCGCCGACATTATCCGTCGCCATGACATCAAGCCATGGAACGTGGTGGCACATTCCGATATCGCTATTGGGCGCAAGATCGACCCCGGCACGAAATTTCCGTGGGCAAAACTCGCCTCCCTTGGCGTCGGCGCATGGCCGTGGAAAATGGACGTCGACAATGCAGTGCACCGAAAGGTCGACCTTTCGCCTGAGTATGCGCGTCGTTTACTCGTAGCCTACGGTTATGGAGTCGAGCCCGGCGAGGCCGGCTTAAAGCAATGCATGGTGGCTTTCCAACGACACTTCCGTCCGGCCAACATCAATGGAATCATCGATGATGAGTCCGTCATCATCCTTGAGGCGCTACTGCGTCGCTACCACCCTGCCACTCACCAAGCCCTCCAGGTCACCCCTTGAGCTGGATGCCCGCAAAACGTAGCACCTTGTTAGCGTAGCCGCGCAGCATTTCGCGCTCAGGGTAGCCGAGTTTATCGAGATAAATCGCGTAGCAGACCATCCCGACCAGGCCAGCGACGCCCATCGACAGGATGAGGTTGAGCTTCTCGCTGACATGACCGTTCAGGATGTTGTGCAGGAAGGCATAGCCTTTGAAAGCGATGATGGCGAGGACGACGGAGCCGACAATGACCTGCAAAGCGGGTTTGGTCAGGTTCTCGCCCGCGAACTCTGGGGCCACCTTCCGGAGATAATGCCGAAGGACCAAATACTGCCAGAGGGTCGCGAGTGCGTTGGCTGCGGCAAGCCCCTCGACGCCCTGCCCCAGCCCCAGGGCTAGGAGTGTGCCGGCGGAGTTGACCCCCAAAGCATGGCCTGCCGCGATGACCGTGACACGGGTCTGGCCGACGACGTTCAGGGCGCGCGTGATGATCGCAATCATCGCATAAAAAGGCATCGCGATGGCGAACAAGACGAGCAAATGACTGGTCGCCCAGCAGTTCGCGGCGTCGAAACGGCCATACTGGAAAAGGAGTTGGACGATCGGGAAAGACAAAGCCGCCAGCCCGAAGGCGGCACCGACGTTGATGGCGAGCACGAGCCGCATGCCGCGTCCGTAGTTGCGGGCGAGCGCTGGAACATCGCGGCTGGCGAAGGCGGTCGCCATCGCCGGGAAAATGACGACGGCAATCGAGGCGGAAAAAAGGCCGATCGGGAGTTCGACGATGCGGTTCGCGATGTAGTAATACATCAGGCTGGCGTCGCTGACGTTGTAGGCCAGTACGCGGGAGACGAAGACATTGATCTGCTGGACGCCAGCGCCGAGGGCGGCCGGCAGGAACGCCAGGCCCAAGACCCGCCAGGCGGCGGAGTCGGCGTTCATCAACTGCGGACGCCAGCCTTCTTGGCGTAATCCCCAAATGGGAATCAGAAGCTGGCAGACGCCGCCGATCAACGCGCCCACGCACAGCCAGACCGCTTTTCCCATGTCGGTCGTGGCAAGATTTTCGCCAAAGAAACCCAGCGCGACGATCATGCAGACGTTCAGCACGCCGGCGGCGATTTCCGCCAAGCCGAAGCGGCCGCTGAGATTGACGGCGGACGTGAACAGCGCGGCGACGCAGATCAGTGGCATGTATGGCAGGCAGAGGGCCGTCAGCAAAGCGGCGTCGCCCGCGGACGGCGAAAGGAATGCCCAGAGCAGCGCGCCCCCGATGCCCAGGAGCGTGAGGCCAAACATCCCCGGCACGACCTTGCGAAGGACAAAATTCAAGAATCCGAACGCGGCCAGCTTGCCCTCTTGGGTCGACTTGGCGGCGAAGGCCGGAACAATCGCGGCGGTCAATGCTCCCTCGCCCAACAGGCGGCGGAAGAGGTTCGGTATCTGGAAGGCGAAAACGAAGGCCGAACCGATGGCCGTGGCGCCAAAGACCGCGGCGATCAGCTGATCGCGGAAAAGACCAAGCACACGGGAGACCATCGTCCAGGAGGCGGTCTTCGCCATGGCCTGGTACTGGCGCGTCTGCTCGGTCATGACCTCAGGGCTGGATGGCGCGCATGCCTTCCTCAAGCACCGCGCGCAGTGCCGGGATCAGGTCGGTCCGCGGCACCTCGGCTTCGGAGCGGTCGGCCAGGCTGCGCACTTTGGCGACGCCCTTGGCGACTTCCGTACCACCGTAGACGAGCGCATACTTCGATCCCGCGACTTCGGCGGCTTGGATGAGCTTGGGGAACTTGCCGTCCTTGAGATTGTATTCCACGCGGAAACCGGCGCGACGCAGGTTCGCGATATCTTCGAGCGCAGCGTTCCGGGCATCATCGCCGAGGATCATCACGTAAAAATCTGGGCCGTCAGCGTAAGCCGGGAGGAGCTTCTTGAGTTCGAGCAGATCGCGCAGGGTGACGTCACCCATGCCGAAACCGACCGCCGGGAGGTCCGGTCCACCCAGTTTCTTGACCAGGGAATCGTAGCGGCCGCCGCCGGCAAGGGCGCGGGCCTCGCCACCCGTCTCGAAAGCTTCAAAGACGAAGCCAGTATAATAGGCGAGCCCGCGGACGATGGTGAGGTCGATGGCGACGCACTCGGCGAACCCCATGGTCGTCAACGCCCCGAGGAGTTCTTTCCAGTCAGTGAGGCGGGCGGTCATCGCGGCGTCGCTGGCCGCGAGCTTCTCAAGATCGGCGAGCGACTTCGTGTTCGCGAACACCCGGGCAGCCTCCAGCGCCATGGTGGGGTCGACGGACGTACCCACGAGGGCGGCCGTCATGGCATCGAGCAGGTCCTTGGGCGCGCCGCGTTCGAGTTTGTCGACGACGCCGAGCACGGCGCCTGCCTGGGCTTCCAGCACGCCGAGGGTGGCGAGGTAGCGGAACCAGAGGGTTCGATCCGACAACCGGATGCGGAAATCTTTCTGCGTCAGGCCGAAGCCGAGCAAGCAGTCGGCGCACAGCGCGATGATCTCGGCATCGGCAGCGGGCCCGGCTTCGCCGAGCAAGTCGGCGTTGAGCTGATGGAAGGCGCGGAGCCGGCCTTTCTGCGGTTTCTCGTAGCGGTAGTTCTCGCCGACGGCGAACCAGCGGATCGGCTTCGGCATGCCGTTGGCCCTGGCGCCGACCATGCGGGCCAGCGAAGGGGTCATCTCCGGCCGCAGGCTGACCTTACGCCCGCCTTTGTCCTCGAAATTGAAGAGTTGGCGGACGATCTCCTCGCCGGACTTTTCGGTGAACAATTCCAGCGGTTCCAGGACGGGAGATTCCCATTCGCGGAACCCGTAGCGTCGGCAAGCGCGACGCCAGATATCCAGGACATGGCCGAGGATAGCGCGGTCTTCGGGATAGAATTCGCGGAAGCCGGGGAGCGTTCGGATGTCGGACATCGCGGCGCGGAATTACTGGCCAGGCTTCTCGACGTCGATCGACTTCAGCTTAGCCTTCAGTTCCTTCCCCGCTTTGAATTTGATTACCGCCCGCTTGGGAATGACCACATCCGTCTCCGGTCGGTTCGGGTTACGGCCGATGCGGCTCTTGCGGACCTGCACCTGGAAGACGCCAAAGTTACGTAGCTCGACATCCCGGCCAGCGAGGAGCGCTTCGCTAATGGCATCGAGGGTCATCTGCACCGAGTCGCGGATATGTTTCTGCGGGTAGCCTTTGTCCGTGAAAATCTTGAGGACGATGTCGCGCTTAGTGAGGTTGTTGGACATAGCGTTGCGTAAGTGTTGATAGACAAAGGCATGGGAAAGCGGGCGTGGCAATACCGCACCCGAAAAACCTTATTCGAGGTTTTGGACCTGCTCCCGGATGCGTTCGATCTCCGTTTTCGCCTCTAAAACCAGCTGGGTCGTGGGGATTTCCGAGGCTTTGCTCCCCACGGTGTTAACTTCACGCAGGAGTTCCTGCACGAGAAAGTCCAACTTCCGACCTCCGTGCGGGAGGCTCAGTTCGGTCGAAAACTGGGCGACATGGCTATGAAGGCGGACGACTTCCTCGGTGATGTCCGAGCGGTCAGCGAACAGCGCCAGCTCCCGGAGCACCCTCTCATCGGTGACATCCAAGGATAGGCCAGCTTCCTTCAAACGACGAAGCATCGCCTCACGGTGGCGGGTCGGCGCCGACTTTTCAGCGTGCGCCATCCCCGCGACCATCTGAGAAATCTTCGCCAGCCGCTCCTTCAAATCCTTAGTCAGGGCGGCGCCTTCAGCCAGACGCATATCAACCAACTTTCGGAGGGCTTCCTCGAAGGCGGCGTGGACGATTCCTTCGACGTCGCTCAGTTCCGGCATGACGACGGAGGGACGGCGGCTACTTTCGGCGAGGCGCAAGAGCAGCTCACCGTCGGCCACCAGTTTCACGCCGCAGCGCGCCGCGAGCTTGTGGAGTTCGTCGAGGCTGTGGGCCACGGCTTCGTGATCCCACTGGCGTGGCGTCGTCGCCGCAGTGGCCTGGGTCACGCGGGCGGTGACCTTGCCGCGTTGCACACGGGCGCGAATCCAGGCGGCGGCGGTCGATTCGAGGGCAGGCCACGCTTCAGGCCCAAAGACCGAGACTTGGAGGTTCTTCTGGTTGACCGTAGCGATTTCGACCGCGAGACGGACACCGGGGAGGTCAATCTCCGCCCGTCCGAACCCCGTCATCGAAGCCGCGGCCATGGTCAGAGCTTGATTTCGGTCCCCATCGCCCGCGCGGCACTCCAGACATCTTTGTCGCCGCGGCCGGATAGGTTGATGATCACGACCTGCTCCTTCGGCAAAGCCGCGGCAAGCTTGACGCCGTGGGCGACGGCATGACTCGTCTCGAGCGCCGGGATGATGCCCTCGGTGCGCGACAGCAACTGGAAGCCGTCGAGGCACTCGTCGTCGGTGGCGTAAGCGAATTCGAGGCGACCCTTTTCGCGATAGTAAGAATGCTCTGGACCGACCGCGGCGTAATCCAAACCCGCGGACACCGAGTGGGTTCCCTCGATCTGGCCTTCACCGTCCATCAGGATGTTGGTCATACAGCCCTGCAAAACTCCCAGGCGGCCACCGGCGAAGCGCGCCGCGTGTTCACCTTTGTGGATACCGCGACCGCCGGCCTCGACGCCGATGAGGCGCACACTCGGTTCATCCAGGAACTCGAAGAAGGCCCCGATGGCGTTGGAACCCCCGCCCACACAGGCCACGATGGCGTCCGGCAGGCGACCTTCGGCCCGGAGGATCTGCTGCTTGGATTCGATGGAGATGATGCGATGGAAGTCACGGACCATCATCGGATAGGGGTGGGAGCCGTAGGCCGTGCCGAGGATGTAATGCGTTTCGCGGACATTAGTCACCCAGTCGCGCATGGCCTCGTTGACGGCCTCCTTAAGCGTCCGCTGGCCGGCCTCGACCCCACGCACTTCGGCTCCCATGAGTCGCATGCGGTAGACGTTGAGAGCCTGACGTTCCATATCGGTCGCGCCCATGTAGATCACGCACTGGAGTCCGAAATGGGCGCAAACCGCAGCCGTCGCCGTGCCGTGCTGGCCAGCACCGGTCTCAGCGATGATACGTTTCTTGCCCATCCGGACGGCAAGCAGAGCTTGGCCAATGACGTTGTTGATCTTGTGGGCTCCGGTGTGGAGCATGTCCTCGCGCTTGAGGTAGATGCGCGCCCCGCCGGCATGGCGAGTCAGTGAGCTTGCGAAGTAGAGTCCGGTCGGCCGGCCGGCGTAATCCCGGAGCATGTCGGTGAAGGCCTGCTGATACGCGGGGTCACGGCGGGCCTCATCGTAGGCCTTGGCGAGATCCAGCAAAGGTGTCATCAGGGTCTCCGGGACATACATCCCTCCGAACTGGCCAAAACGTCCACGGGCGTCCGGCACGCGGAAGCGAGGTTCGGTGGTCGGAATAAGGCTGGAGGCCGACATGGTCTTATCCCTCAGCATAAAGCGGGAAGCCTCTCCCAGGGCAAGCGACAAGGGCTATTCGGCTTTACTTGCCCCGGGACTCACTGCGGGCTAATAGATGAGAATGCTTCGCTTCGCCCTGACCCTGTGGCTGCTTTCCATTGGGACGGGTCGCGCCGCCGGCGAAACGCGCTCGGCGGAAGATGTCCGCGCCGATTTCACCTACGGGCGGGCATTGGTCACGGGAACGGTCGAGGGGGTCACGGAATTCCTGCCGGTAAGTTCGACCGGACACATGATCATCAGCGATCGCCTACTCGGCGTCTCGGCCGATTCGCATGTGACGGTCGCGGGGGTCCTCGACCGCCGGGGCCGGGCCGTCAACTTAGCGCGTGTCGCCGATGACTATATCGTGATCATCCAGCTTGGGGCGATCCTCGCCGTATTCGTCGCGTTCTTCGGACGGCTCCGGCACCTACTGGCTGGCCTCGGTCGCGGCGAACCTGCTTCGGTCCGCCTTGGGCTCGCCATCCTCGTGGCGTTCCTCCCCGCCGCCCTGCTCGGCTTTCTTTTCAAGGACGAGATCACGGCCTACCTGTTTTCCGTCCAGATCGTCGCTTGGGCGCTCATCTTCGGTGGCCTCGTCATCCTCGTCGCCGAGAAAGTCCTTCCGCCCGCGCGCACGGACCTCGCCGATGAAGTCGCCGCCATCGGCTGGCGGACGGCCTTGACCGTCGGCCTGTGCCAGTGCTTCGCCTTAATCCCTGGTACCAGTCGGTCGCTGGCTACAATCCTCGGCGGGCGGGTAGCCGGACTATCCCACGGTGCCGCCACCGAGTTCTCCTTTCTCGTCGGCCTGCTCACGCTCTCCGCCGCCTCGATCTATAAGATGTGGTCCCTCGGTCCGGCGCTCACCCAGGTCTACCCGGCCGGCCCGGCGACCGTCGGGCTGCTGGTCGCGGCGCTCACGGCCTTCGTGTCGGTGAAATGGCTCGTTGGATATGTGTCGAGGCACGGTCTGGGCGTGTTCGCCTGGTATCGCATCGCGCTCGGCGGGACGATCCTGACGTTCCTGGCGTTGAAGTGAATCCGGCTTAGGTGCCGAGTTCGAAACCCTTGCGGTATTCGCGGTGGACGTACGCGTTCGCTTCTTTGTCGTTCGTGACCTCCATCTTCGCGCCGTTCCAGAGGAGTTTACGGTCAGGGTAACGCGAGGCGAGGTTACCCATGAGCACCATCTCGGTGAGCGGACCGGAGTAGTCGAAGTTCGACGAAGCGGCGGGGCCGCCTTTGCAGGCCCTGATCCAATCCTTTTCGTGGCCGGCGGAGGCCCCAGCGATACGGGGAATGGTCTTGGCGACCTTCTTCGAGGCTTCGCGCCGGTCGGCGTCGAGGATACGCGGGTTGAGCCCGTAGCAGCCGCAGACCAACTTGCCTTGGTCACCGATGAAGAGACAGCCGCCGTTAGGATCGCCGAAGGGCATGTCATCTTCGAGCTCGTCCGGACGGGCTGGCATCAGGCCACCATCCCACCAGCTTAAGGTCACGGGAGGCATGTCGCCGCGGGCCGGGAACTTGTAGCGGACAATCGAGGACCGCGGGTAGGATTCGTTCTTGCCCGTGGTCTTCTTGCCGAACGTCTCGTAGACCGTGGACACGTTGCCTTCGACGCTGATAGGGTAGCCCAAGTTGAGCGCCATGAAGGCGGGGTCAATGATATGGCAGCCCATGTCGCCGAGGGAGCCAGTGCCAAAATCCCACCAGGCGCGCCATTTGCCGGGGTGGTAGGAGGCGTGGAAAGGACGGACTGGGGCGGGGCCACACCACTGATCCCAGTCCATGCCCTCGGGGACCTGTTGGACGTCGCCTGGGCGGTCCATCTCGAGGCTCTGCGGCCAGATCGGACGATTGGTCCAGGTGTGCACCTCGCGCACCTTGCCGATGAGCCCCGCGGCGATCCACTCGGTCACCTGCCGAATGCCTTCGCCAGAGTGGCCCTGATTGCCCATCTGGCTCACGACGCCGTATTTATGGGCCGACTCGGTCAGAATACGGGCTTCGAAGACGGAGTGGGTGATCGGCTTCTGCACGTAGACGTGCTTGCCGCGGCGCATGCACTCCATCGCCATGTAGGCGTGCGAATGGTCGGGCGTGGCGATGATCACCGCGTCGATGTCCTTGCGTTGATCGAGCATCTTGCGGAAATCGGTGAAGAGGTCTGCTTGGGGGAATTGCTTAATGGTCCCGGCGCAGCGACGGAGATCCAAATCGCAGAGGGCGACGATATTTTCATCGGCGGAGTTCTTTACGTTGCTGCCGCCGACGCCGCCGAAACCGATCGCGGCGATACCGAGCTTCTCGTTCGGGGATTTCGTCTTGGCCGCGGAATTGAGCCAAGGGCGGCCCGCCGCAAAAGCGGCAGCGGCCAGACCGGAGTTACGAAGGAAATCGCGCCGATGGAGTTGAGGTGTCATGGGGTTGGGGTGTAAAAGAACTAGGTGTCGCCTAGACAGTCGCAAGTCTCATACGGCTGCGTCTATGACCGGGCAAAGCGCAGGCGAGCGTGATGTGAATAGGTCTGATGGTCAGCCCAATGGCCCCGCCTATCTCCCTGTCCTGATGAATCTTATGACACCCCTGCCCTGCCCTGGACGGGCGAAGTTTCGTTTGACTATACTGTGAATAAACTGTTCATAAAGGAAACCAACACGACCCTGATGTTTAAGCGCTTCCCCGGGCTATTCACCCAAGCCATCGGCATCGACCTTGGCACCGCCAACACGTTGGTCTTCTTGAAAGACCGCGGCGTGGTTCTCCGTGAGCCCAGCGTCGTCGCCATCCGGACCAGTACGCGCAAGCCCATCGCCGTCGGTAACGAGGCCCGGATGATGCTCGGCCGCACCCCTGGCGACATCCAGGCGCTCCGTCCGATGAAGGACGGCGTCATCGCCGACTTTGAGATCAGCGAGCACATGCTTCGCTACTTCATCGGTAAAGTCGCCCGTAAATCCCTCTTCACGAACCTCACCGTCGTCGTGGCTGTCCCTTACGGCATCACCGCAGTCGAACGGCGTGCCGTCATGGATTCCGCCTATCGCGCCGGCGCCGATGATGTCATCACCATCCCTGAGCCGGTCGCCTCCGCCATCGGCGTCGGTCTCCCCGTCGAAGAACCCACGGGTTCGATGATTGTCGATATCGGCGGCGGCACCACCGAGGTCGCCGTTCTGTCACTTGGCGGCATCGTCCATGCCCGTTCCATCCGCGTCGGCGGCGACGAGTTCGACATGTCGATCGTCAAATATATCCGTAATTCCTACAACCTCATCATCGGTGAGCGGACCGCAGAGGAAATTAAGATTAAAATCGGGTCCGCCTACGCGCTTGAGCAGGAGCTAACCTTCGAGGTCAAGGGCCGCGACAACGTGACCGGCCTGCCCCGCCAGCTGCACCTGACCTCGCAGGAGGTCCGCGAGGCTATGGCCGACAACATCAACCAGATCATCGAGGCCATCAAAGGTTCCCTCGAGCGGATTCCTCCGGAACTCTCCGCCGACTTGGTCGACCGTGGCATCGTCTTGGCGGGGGGCGGCTCGCTGATCCGCAAGATTGACCGGGCCATTTCCGAGGCCACCGGACTACCGGTCATCGTCGCAGAAGATCCTCTTTGTGCCGTCGTCAACGGCACCGGCAAGATCCTCGCGAACTCCTCCCGCTGGAGCGGACGAGACTAAGCCCCGCTTGCGGGTCTAGCCGCCATGGAAGCGAACCGCCAAGGTGCTCGTGCCTCCTATGTCGCTCTCGCGATTTTCGTAGCGATTTGGATTCTGCTGCCGAGCGCGGTGCGGCGCTTCACGCGCGAAGCATTCGTCGAATTCCAGGCGCCGGCTCTGCACCTCGTCGGTAAGTCGCGCGACCTGGCTACTTTTTGGGAGAAGAAAAGCCGCAGCGTCGAAGAGATGGCGGCCGCCGGCCGGGACCTCGCTCGGGTCAACGCTGCCTTGGAACTTAAGCTCTCCGCGTACGAAGACGTCCGCCGCGAAAACGTCCGCCTCCGGGAGATCGCCCGTTACAACGTCCCCCCCGAGTATCTGTCCGTCATCGCCCGCGTCGCCACCCGCGACAGCTCCTCCTGGTGGCAACGCATCGTCATCCGCAAGGGCCGTAACGACGGTATCCGGCCCGGGGCGCCGGTCGTTTTCGGCAACATTGTGGTCGGGCGCGTCACCACGGTGCATCTGACCACGAGCGAAGTCGACCTCGTGACGAGCCCGGGTTTCCGTTGCACCGCCTACCTCGAGGGCGATGAACAGAACCGCATCGTGCTGGTCCATGGGGTGGCCTCTAACTCCCTCGGTACCGCCAAGGCGCGCGTGAGCGTCATCCCGCGCGATTACTCCATGCCCGCTGGACAGCCAGCGCGTGTGCTCACCACCGGGATGGGCGGCGTCTTCCCCAGCCGGCTGACGCTGGGTAATCTGGACGGCATGACGTACGCCACCCAGGTGGGTAATTTTAGCGAAAGCCTGCTCGTCCCCTCGCGCGACCTCTACAATCTGCAGGAAGTCTCGGTGCTCGTCCCCTTGCTTCAGAATCCGGGCGAGGCCCTGATGCAGGGTGACCAATTTCAATGACCATGGGCTGGGCCTGGTTGATCCTCTTGCTGGCTACCTACCCGTGGTTGCTCGGCGCCGACCTCGCCTCGGACGCCTTGGCCTCGTCTTCGCTCGTCTTCTTCGTGTCTGGTGCGTGCCTCATCGCGCCCAGTCGCCGCCTCAAACGCTGGCAAATGATCTTGTTCGCCGGCTGCCTCGGCTTCTTGTTCGAGGCCCGACGCCCCATCCCAGATGGCGCGCTCGCGTTGTCGCTCGTGGCCGCGGCAATCTTCCTTTCCACCCAGCGTCAACATCTGCGGAATACGCCGGGCATGCTGCGGGCCGCCGCGCTCGTCAACGTCGGCGCCTGCTTAATCTGGTTCTTCGCCGCCGCTTACGTCGCTCCCGTGCCCATGGGTGACATCGTCGCCCAGCTCATGCGCCAGCTGCTCCTGGCCGGAGTCGTCGGAACCGTGTGCCTGCTCCCGATTGCCCTGACCCAGAACGCCGCGATGGACCGCCTCGGTGTCCCGCCCGCCGCCGAAAAGCCATGAACGGTCCCCCTCGCATACACGTGCTACCCTCGACCCCCGTAGATCGTCCGCGGTTGCATGCGACGTTCTTTCTTTTCTTAGCGGGCTTTCTGTACGTGGCCGCCGGCCTTGCCTATCGCCAGCTGATTCAGTCCAACGAACTCATGGAACAGTCGGATAACCAGAGCCGACGCGTCATCCTTCGGCCCCCGGCACGCGGGCGCATCTACGATCGCAATGGTTATCCGCTGGTCGACAACCGGGCGCGTTGGAGCGTCAAGGCTGACCTCGCCGCCTTGCAGAAGGAGTTCCGAGGGGAGTACCTCCGGCTGCTCGCCGCGGAGAAGGCCCGTAATGCGGTCAGCATCGACCGAGAAAAACTCCTGGAAGACGCCCGCCTCCGCGTCCTCCAAGGTTGGCTTAATAATGTGTGGTTCGTGATCGACGAGACGAACCGCCACCCTAAATCCAAGCCGACGACAAAGCTCGCCCCGGTCAACGCGCCGAACGAACGCCAGGTCAACCTCGATGAATTGCGGCGGCATCTTCGCGAACGGCGGGCCTTGCCTTTCACCCTGATCAACGACCTGGCCTTCCCTGGCACCAGCCAGGCTGTCACCTCAGAAGAAGGCGCAAAATCTATCGCCCGCTTCGTGGAGCAGTTCCCGGTAGCGGGGCCGATCCGCCTCGAACAGGACATCGTCCGTACCTATCCCTACGGCCCTCTGGCCGCGCACGTGCTGGGCTACGTCAAGGACACCGATGTTCTTCCGGACAACGTCGACGATATCTCCGAGGTCCGTATCGAGTCGCTGCAGAAATTACGCTACACCGGCAAGACTGGTGCGGCCGGCATCGAGCTCAGCTACGACCATGTCCTCAGCGGCCGGAGCGGCTGGGAACTCTGGTCCAAGACCTCCGCCGGCTACAACCAGACCCGCCTGAAGTACAGCGAGCCCGCCCAAGGCGGCCACGTGATGCTCTCGCTCGACCACCGGATCCAGAAGCAGACCGAGGATTCGCTCGCGAAACTCAAGGATGGCCGAGGCGCCTTGCTACCGGCGGCCGCCGTGATGCTCGACATCCAGACCGGGGAGATCCTCTCCTTGGTCAGTCAACCTTCGTTCGATCCGAACCGCCTGGCCGACCGAGTGACGTCCAAATATTACGATCAGATCGAGAGCGAGGGCGGCTGGCTGAACCGCGCTACGCAGGGGCTCTATGCCCCCGGCTCGACCTTCAAGCTCCTCACCGCGACCGCCGGCATGCGGAAGAAGGTCGTGGACTGGGACGATATCCTCGAATGCGGGGCCTTCTTCCGGGTGGGTAATCGCGATTTCCCCGAGCATGAGCCAGTCGGCTACGGAGAGGTCGACCTCGACAAGATGCTCGCGATCTCCTGCAACGTCTGGAATTACCAAGTCGGCATTAAGACGGGCATCGAGGGGCTCGCGGCGGAGGCCCGGCTTTTCGGCCTGGATTCACCTCTGCTGAGCGTCACCGGCGACACGGAGAACCGCGGACAGGAAATGACGGAACTTCCTTATGCCGCCAGCCGGGGCCTCGTCGTGCCCGATCGTGCTTACAAGAAGCGTATCGGTGACGGGGCCTGGACCGACGGCGATACCGCGAACCTTTCCATCGGACAGGGTTACCTACTGACGACGCCCCTGCACATGGCTTGCCTGGCCGCTTCCATCGCCCGCGGCGAGACGCGGACGGTACCGTCAATCATCCATTCCCGGGAACGCACGGGGCGGCATATCGGCGCGCAACCGATTGGGCTGAGCACCGCGCAGCTCGCGGCCCTGCGGGGCGGCATGGTCCGATGCGTGGAGGAAGGGACGGCGCGGATCGCGCAGATTCCGGGTCTCCCCTTCGCCGGCAAGACTGGCACCTCCGAGTATCCCAAGAACGGCAAGAAAGCGCACCTCGCCTGGATGATCGGCTATGCCCCGGCCGACAATCCGGTCGTCGCCTTCGCCGTCCTGGTCGAAGGCCAGACGGAAAACAACATCTTTGGAGGCAAGACCGCGGGCCCCATTGCGAAGGAGATGTTGCTGGCTTGGGCTGCGACGGCCGCTCCGCCCGACGAGGCCAAGCCAAAGCCTGATCGTTAATCTCGGATCAGGACTTTGGTGCCGACGGCGACGCCCTCGAAGAGCCGGATGATGTCGTGGTCCGAAAGGAGCACGCAGCCATGACTATTCGGCTGACCCAGTTTGGTCGCCTGGTTGGTCCCGTGGATATACACATAGCGGAGACGGGTATCGACGATCCGTCCGGCGGCGTCGGACCCTCGGTTGTGGCCCGCCTCAAGTCCCTCGAGCCAGAGGATTCTTGAGGTGATGAGATTATCCTCGGGCGTCGGCCATTCATCCGAGGTCTTACCCGTCGCTTGCCGGGCCTTGAAAACGGTGCCGGCGGCGGCGCCCGCGCCGATTTTCTCGCAGACCTGATGCAGTCCATCCGGAGTCTGCTGTGAATCTTGGACGCAGCCTCGGCCGGCCCGGGCGGTGCTGATGACGTAGCAATCGCACTCCGGTCCCTGGAAATGCCAGAGTTTTTGCTGGTCAATCGACACAACGATGCAATCTTCCGCAGGAGGCAGACCCAGCCCCTTTAGGCTTTCGGTCACCTTCCTTTTCATTCCAAACTCGAACTCAGAACATGGCATATCGCATCGGCATCGTGGGCGTGACAGGCGCGGTGGGTCAAGAACTGCTGGCGCTCATGGCCAAGCGGAACTTCCCGGTAGCCGAACTCCGCCCGCTCGCCTCAGCCCGCTCCGCCGGCTCCAAGGTGACTTATGGCGGCAAGGAATGGACCGTTTTAGAAGCCACGCCGGACGCCTTCGCGGGCCTTGATTTCGCCATCTTTAGTGCGGGAGGTTCCATTTCCTTGGCCCTGGCCCCCGAGGCCGTGAAGCGGGGCTGCATCGTCATCGATAACAGCTCCGCCTTCCGCCTGTCGGCGGACGTCCCGCTGGTCATCCCGGAGATCAACGCCCACCACCTGGCTCAGCATAAGGGCATCATCGCTAACCCCAACTGTTCTACGGCGATCGCCCTCATGGGGCTTTATCCGCTCCATCGCGCCTTTGGGCTCAAGTGTTTCTTTGCTTCGACCTACCAAGCCGTCTCCGGAACCGGCGCCGAAGCGATGCGCGAACTCGACGCCCAGGCCCGCGCTTGGGCCAAGGGCGAGACCCTCACCCCCAAGGTCTACCCGCACACCATCAACTTCAACGTCATCCCCCAAGTCGATTCTTTCCTTGAGGACGGTTACACTAAGGAGGAGATGAAGATGCTCAACGAAGGCCGCAAGATTCTGGACCTCCCCGGCCTCAAGGTCACCACCACCTGCGTCCGCGTCCCCGTCTTCCGCGCCCACTCCATCGCCATCAGCGCCGAGTTCGAACGCCCGATTGACCTCGCCGTCGCCCGCCAGGCCATCAGCGCCTTCCCCGGCGCCGAACTTTGCGACGATCCAGCCAACCGGAAGTATCCGATGCCGCTCGACTATGCCGGCAAGGAGAAATGCGGCGTGGGTCGCCTGCGTAAGGACACCCTCTTCGATAACGGTATTTCCCTCTGGGTCTCCGGCGACCAGCTTTGGAAAGGCGCCGCACTCAACGCGATTCAGATCGCCGAGGCGCTCCATACCCAGGGCCGTCTGGCCCGCAAATAAGCTGACCATGGCCCGGAGCAACGACCGCGCCCCGCGCCACGCCGACCTTCATCAGCCGGTCCGCCTCTACGACGAGGCGGACATCCCGGCGCTCCTCAAGGACCTGAAGGACCCGCTCATCCTTGTCCTCGACGGTGTCCAAGACCCCCACAACCTCGGCGCCTGCCTCCGCAACGCAGAGTGCGCCGGCTGCGCCTTCGTGGTCATCACCCGCAAGAACTCCGCGCCGGTCACGGACACGGTCCGCAAGGTCGCCGTCGGCGCTGCGGAGACGATGCCAATCGTGCAGGCCAACAATCTCCGCAACGCCCTCGTCAAACTCAAGGGCGCCGGCGTCTGGCTGGCCGGCACCTCCGACCACAAGGCCAGCCAGTCTCTCTTCGCCGCCAAGCTCACGGGGCCGCTGGCGATCGTGCTTGGCGCCGAAGGCGATGGGATTCGCCACCTGACCGCCGAAACGTGCGATTTCCTCCTCCGCATCCCGATGCTCGGCCAAGTGCCCTGCCTCAACGTGTCCGTCTCCGCCGGTGTCTGTCTTTTCGAGGCGGTCCGCCAACGTGGCCATCGCTGAGGCTCAATTTTTCTTTACCCTTTCCTGCGGGCGTGTCGTAATCACCTCGTTCGGCAGGCCAGATAGCTCAATGGTAGAGCAGTTGACTTTTAATCAATTGGTTCCGGGTTCGAGTCCCGGTCTGGCCACTTCGAACACTCGCCCCTTCCCCTCTCGCTGACTGCCGGCGGATTTAGGTGCGTTTGCTCTTGAAATCCTCCCCGCGTCTTGCACTCATTCCCATCCCGCTGTCCGGCTGGATAGCTCAATGGTAGAGCAGTTGACTCTTAATCAATTGGTTCGGGGTTCAAGTCCCCGTCCAGCCACCAGCGGGAACCCTCATCAAGCACGGCGTTTTTCGCCCTGCAGGCGTCGGTAGCGCTCAGCCATGTAGGCCGCATGGCAAGGCCGGCAATAGCTGTGATAGCTGCCAGAGGCCTGGAGCCAATGAAACATCTGCACGGGCAGGTCTTGGTCGCACTGGGCGCAGGCCCGCGTGGTCACCATCCGGCGGGTCCCGCGTAGGGCCGAGCGGCGCCGTGCGGCTGCGCCCAAGCATGGGCGGCAGAACGGGTGGATCGCCGCCGTACCTTCGAGCCGATGAAAAAGGTCCAGCGGCTTGGTCTTATGGCAACAACGGCACTTCTTCTTTGAGCGTTCATTCATGACGGCTTGAAGAAGACGCCCGAGACGATCCGTGCAATGGTAAGGCCCTAAGGTGTTTCGCTGGGGCAAAAACCTTACTCTACCGTGACGGACTTCGCCAAGTTGCGCGGCTGGTCAATCGGGCAGCCGCGCAGGCGCGCCACGTGGTAGGCCAGCAGCTGGAGAGCGACGGCGGCAGGGATCGTCGCGACGAGCGGGTCGCAATCCGGAATCTGAATGACGTCATCGGCGATGGCCGCCTCCGGGCCTCCCTCCGTGACGATGGCGATGATGTGGGCGCCGCGGGCCTTACATTCTTCGGCGTTGCCCAGGGTCTTGTCGACGACCGGCGAGCGGTTCGCCAATACAACGACGGGCATGCCGGGCGTCAGCAAGGCGATCGGGCCATGTTTGAGTTCAGCGGCATGATACCCCTCGGCGTGGATATAGGAGATCTCCTTAAGCTTGAGCGCGCCCTCCAAAGCCACGGGATACATCGGGCCACGCCCCAGGAAGAAAGCGTGCTCATGCTTGACCATCGATTCGGCGACCTTCGCAATCGCGGCATCCTGCTTCAGGACAGCTTCAATGAGTTCAGGTAAGCGAGCAATCTCGGCGGCCAAGGCGAGCCCGCGTTCGCGGGAAAGCCGTCGGCCCCGTCCCAACTTAAGCGCCATCAGTAGGAGTACGGCGACCTGGCCGGTGAAGGCCTTGGTCGAGGCCACGGAGATCTCTGGACCCGCATGGAGGTAGACACCGCGACCGGCCTCCCTCGCAATCGTAGACCCAACGACGTTGACGAGGCCCATAATCATGGCGCCCTTGTCCTTGGCCTCGCGCACGGCGGCCAGGGTGTCGGCTGTCTCGCCGGACTGGGAAATGGCGACGACCAAGTCCCGACCGTCGACCAGCGGGTTACGGTAGCGGAATTCGGCGGCGGGTTGGACCTCCGCCGGGAGGGCCGCGAGGTCCTCGAAGGCGAAGTCGCCGACCATGCCCGCATGCAGGGAAGTCCCGCAGCCTACCATGACGACGCGCTGCAGGTCGAGCAGCTCGCGGGCAGTAGCGCCCATGCCGGAAAGGACGGCGGTACCGTTCAAGCGATCCAATCGGCCGCGCAGCGCATTCCGGACGGACTCCGGCTGCTCGTAAATCTCCTTGAGCATGAAATGCGCGAAGCCGCCTTTTTCGACGGCCCCAGCGGCGAACTCCAACTCAGCCACATCCCGGTCCATCGGGGCGTGGTCGAGGTCCGTGATGTCCACGGAGTCCGCCGTGACCAAGGCGACGTCGCCATCGTCGAGGTAGATGACCCGTCGGGTATGTGAAATGAGAGCCGAGGGGTCGGAGGCAATCAGGCACTCCCCTTCGCCGACGCCGATGACCAGCGGGCTCCCCTTGCGGGCGACGACGATGCGTCCAGGTTCGTCGGCAGAGATTACCGCGATACCATAAGCACCCTCGACTTGGCGGAGGGCGGCGACGACGGCCCGGCGGAGATCGCCCTTATAGTATTCGCCGACCAGCCGGGAGACGGCCTCGGTGTCGGTTTCGGAGACGAAGACATGCCCCTTGGCCTCCAGCCGCGTGCGGAGTGAACGATAGTTTTCGATGATACCATTATGCACCAGCCGTATCCGACCACTGGCGTCCGCATGCGGGTGGGCGTTGGCCTCGGTGGGGGCGCCGTGGGTCGCCCAACGAGTGTGGGCGATGCCGACTACGCACTTCGTCTGCAACGCCTCAGGCCATTCGGCTTGGACCTTGTCCGCCAGGCGCGAGACCTTGCCGACGGCGCGCAGCGTCAGAAGTCCCTTTCCGTCCTGCAGGGAGATGCCGGCGGAGTCGTAGCCCCGATACTCCAGGCGGCGCAGGCCGCCCAAGAGCACGGGAACGGCCGCAGCATGACCGACATAGCCGACGATGCCGCACATGGTCAGGCGAGGAGGTCCTTGTCGACGATGGCGCCGGGCAAGGTGGAGGTCTTCGGCCAGAGCTTCCGACCAGGGTAGATCGAGGTGTGGATGCCGGTATGCACGCCATCGCCGACGATAGCCCCGAGCTTACGTCGGCCGGTGTCGACCATGCGGCCTTCGACCGGACTGCGATGCGCTCCGCCGTCGTGACGAAGATTGGAAGTAATGGAACCAGCTCCGAGGTTCACTTTCTCGCCCAAGATTGTATCGCCGAGATACGAAAGGTGTCCCACGTTCGTGCCCGGGAGGAGAATCGAATTCTTAATCTCGACGGCCTGACCGACATGACACTTGTCGCCGATGGCGGTCGAGCCGCGGAGATAGCAGTTCGGCCCAATCTTGCAGTTGTCCCCGATGATGACGTCTCCTTCGATGACGACGCCAGGCAAGATCTTGGTGCCCTTGCCGACCTGGAGACGTCCCTCGACGTAAAGCGAGGGATGCGCGCCGGATTCTTGGACGTAGGACTTACGGGCAGTCATTGCCTCGGCGTTCGCCCGCAGGAGATCCCACGCATAGGCGATTGCGAAGGATTGCGTCGCCCGCAGATCGCGGACGCCCCCCTTCCTGGTCAGGATGACGCACCCGTCGGCGGCCGTCAAGGTGGCGTAAGATGAGTCCGCGTTGAAGGTGGCCAGCTCCGCCGGCGCGAACCACGCGGCGGGATGGACGGTAAAGTCGGCGTCAGGTCCGTCGCTCTCCACCTGGCCCAAAGCCAGCAGCGCGGCGAGCTGATGCTGCCGCAACGAGGTCCCCGCCAAGGGGAACTCCCCCAGCGTCCGGGTGAGGGTAAGCGGATGACAGCCCGGGGTCTCTCCGGCCTTGGCTAGATAAAAACTGGCCATCTCAGAGGGATTCGAAATCGGCTTCCACGGCCTCCTTGAAGACTTGGGACCAACGGTCGACTTCGCCCTGGTCCTGATGCTCGACGAGGATGCGGAGCTTATTCTCCGTACCCGAATAACGGATGAGGTGTCGGCCAGCGCTGCCGAACGCGGCATCGGCCCTGCGCATCTCTTCCTGCAGGGCGTTGAGCTGGACTAGCGGTACGCGTGAACGAACTTTGAGGTTCACGAGCGCCTGCGGATATTCGCGCATCCCCGCGGCGAGGTCGGCCAACGTGGCACCCTTTTTGCGCATAAAGCGCAGCACCTGCAGCGCGCTCAGGATACCGTCGCCGGTGGAGGCGTAGTCCGAGAAAATGAGATGACCGGAGTTTTCGCCGCCGAAAGAATAGCCGCCCTTGCGGAGGGCTTCGATGACATGTCGGTCGCTGACGGCGGTGGTAACCACTCCGATATTCGCCTTACGCATGGCTTCATGCAGGCCGAGGTTGGACATCACGGTGCAGACCATGGCGCTGCCGGACAACTTACCTTCTTCCTTCAGGGCGAGCGCGCAAAGGGCGAGGATGCGATCGCCGGAGATACTGGCCCCGCTGGCGTCGCTGAAGATCACGCGGTCCGCGTCGCCGTCGAGCGAGATGCCGACGTCGGCACCCTGCTCTTTTACGATCTTACCCGCGAACTCAGGATAAAGCGCGCCGACGCCAGCGTTGATGTTCAGGCCGTCCGGCTCGACCCCGAGCTTTACGACTTTGGCGCCCAGTTCCTTGAAGATGAGTGGCGCCAGTAGGTAGCCGGCGCCGTGCCCGCAATCGACGACGACCTTCATGCCGACGAGATTGTCATTCCCCAAGCTCTGCTTGACAAATTCGATGTAACGTCCACGGGCGTCGTCGATACGATACGCCTTGCCAATCTTATCCCCAATCACGCCGTTGGCCTTCACATCATAGAGGACTTCTTGCTCGATCAGGCTTTCCAGCTCGTCCGAGAGTTTGAAGCCATCGGGGCCGAAGATCTTCAGTCCGTTGTCTTCGTAGGGATTGTGCGAGGCGGTCAGCATGATGCCGGCTCCGCAGCCCATCGATTGGGTGAGGTGCGCGACGGCTGGCGTGGGCATCGGGCCAACCAAAAAGACGTCCATCCCACTGGAGACCAGGCCGCTGGTCAGCGCTGTCTCAAGCATGTAGCCGGAGATGCGCGTGTCTTTGCCAATGATGACACGGTTGTGATTAGCCCCGTGGGAGCGCAGGACGCGCGAGATAGCTTGGCCGATACGGAGGGTGACTTCCGGGGTGATCGGGTATTGGTTCGCTCGGCCGCGAATGCCATCCGTGCCGAAAAGTTTAGTAAGCATAGGGTTTTTTGGTCAAAACAAGCGCTTACCGCAAGTGTAAATGATTGAAATACTCCTTATATGAGTGATATGATTAACTCAATCATAAAAACAGGCTTCATGACTCATACTCATCTGATTGGCCCTTCGTTCACGGATACAAACGACCGAAAGAAAGCGAGCGAGCGAATGGACTCAGTCGCGAAACTGTGAGGGGCGTTATGAAAGGAAATGAGATGAGATTTTCTCCCTATTAACTAAAGGTCGTTGGACAGGAACAGGTTCCTGTTGTTAGTTGTAACACTCTCATGCGCTCCTCGGCATTTGTCCTTTTCTCCATTCTGGGGGGCGCCTTGGCTTGGTCCGCAGACACACCGGTGGACTTCAATCGCGAGGTCCGGCCGATTCTCTCCGATCGTTGCTACGGTTGCCACGGGCCCGATGCTGACAAAGGACGCAAGGCTGGGCTCCGGCTTGATGAGTTCGCCGGGGCGACGAAAAAACTCAAGAGTGGAGACGTGGCCATCGTCCCAGGCGACCTCGCGAAGAGCGCAATGTTCCATCGAATCGGCAGCGATGACCCGGATGAGATCATGCCGCCCCCAGAATTACATCGTCCGCTTTCCGCCACAGAGAAAGATATTTTAACCCGCTGGATCAAGCAAGGAGCCAAGTATGATCCGCACTGGGCCTTCGTCAGCCCACGGGCGCAGGCGACACCTCAGGTCGCCGACGCGCGCTGGGGCAAGGACCCCCTCGATACCTTCGTCGCCGCCAAAGCCGCCCAAGCTGGCCTTCGTATGTCTAGCGAAGCCGATCGCACTACCCTGCTCCGCCGCGCTTCCTTCGCATTGACAGGCCTCCCTCCCACCGCCGCAGAACTATCCGACTTCCTCGCCGACACCTCCGCCAAGGCCTACGTGAAGCGCGTCGATGCGATGCTTGCCTCCCCTCGTTTCGGCGAGCACCTGGCCATCGGCTGGCTAGATCTCTCTCGCTACGCCGATACCTGGGGCTACACGGGAGACAAGGCGATGTTCGCCTGGCCGTGGCGCGATTGGGTGCTCAAGGCCTTCAATGACAACAAGCCCTACGACCAGTTCCTGACCGAACAGCTCGCCGGCGATCTCTTGCCGAATCCTACGCAAGACCAACGTGTGGCGACAGCCTATAGCCGCCTGCACCGCATGACGTTCGAGGGAGGCTCTATCGCCGAGGAGTTCCGGCAAGACGGAATCAACGATCGTGTGATGACCGCCGGCTATGGTTTCATGGGCCTAACGATGGAGTGCGCCCGTTGCCACGACCATAAGTACGACCCGATTTCGCAGCGTGACTACTTCTCGATGGCTGCGATGTTCGGCGACCAAAACGAGAACGGACTTCTGTCTTTCCATGGCGAGGTGCCGCCGCCGTTCGTGCGTCTTTATAAGTCCGATAACGAAAGGAAAAAGGAAGGCGAACTCCGGGCCGCCGTGACGGCCGCGGAAATGGCCCTCGTCGCGACCAAGTCGGAATATCAAGGCAAGCCCGACGTCAAGGTGCCCGCACCGCTCGCCCACTTCCCCCTTGAGGCCTTCACTAAGACCGGCGTTGATGATAGCCTCGCCGAAGGCAAGCCTGCCAAGTTCGAGCGGCGGGGTACGCCCGAAGACCTCCAGCTAACGCCGGCGGTCGTAGGTCAGGGCGTGAAATTCGACGGGGATGCCGGGTTCATCCTTCCTGAGTTCAAACAACTCGGTCGCTTCGATGCCTTCACGTTCTCGGCCCACCTGCGCCTCGGCGAGAAGAACGCCCGCGCCACCGTGCTACATGCCACGGGCTTCTACACCGGTGACGGCGATGCCTCGGGCGTCGAACTCCTCATCAACCAAGGCAAGCTCCGCTGGAGCATGATTCACCTCTGGCCCAACAGCGCGGCTTCTATTGAGACGGCGGATCCGCTCCCCGTCGGCGCCTGGCAGCGCGTGACCGTCACCTACGATGGTTCTTCGAAAGCCTCTGGCCTGCGTGTCTACCTCGACGGCAAACTCACCAAAACCTCCGTTGTCCGCGACACGCTCCACGCCAAACCGCGCGACAATGCGCTGGAGATCGGCTCCCGCTCGCGCGACGCGGGATTCCGCAACGGTTCGCTCGACGAGATCCAGCTTTGGCGCACCTCGCTCACGGCGGCTGAAGTGGCGGTGCTGCATGGTCTCGACGCCCAGACTCTCCCTTCACCTGTGCTGGCCGAGCACGCCAAACTTCGACAAGACCCCACTTATGCGACGGCCTGGAGCAATCTGCAACAGGCGCAACGCGCCTTGGCCACCCATGAGGATTCCGCGCCAGCTTTCTTTGCGATGGAGCATTCGTCGCTCGCCCCCAAGACCTACCTCCTCACGCGCGGGGAATATGATAAGCCTGAACTGACCAAGCCGTGCGAGCCCGGCGTTCCCGTGGCCGTTCACCCCTGGGATACCCAGCTACCGCGCAATCGTCTGGGGCTCGCCCGCTGGCTCACAGACCCGCAGCATCCTTTGACGTCACGCGTGATTATCAACCGACTCTGGGCGCAGGTCTTTGGGGCCGGTCTGATCGCCTCAAGTGAAAACCTTGGCATGCAGGGCGATCTGCCGACCCATCCGGAACTTCTCGATACGCTGGCGGTCGACTTCGTCCACAGCGGCTGGGACACCAAGGCGATGCTCCGCCGGTTCGTCCTGAGCAGCACCTTCCGCCAATCGTCAACCCCGACGGCCGCGGCTCGGGAGAAAGATCCTGCCAACAAATATCTCGCTCGCGGACCGATTCTCCGCCTCACCGCCGAGATGGTCCGCGACCAAGCCCTGGTCGCCTCTGGTCGCCTCGTCAATGTCCTCGGCGGTGCGAGCGTCCCGGAAACCGCCAATCGACGCACCATCTACACGCACCGCAAGCGCACGGCGCCCCCCGACGAGATGCTGATCTTCGACGCCGGGTCCCGGGAAATCTGCCAGCCAAAACGGCTTAATACGAATACGCCTCTCCAAGCGTTAGTGCTCTTAAACAATCCCGGCTTCGTGGAGGCCGCTAAGAGCCTAGCCGTCAAGGTTAGCAAAGCCTCTGCCGAACCGACTGAGCAGATCGTCGCTGCTTTCCGCGCCATCTGCACCCGCGATCCTCGCCCGGCGGAACTGGCTGCCCTCAAGGAACTCTACGCGAACCAGAAAGCCGATCCGCCGCAATTCGCAGCACCGCCGCCTCCGCCGCCCGTGGTGAAGTCGGATCCGAAGGCCAAGAAACAACCCGCCCCCGTGCCGCCAGCGGTCATTCCGAAGATGCCGGCCGATCCCTCCTTGGCCGCACTCACCCTCGTCTGCTCAACCATCCTGGCGAGCGATGCCGCCGTCACCTCCCGTTAATCATGCACCCGACCAAGCCCAGTTACGATAGCCTGATGCAGCACACACGGCGGCACTTCCTCGGTGCCTCCGCCCTCGGTCTCGGTGCCCTGGCCATGCGCGGTATCGTCGGCAACGCCCAAGCCGCGACCCTGCCGAAGGGTACCCACTTCCCGGCCAAAGCTAAGCGGGTCATCTATCTCTTCCAAGCAGGAGGACCCTCTCACCTCGAGACGCTCGATCCAAAGCCGCTCCTGCGCACGATGCATACGAAGCCATTACCGGATTCCGTCCGCCAAGGCCAGCGCCTCACCGGCATGAGCGGCTACCAGGCGACGCTCCCGATCGCTGGCTCGTTCGTCGATTTCAAGCAGTACGGTAAAAGCGGAGTGCACTACAGCGACCTCATGCGCCATGTCGGCGAGGTCGCCGACGATGTGTGTGTCATCCGCTCGATGCACACGGAGGCCATCAACCATGACCCCGCCATCACTTTCTTCTGCTCTGGCAACCAAGTCGCGGGCCGTCCTTCGATGGGCGCGTGGATGTCATACGGACTCGGCAGCATGAACGAAAATCTGCCCTCCTTCATCGTTCTGGTGTCGCAGGACGCCACCAAGGATCAGCCGCTCTACTCTCGACTCTGGGGTTCAGGCTTCCTGCCTTCAGAACATCAGGGCGTGCAGTTCAAGGCCGGCAAGGAACCCGTTCTCTATCTCACGAATCCCGAAGGCGTCTCTCCGCACGCCCGCCGCGGCATGCTCGACGCCCTTGGCAAACTCAACTCAGATCAAAAAAGTGTTGAACTCGACCCGGAGGTCGATGCCCGCCTCGCCCAAGCTGAAATGGCCTACCGCATGCAGACGAGCGTGCCGGAAGTCGCCGATCTCTCGAAGGAATCCCCTGCCACGCTCGCGATGTATGGCGAGAGCGTGAAGACGCCCGGCTCCTTCGCCGCGAACTGCCTGCAAGCCCGGCGGCTCATCGAAAAAGGCGTCCGCTTCGTGCAGCTCTTTCACCAGGGCTGGGACCAGCACGGCGGCCTACCCGCCGGCATCAAGCGCCAGTGCCAGCAGACCGACCAGGCCTCAGCGGCCCTCATCAAAGACCTCAAGCAACGCGGTCTGCTCGAAGATACGCTCGTCATCTGGGGCGGAGAATTCGGCCGCACGGCTTACAGCCAAGGCAGGATCACCAAGGAAAGCTACGGGCGCGACCACCACCCACGCTGCTTCAGCCTCTGGATGGCCGGCGGCGGCGTGAAAGGCGGCCAGACTTACGGCGAGACCGATGAGTTCGGCTACAACATCGTCAAGGACCCGGTCCACGTGCATGATATCCACGCGACCATGCAGCACCTCCTCGGCGTTGACCATGAGCAGCAGGTCTTCAAGTTTCAGGGGCGTTATTACCGTCTGACCGATGTCGCCGGGCATGTAGTCAAAGCGGTGATTGCCTAGGGTCGGCCTATCCATCAGAGATATCGGGGATGCCCTCGTCGACGCTCGCTTCCGCTGTTTCCTCGCGCGCGTTCCGCTTCTACCTGGCTTCGACTGTGCTCGGGACGTTGGCCGTTCAAATCCAGAACGTCGCGGTCGCCTGGCAGGTCTACCGGCTGACAAAGGACGATGGAGCCAACGCCGCGCTGGCCCTCGGGGCCATTGGGCTTGCCGAAGTGATCCCCTTTGTGAGCACGGTGCTCTTCGCCGGCCATGTCGCCGACACCCGTAACCGCCGACGCATCGCCTTGGCGGCGCTGGCCGCGATGTTCGTGCTGGGTCTCTTGCTCTTCGTCCCAGAATTCCTGACCGCACGATGGGCCAAGCTGACGGTGATTTACGGTATTATCATGCTCGGTGGCCTCGCCCGCAGTTTCCTGACCACCGCTCGACAGGCGCTCATCGCCGAGATTCTCCCGCGCGAACTGATTCCCGATGGCGTGCGCTGGCGCAATACGCTCTTCGAGCTCGCCTGCGTCCTCGGGCCCGGACTCTCCGGGCTGATGGTCTGGCTCGGGGACTGGAACGGCCTGGCCCACCCGGAAAACGTGGCCTATGCGGCGATGACGGCCTGCTTCGCCGGCTCGTTGGCGCTGACGTTTGCCCTGCGGACCACGCAGACACTGCAGACCCGCCACCCCGAACCGATTTTCGCGAGCCTCCGCCAAGGCATCGACTTCATGCTGCGGAAGCGCGTCATGCTGGGAGCCTTCACGATGGACCTCTTCGCGGTCCTGCTCGGCGGGGCCGTCGCCATGCTGCCAATCTTCGCGGACATGCTCCAAGTCGGCGCCCTGGGCTTCGGCCTACTGCGAGCGGCCTCCTCCATCGGTGCCGTGCTGATGTCGCTCTATTTGATCATCCGGCCGCCGCTCTCCCATGCCGGCCCTGCCCTGTATGCCTCGTTTGCGGTCTTCGGGCTGAGCACCATCGGTTTCGCCTTATCCATCACCTTGGCGGAAGCCCTTGGTCTCGGGCCGACTGCGGCCTTCCTGTTTTCCGTGCTTTTCCTGTTCTTCGCCGGCGCGGCCGACGCCGTCAACGTGATCATCCGCCAAACCATCCTGCAGACGAGCGTGCCACCAGAGATGATGGGCCGGGTCTCGGCGGTTACCGCGGTCTTCATCGGTTGCTCCAACGAACTGGGCATGGCGGAATCCGGCCTCGCCGCCCGCCTGCTGGGTACGGTCAATTCGGTGGTCTTCGGCGGCCTCGCGACCTTCGGGGTGATGGGGCTGACTCATTGGCGCTTCCCCGAGCTCTGGCGCCTGAAAAAAGTCGGGGGCGAGCCGACGAACTGACCGGCTTGGGCTTGTATCGGCTGGGCGGCGGGTTTCATATTTGCCCGACCCCCTCATGACCCTCCTCCGCCTCCTCCCCTGCCTGCTGGCCATCGGCTTGCTGGCAGCTGAACCCAAGAAACCCGACTACGATTCCCAGTACGTGCTCGGCCCAAACTCCCAAGAGAAGGCCGGCGTGCCGAAGGGCACGGTCACCGAGTATGAACTCGCCGACTCGAAGACCTTCCCCGGCTACGGCCGTAAGTGGGCCCTCTACATCCCGTCCAAATATGACCCTTCCAAGGAAGCCGCGCTGATGGTCTTCCAGGATGGACCTGGCTACGCCTCCCGCACCGGCGCCTGGCGTGTGCCCGTCGTCTTCGACAACCTGATCGCTCAGGGCAAGATGCCGGTGACCATTGCTCTCTTCATCGCCCCCGGCTTTACGCCCGACCCGAAGAATCCGAACGGCAAGGACAAGAAGGGCAAGGCGCTCGGTAAATCCAACCGCTCCTTCGAATACGATAGCGTCACCGATCTCTATGTAAAGTTCCTGCTCGAGGAGATGATTCCTCTCGCGGAAACGAAAGGGGTCAAGTTCTCCAAGGACCCCGCCCGTCGGGCCATCGCCGGTGCTTCTTCCGGCGGCATCTGCGCCTTCAACGCCGCGTGGCATCGCCCTGATGCTTTCAGTAAGGTCTTCACGACCATCGGCAGCTTCACCAATATCCGTGGCGTCATCAGCAAGGGCGCCGAAAAGGGCGGCAACCTCTACCCACAGATGGTGATGGACGCACCGAAGAAGAACATCCGCATCTTTTCGCAGGAGGGATCGAATGACCTGACTAATGAGTTCGGAGTCTGGCCGGAAGCTAATCAGAAGATGGCCGACGCTTGGAAGGCAAAAGGTTACGACTACAAGTTCGTGATGGGCGAAGGCAGCCACAACAGTCGCCATGGCGCCCAACTCCTCCCGGAAGCCCTGACCTGGCTCTGGCGCGACATTCGCTAATAAACTATGAAACTCACCCTCCTCTCCCTGCTTGGCTTCGGCGCCGTCGCCCTTGCCCAAGAATCATCCTTCCGCCCATTACTCGACCCCCAGCTCTCCCAGTGGGAGAAATGGCTCGGCCCGGTCCACCGAGCTTACGACCTTCCGGGTTACGTCCGCGGCGCCAAGCCGAAGGATGACCCGGTTCTTGGTCTCAATAATGATCCGCTCAAGGTGATCACGACCCGACAGGTCGACGGCGAGACCGTTCTGCACATCACCGGGCAGGTCTTCGGCGCCCTCAGCTCGCTGGCGTCCTTCGATAACTTCCACCTGAAGACGGAACAACGCTGGGGCGAGAAACGCTGGGAGCCTCGTCTGACTGCGGTGCGCGATAACGGTATCCTCATTTTCTGCGTCGGCGAACATGGCGCCCAAGGTAAATACTGGATGCGCAGTCAAGAACTCCAGGTTCAGGAAGGCGACATCGGAGACTACTGGCCCCTCGCCGGTGCGCTCGCCGACATCCCGATCCGTACGGACGACCCAGTGAAGAAGCGGGTCTATGACCCGAAGGGCGTCCTGACACCGAGCACCCAGCGAGTCTGGCACGGCACAAATTACGACGAGAAGCCCTTCGGTGAATGGAACACGATCGAATGCTTCGCCCTCAACGGCGATGCGGTCTTCCGTCTCAACGGCAAGACGGTCAATGTCATCCTGAATTCCCGCTATCGCGAGAAGGGTTCAACGGTCGACGTCCCGCTGAAAGCCGGCAAACTCCAGATCCAGTCTGAAGCCGCTGAATGCGAGTATCGGCGTATGGCCATTCGTCCGCTGTCCGCTTGGCCCGCTGATGTGGCCAAAGACCTTCCCTCTCGATGAAACTCTCCCCCATCCCCCTTTCCCTTCAACAGCTCGTGGAGGCCTTGAATAAGGCGGATGGACGGATCGTACGTTTCGAGCTCCCGACCACGACCCTACTCAGCCCTCACGTCCACGTGACGGAGATCGCACGCGTCGATAAGAAGTTCGTCGACGGCGGCGGCACCTTGCGCACCGACTCGAGCTGCCGTCTCCAGATCTACCAGGCCGACGACACGGAGCACCGCATCACGGCATCGAAGTTCGCCCAGATTCTGGCCAAAGGGGCCGGCGTGCTCAGTTCGATCAACCTGCCCGTCGAGGTCGAAGCCGAATCCCCTTACCTTTCGGTCTTCCCGGTCATCGCTACCCGCCTCGAAGAAAAGCAGGTCGTCCTTTCCCTCGGTATGCGCCACACGGCCTGCCTCGCCGAGGACGTCTGCTTCCCCGCTAGTCTTGAGGATAAGTCAGCCTGCGCGCCCGGTTCGGGTTGCTGCTGATTCCCGCCATGCTCCGAGCCCTCGAACTAAGCAAGGATTTCGGAGGGCTCACCGTCTTACATCCGACGTCGATCGACTTCTTGCCAGGCGAAGTGCACGCCTTGATGGGTGAGAACGGCGCCGGCAAGTCGACGTTGATGAAGATCCTCGCCGGACTCTATCGCCCCGACGGCGGACAGGTGGAATGGCGCGAACGCACTGCCGAGTTCACCTCGCCACACGATGCCTTGGTCGCGGGCATCGCGATGATCCATCAGGAACTGATGCCCATCCCTAATCTGACGGTAGCGGAGAATATTACCCTCGGTACCGAGCCTTGCTCCGGCTTAGGACTCATTGATCGACCCGCCCAGCTGGCGCGCGCCAAAGAACTATTGGGCGAACTTGAATCTGATATCAGTCCGACCCGCCTGATGCGCACGCTGACCGTGGCTCAGACTCAAGTGGTCGAGATCGCCAAGGCGCTCGGGCGCCAGGCTGACGTCATCCTGATGGACGAACCGACCGCCGCCCTTTCGGACCA